>JAYWAO010000309.1:0-4822 GCA_043782365.1 Deltaproteobacteria bacterium
CCAATCATGAGGGCATGCCCGGCGCTCCGGGTTCGGAATGGCAGTCGTCCATCGCGGCCGATGAAAATGAGGGGAGACTTCAGGCAGAGGACCCCTTGGGGAAGAGGGTTCATGCATGCCGGCCCTAAGAGCCGGGGTGCGGGTGCGGGAGCGGGAGCGGGAAGAACGGGGCAGAATTACCGGACAGCCTGTAGCTAGAGCGGCTCTAAAGAGCGGCTCTAGTCGCGTCAGCGCTCCGCCGCCTCCAGCGCCCGCTCCCGCCGCGCCCACGAGCGCGCCACCAGCGCGATGGCCGTCAGGACGGAGACGATCACCGCGAGCAGAAAGCCGATCGCCAGCCGGATCGCCTGGCCCTGCGGCGAGGCTGGATCTCCGAAGCAGACCGGGCAAGCGAGCAGCGCAAGAGGCGCTGCCGCGCAGAGAACAGCGAGCGCGATCACGCGGCCACCCGACGAAGCTCCCGGGCCGCGCGCCGCGCCCAGACGGCGAGCGACACGCCGCCGGCGGTCCCGAGCGCGCAGTAGGCCAGGGCCCCCGCAACGGCGCCGCGGGAGAGGAGCGCCCAGGCGGCGAACGCGAAGCTGAAGAGCGCCGCGACGGTCACGAAGAAGAGGTGGAAGGCTCGGAGCGACAAGTTGGTGACCTCGGCCGCGGACGACGCGAGCATACCCCCAACGGCCCTCCCCGGATACAGCCGTGGCCCGGCGGGTCAACCGTAGAACCCCGCCCACCGGACACCGGGAACTCCGCGGCCCGGGCTCGGAAATACCCGCGCGCAGGGCGACTATCCCAACGATATGCCCGCGGGCATTGCCGGCACCCCGTCGATGCCCGTAGGTTGCTCGCACGCAGGGAGCACGGGAGTGCTGCTTCACCCGGGGGGTTCAAATGTTCGTGATACGATCCGCCTGCGCGCGCCTCAGCCTTGCGCTGGCCCTCGTCGCCACCGCCGCCACCGCCGAGAGCCGCTACCAACAGCCGCCCAAGCAGGTGCTCGACGTGCTGCGGGCCCCTGCGCCGCCCACTGCGAGCGTCAACCCGACCCGCGATGCGCTGCTGCTCCTCACCACCGTGCGCTACCCGCCCATCGCCGATCTCGCGCGGCCGTTCCTGCGGCTGGCTGGCGTGCGCTTCCACCCGGACAACCGTGCCCCGCAGGGCGCGTTCTATTTGAGCAGCTACACCCTGGTCGACATCGCCTCCGGCGCGGAGCGCAAGGTGGCGCTCCCCGAGGGGGCCAAGGCCGGCTTGCCGCAGTGGAGCGCGGACGGCAAGCGGTTCCTCTTCACCGTGATCGCCGCCGCAGGGATCGAGCTCTGGGGCGGCGAGGTCGCCAGCGGCCGCGTCCACAAGTTCGAGGGCGTGCACCTCAACCCGATCCTCGACGACGACGCGCAGTGGATGCCCGACCAGCGCACGGTGCTGGTGAAGCTGGTGCCGGAAGGCCTGGGCGCGCCCCCCTCGGCGCTGGAGACCCCGCGGGGGCCCAACGTGCAGGAGGCCGGCGGCGAGAAGCGGGCGAGCAGCACCTACGAGGTGCGCGACGTGCTCAAGAGCCCACGCGACGAGGAGCTGTTCGAGTATTACGCCACCTCGCAGCTCGCGCTGGTCGACTTCGCCACGGGAAAGGTGGCGGCGCTCGGGAAGCCCGCCGCGTTCACCAACCTGCAGCCCGCGCCGGGTGGCCAGCACCTGCTCGTCACCTCCCTCCACCGGCCCTTTTCCTATTTGACGACGTATGGGCGCTTCCCGTCAGAGGTGGAGGTGTGGAGTCCCACGGGCGCGGTGTTACACAAAGTCGCCTCGCTCCCGCTGGTCGACGCGGTGCCGATCGGGGGCGTGCCCACGGGCCCGCGTGAGTTCGAGTGGCGGCCCACCGAGCCAGCCGCGCTGGTGTGGGCCGAGGCGCTCGACGCCGGCGACTGGAAGGTGCAGGTCCCCGATCGCGACAAGGTGATGACCGCGAAGGCCCCCTTCCAGGGCGAGCCCGTCGAGTTGACCCGCACCGCGGCGAGGTGTGTGGGCTTCTGGTGGGGTGAGCGCGCGAACCTCGCCTTCCTCATCGAGGACGACGTCATCAAGCATTGGCGCCGCGTCCACACCATCGACCTCGAGGCTCCCGGCGCGCCCAAGCGGCTCGTCTGGGACCACTCGAGCGACGAGCGCTACCAGGACCCGGGGTTCCCGGTGCACCGCGTGCTCGCCAACGGGGTGCGTGTGATCGAGCAGCGCGGCAACACCATCCACCTGAGCGGCACGGGCGCCTCTCCCGAAGGTGACCGGCCCTTCCTCGACAGGCTCGACCTGGGCACGCTCGAGACCAAGCGCCTCTTCCGCAGCGGCAAGACCGAGTTCGAGCGGTTCGCCGATTGGCTCGACGCCGGCAAGGGCCAGTTCCTCACCCGCCACGAATCGCCCCACGAGCCACCCAACGTGCACCTGCGCACGCTCGGCAGGGCCCTCGCCCAGGCGCCGCCGGGCGAGGCGGCGTTCGCCTCGACGAGCAGGGCGATCACCCAGATACCCGACCCGACGCCGCAGCTGCGCGGCATCACCAAGCGCCTCGTGAAGTACCAGCGGGCCGACGGCTTGGACCTCTCGTTCACGCTCTATCTCCCGCCGGGATACAAAGAGGGCCAAAGGCTCCCCACGGTGGTCTGGGCGTATCCGCTCGACTACGCCGACGCCTCGATGGCTGGCCAGGTGGCGGGGTCCCCGCAGCGCTTCACCGTGCTGGGCTGGCCGCTGCACCTCTTCTTCCTGCTCGATGGCTATGCGGTGATCGACAACCCGTCGCTGCCTGTGGTGGGCGACGTGAACAAGATCTACGACACGTACATGGACCAGCTGCTCGCGGGCGCCAAGGCCGCGGTCGACAAGGCCGTGGAGCTGGGCGTGACCGACCGCGACCGCATCGGAGTCGCGGGCCACAGCCACGGCGGCCTGATGACGGTCAACTTGCTCGGCTGGTCGGACCTCTTCCGCGCCGGGATCGCGCGCAGCGGCGCCTATAACCGCTCCTTGACCCCGTTTGGATTCCAGACCGAGCGGCGCACGCTCTGGGAGGCGACCGACGTCTACCTGAAGGTCTCGCCCTTCTTCCACGCCGAGAGGCTCAAGAGCCCGCTGCTGCTCATCCACGGCGCGGCCGACGCGAACCCGGGCACGGTGCCGCTGCAGTCGGAGCTGCTCTTCGAGGCGGTGCGCGGCAACGGCGGCACCGCGAAGCTGGTGATGCTGCCGTTCGAGTCCCACGGGTATCGCGCGCTGGAGTCGATCGAGCACGTGCTCTACGAATCGCTCGCGTGGTTCGACAAGTACGTGAAGCACGCTCCGCCGAGGGCAGCGACGCCGGCCGGCAATTGACCTGGGAGCTCAGCGGTTGGCCAGCCCTCCCGGCGAGGTGAGCACGGGGAGCAGCAGCACCAGCAAGAGCAATACCGCGGTGAGCCCGAGCACCACCCGCAGCGCCCGGCGCTCCTGCAGCGCGTGCATGAAGACCGCCAGCACGAGGCCCGCCTTCACCGTCGCCACCGAGAGACCCAGCGCGATGGCCAGCGGGCGCGGCAGGTGGAGCGCGCTGAGCGCCACCGTCACCAGCGTCAGGCAGAGCAGCGCGACGAAGACCAGGAGCGGCTTGCTGGTGTCGGGGGCGGCGTGCGGATCGGGGGCGGGCTGCGCCGCCTCGCGCTTTGCATCGACGATTCCCTCGAGGTCGATGGCCAAGGCGTCCCTCAGATCAGAGCAGGTAGAGCGCGGGGAAGAGGAAGATCCAGACCAGGTCGACGAAGTGCCAATACAGCCCTGTATTCTCCACCCGATTGGCAAATGCGCGCGCGCCAGGTCCACCGAGGCGGCCCGCGGTCGCCAGCAAGTACCCGATGACGACCACGCCGCCCACGATGTGCAGCCCATGCAAGCCGGTGAGCGTGAAGTAGATGGCGTAGAAGGTGTCGGTCGAAGGCCGCTTGCCGTGTTGGAGCTTGGCCGAATACTCGATCGCCTTCACGCCGAGGAAGACGAGCGCGCAGGAGAGCGTTGCGCCCAGGAAGAGGCGGGCCCTCGCCAGTTGCCGCTGCACCGCCGCCGACCACGCGAGCACCATGGTGATCGAAGAGGTGATCAGCACCACGGTGTTCAGCGTGCCCAGGGGCACCGAGAGCAGGTCGCCGGGGCGCCCGCCTTCGGGAGGCCACTGCGGCGCCCCGGCGCGCAGCAAGAGATAGCTGGAGAAGAGCGCGCCGAAGAGCATCACCTCGGAGGCGAGGAAGAGCCAGATGCCGAACTTGCCGTTCGGGATCCCCGTGATCGGGTGAGGCTTGACCGAATATGGAATCGCGATGTCGGACATCGGTCTAGGCCTCCAGGTGCTGCGGCGAGAAGTCGGCGCTCTGGCCGGGGACGCTGTACTCGAGCTACATCCTGCTCCGCACCGGAGCGACCTCCTGGCCGCGCGGCGCCGACGAGCTGAACATCCCGCTCGCGACCGTCAACACCATGGTCCTCATCACCTCGTCGATCACGATGGTGATGGCGTGGGCCTCGCTGAAGATGGGCAGCTTGTCGAAGTTCCGCCTCTATATGGTGGCGACGCTTCTCTGCTCGTTCATCTTCCTCGTGATCAAATACTTCGAATACAGCTCGAAGTTCCATCACAACCATTACCCGTCGACGAACAACTTCTTCGGCATCTACTTCACCATGACGGGCCTGCACGGCATCCACATCATCGGCGGCGTCATCGTCAACACCTACCTGCTCTTCGCCACCGGGATGTGGAAGACCGACCGCATCCACTTCGAGAACCGCGTCGAGAACGCCG
>JAYWAO010000310.1:0-1677 GCA_043782365.1 Deltaproteobacteria bacterium
ATGTCTATGGCGGGTCGAACATGGCCGTGCCGCGGGTGGTGCGGGCGGAGCAGTGGAGCAACCACGGGCAGCCGTACTCGGTGGCGATCGACCTGCCGCCGCTGGCGACGCTGTGGCTGGAGCCGGCCTAGGCCGGCGGTGCCGCTGCCCGCTGACGGCTGCTCGGGCAGTTTCCGGTGGAGCCTCTGCCCGAGATGCTCTCGCCTCTCATCGCAGACGAGCTGCGCCAGTTCAGGGACCGACTCAGGGAGCGCCTCCGCCGCCTCGCAGCGCGGGAGCAGTAGCCCCTCCCACCGCGACTTGCTTCAGGCCGCCTTCGCCGCCGCCAGCGGCTTCTGGTCCTCGCGCAGCCTGCTGGCGATCAGGTCGTGCACCGCGTCCGCGTGCGCGCCCGCGGTCTCTTCCTTCCACCCGCTGGTATCGATGGGCTCCAATACCTCGATCTCCAGCGTCATCGGCGTGAAGCTCCACGCGCCGGGCGCCCAGTTCTTGTGCGCGCCGTGCAGGACCAGCGGCACCACCGGCAGCCCGGTGGCGATGGCGAGGTGGACGAACCCCTTCTTGAACGGCATCAGCCGCCCGGTCCGCGACCGCGTCCCCTCGGGCATGATCCAGAGGCCGAGCCGCTTCTGCTTGACGAACTCCGCCGTCTCGCGCAGCGCCTCGACCGCCTTCTCCTTGTTGCCGCGGTCGAGCAGCAGGTGTCCCGAGAGCCACGCCATCTGGCCGAAGATGGGCACCCGGACCATCTCCTTCTTGAGCACGCCGCAGCCGCCGTAGGGGCAGAGCCAGATGGAGACGAACATGTCGAGCGTGGCGCAGTGGTTCGCGACGTAGATGGCGGGCATCGAGCCGTTGAGCCGCTCGCGGTGGGAGATCCTGGGAGTCACCGCGGCGAGGGAGACGATGCTGCGGCCGACGATCTTCCCGTAGAGGTTGCAGAGGCGGATCCGCGCCACCCGCCACGGCAGGAGCGGGAGGGCGACCACGGCGACCACCGCCGAGGCGACGAGGAAGAGGACGAGGCCGAGGAAGATCCGGATCGGCGTGGGGACGAAGCGCATGAGCCGGCAGTGTCACCCGGAAGCGGTCATGGGGAGGTCACGAGCGCCTACCGCAGCTTGAAGAACCCTGCCCCGTGCGCCGGCAGCGAGAGCTCCGCCTTGCCGCCGCGCATCTCGAGGACCGCCCCTTTCACGGCCCAGACGGGCTCTGCGCCGCTCGCCGCCACCGCCACGCTCCCCGAAAGCGGCCCATCGCCCAGGTTGTGCACCACCAGCACCCGCTCGCTGCCCTCGGTGCGCAGGAAGGCCAGCAGCGGACCCTTGGCTTCGAGCAGCGCGAGGTCGCCGCGGGTGAGCGCCGGCGACGACCTCCGCGCCCGGATCAGCGCGCGGTAGAGCGAGAGCAGCGAGCCCGGGTCGCCAGTCTCCGCCGCGACGTTGGTGGCCTCGTGGCCCGGCGACCAGGCCTGCCAGGGCCGCGCCGCGGTGGTGAAGCCGCCAGAAGGCGTGCCGTCCCAGGGCATCGGTGTGCGCTTCCACTCGTCCTGGCCGCCTGGACCGTTCTGCATTCCCAGCTCTTCGCCGTAATACACAAATGGCGTGCCGGGCATCGAGAAGAGCAGGGCGGCGGCGGTGCGGAGCTTCGCCGGGTCGTTCTTCAGCTGGGTCGCGA
>JAYWAO010000311.1:0-4779 GCA_043782365.1 Deltaproteobacteria bacterium
GGCAAGGTCTCGGTGCGCGGCCGCGAGGTCGATCTGGCCGAGGCGCGGCGGGCTGGCCTCGCCACCGCGCACGGCGGGCTGTTCGAGCTGCCGCTCGAGAGCAGCTCCAAGGGCCGCCTCCAGCTCGCCGAGGTCACCTTCGTCTTCAACTTCTCGCCGCCGCCGCCCAAGGCTGCGCCGTCCGTCCTGCCGCCCGAGGTGCGCGGGAGCCTCTGGAACGTCACCGACCACCGCTTCCTCTCGATCCTCGCCATCTCGCTCTTCGTCCACCTCGGGGCCATCGCGGCCGTCTCCCGCCGCGACCTGCCGCCCGAGGACGCGGCGATGGAAGAGATCCCCGACCGCTTCGCGAAGCTGCTCATCCCGGAGAAGCCGCCACCGGAAGAGGAGAAGCCCAAGCCCGAGGAGAAGAAGGAAGACGCTCCCCCCGAGGAGGCGCCCAAGGAGGAGGCCAAGAAGGAGGAGCCCGCCAAGGATTCGGCGGAGCACAAGGCCGAGGTGCAAAAAGCGGTGGCGCAGAAGGGCCTCGTGAAGATCCTCGGGGCGGTCGGCGCGGGCGGCGGCGGCGCGCTCGCCAACGTGCTGGCGCAGGGCGGCGGCTTCTCGGACGACATCGGCGCGGCGCTCGCTGGCGCGGGCGGGGTGGCCATCGCCACCGACGCCGGCGGACCCACCCGCAAGGGCGAAGGGGCCGCGCAGGCCAGCGGCATCGGCGCGCTGGCCACCTCGGGCGGCGGCGGCGGCGCGAAGCTGCGCGAGAAGCAAGACGTGGCGGTGCGGGGCTCGGTCTCGGCCGAGGGCGACGCCGAGGTCGATTCGCCCACCGTCGACAAGGAGGCGCTCGGCCGGTTCATCAGGCTGCGCCTGCGGTCGATCCAGGGCTGCTACGAGACCCAGCTGAAGCGGAACCCGAACCTGCGCGGCAAGATCGTGCTGCGGTTCACCATCGGCACGCGCGGACAGGTGGTCGAGGTCTCGATCGACTC
This sequence comes from Deltaproteobacteria bacterium, assembly GCA_043782365.1. GTDB lineage: Bacteria > Myxococcota > Myxococcia > Myxococcales > 40CM-4-68-19 > CAIWCD01. The sequence goes on from JAYWAO010000311.1 coordinate 987, forward strand.
CGACACCATGGGCAACGACGAGGTCGCCTCCTGCGTGATGCGGCTGGTGAAGGCGTGGCGGCTGCCGTTCACGCCGGACAGCGACACGCCGGTCTCCTTTCCGTTCCTCTTCCAGCCCACCTAGCGTAGCTAACGCGAAGGCCGTCAGGCCGCAGTTCAGTGGCACTGGAACGTTCGGTAGCCAACCCCGCGACCTGTGGGCGGAAGTAGGGCGATCGACGGGTGCAAGTTCGTTTGACCCTGGGAGCTTTCCGCTCTTACACTCTCCAGGATGAGCACCCGCCTGCGCGCAGCCGCCTTGGTCGCGGCCACTCTTGTCGTCTCGACAGCCCTGCGCGCCCAGACCGGGCCTGCCAGGTCCGAAGAGAAGGTCGCCCCCACCGAGCGGGAGGCGCGGGCCCGCCGCACCATCGACGGGATGAAGACCTTGAACGGCCAGGTCGACAAGCTGGCCGCGCAGGCGCGCAGCGAGAAGGACATCGTCAAGCTCAACTGCGTCAACGAGAAGCTCAACCAGGTGCGCGGCCTCCTCAAGGTCAGCGAGCAGGCCGAGGTCGACCTGCGCGAGGCCAACGCCCGCCGCGAGGACGAGCAGTCGCTGCACGCCTTCGCCAAGGTGGGCATCGCCGGGAAGAAGGTTTCCCAGCTCCGGCAAGATGCAGAGCAATGCATCGGCCAGCTGGCGTTCTACAACGACGAGAAGACGCAGGTGGACGTCGAGATCCCGGCCGGGCTCCCCTCCGACGATCCCACCGCCGCGCCGCTCGCGACGACCGTGAGCAACAGGCCTCCACCGGCCAGCGGGTTCTGAGCAGACCTGTGAGCGCCCGCACCTTGGTAGCCGGATGAGCCCGAGCACACGGCGGCCCTCGTGGCCGCGTCGCCCGCCCGCGGCTCTAGCGAGAGGTGTGCCCTCAAAGCGGGCCGCCCTCGCGGCGCTCTCGTGCGTGCTCGCCTGCCTCGCGGCGCCAGCGCGGGCCGACGGCCCTGGCGTGCTGGTGGGCGAGACCGCACGGTTGCACTTGCTCTTCGACGTCGAGGGCCGCTACGACTCGCTGGCCGGGCAGGGCGGCATCGGCCCCACGCAGGCCGTGCCCGTGGTGGACCCCGCCGAGATCATCCTCCACTTCCGCCCCGGCCTGAAGCTGGCGGCGCCCGGCAGCAAGGTGGACTTCGAAGCGCTCGCCGGCCTCGACTGGACCCGCTTCACGGGCTGGCTGGCGCCCACCCAGGAGCTCTCGTTCCTCGGCGCGAACGCGGGGGCCACGCTGGAGATGGGCCGCGGCGGGCCGGTGTCGTTCAGGCTCGGCGAGCAGTTCACCCGCAGCGACCGGACCACCAACCCCGCGCTCGGCCTGGGCGCGATCACCAGCGCCAACGACCTCGGGGCCCGGCTCTCGCTGCGGCCTGGCGGCGGCGCCATCGAGGCGGGCGCGGGCTACGACTTCATGCTCGAGTCGTACGAGTCGTACCGGCCCAACACCCCCGGCACCCCCACCGACCCCAACGTCGACCCCACCAAGTTCGGCCAGTTCGGCTCGCAGACCCACCGGCTCGCGCTCGACGCGCGGTGGCGCTTCCTCCCGAAGACGGCGTTCACCCTCGACTCCTCCTGGGCCCTGCGGGTCTACGACAGCCAGACCGCGAACATCGGCACCAAGCCGCTGCGCGTCGAGGTCGGCCTCGCGGGCCTGATCACCGAGAAGGTGCGTATTACACTTAGAGGCGGCTGGCTGAAGACGTTCGCCGACAAGGGCAGCGAGTTCTCCAGCGCAGTAGGCCAGCTCGAGCTGGGCTGGAACCCGACCGACACCACCGGGATCACCGTGGGCGTGCTGCGCTCGGCGGAGCCCGTCTCCTCGAGTTTCGGCTGGTACGACGACTTCCGCGGCTACCTCACGGGCCGCATCGCGCTCGGCGGCCGGGTGGCGTTGACGGCCAGCGCGAAGGTCGACCGCATCGCCTTCGCCAACTCCGCGCCGGGCAGCGCGGGCGCCCGCACCGACACGCAGGGCTCCTTCGACGCCGCGATGGACATCGAGCTCCTGCGGGTGCTGCACGCGGTGCTCGGCGGCGTGATCACCTCGCGCGATTCGACCGAGGGCGGCTTCTATACGTACGCCCGCACCGAGGTCTACCTGAAGCTGCAGTTCAACTATTAGCCGGCAAGCGCAGGACGGAGCCGCAGACGTGGCGAACGCAAGGCACCCGGGCATCGCGCTGTTCTCGCTGGCCGCGCTGGCGTGCGCGCTGCCGGGCTGCAGGCTCTTGCGCGGCGACAACCCGGGCCCCACGGTAGAGGCGCAGAGCCCCGCGGTGCTGCGGGCCACGCTCGCGCTCCCGGCCTCGGCGCTCGGCCCGGGCGACGTCTTCGAGGTGCGCGTCTTCCAGGAGGCCGACGTCTCGGGCGTCTACCGGGTCTCGCCCGACGGCAGCATCGGCTTTCCGCTCTGCGGCAAGGTCGTGGTGGGCGGGCTCACTGCGGCAGCGGCGGGCGAGGCGATCGCCGCCTGCCTGAAGACGGGCGGCTTCTACAAGGACCCCCAGGTGTCGGTGTTCTTGAAGGAGCTGAACTCGCGCAAGGTCTACGTCTTCGGCGAGGTGCAGAAGCCCGGGACGTTCCCGTACGAGGACGGCCTCTCGGTCGTCCAGGCGCTGGCGCTCGCAGGTGGCTTCTCCAAGCTCGCCTCGAAGAACGCCTGCACGGTGAGCCGCCTGGTGGGCGGCGCCGAGACGCGCATCAAGGTGCCGGTGGAGGACATCGTCGCCGGCAAGGCGCCGGGCTTCGTGCTGCTGCCGGGGGACATCCTCTTCGTGCCCGAGTCGCTCTTCTAGCCTAGAGCGCCGATCGGTCTGGCGACGGGAGTCAACCCGTTCGGCGCTCCAGGCTGGCCCGCGACGTTCCGTCTCGGACGCCACGCCGGGCAGCGCCGCTCATTGCCATGTATCCTCCCCGCCTGCGAGGGAAATCCATGGCCAAGACCAAGAGCCCGAAGCGCGCCGCTGCAAAGCCCGTCGCCCGCACCGCCCCCCCGGCGCGCGGCCCGGCTCCAGCACGAACGCAGGCGCCCGCGCGAGCCCTGGCGCCCGCACCCGCGCCCGCCGCCAAGGTGAGCGGGCAGCTGGTCTACTCGTTCGGCCGCGCCCGCACCGACGGCGACGGCGCGATGAAGGACCTCCTCGGCGGCAAGGGCGCCGGCCTCGCCGAGATGGTCCGCCTCGGCATCCCCGTGCCGCCAGGCTTCACGATCTCCACCGACGTCTGCCGCTTTCACGTCGCGCACGCCGCCGCCGGCCAGCCGTACCCCACCGGCCTCGACGCCGAGGTGCGCGCCGCGCTCGCCGCCATCGAAAAGAGCGTGGGCGCCCGCTTCGGCGACGCCAAGAACCCGCTGCTCGTCTCGGTGCGCTCGGGCTCCAAGGTCTCCATGCCCGGCATGATGGACACCGTGCTCAACCTCGGCCTCAACGACGAGACGGTCGAGGCGCTGGCGCACAGTTCCGGCGATGCGCGCTTTGCCTATGACAGCTACCGCCGCTTCATCGCGATGTATTCCAACGTCGTTCTGGGTGTCGATCATGGGGTGTTCGAAGATATCCTGGAGAACCACAAAAACCTCAACGGCAAGCGCCTCGATACCGATCTTGGTCCTGACGATTGGCTCGATGTGATCGACGGCTATAAGGGCGAGGTGCAACGCGCCACCGGCCAGCCGTTTCCGCAAGATACCCGCCAGCAACTGTGGGGCGCGATCGGCGCGGTGTTTGGCTCGTGGCAGAACGATCGCGCGAT
>JAYWAO010000312.1:0-1667 GCA_043782365.1 Deltaproteobacteria bacterium
CGCGGGCCGCGGAGTAGACACCGCGGACGACGAGCCAGCCCTGCGCCTCGAACGCGCGGCGGCGCTGCACGGTTTCGTCGGGCACGGTAGGATGGTGACATGATTAGCGGCTTTCCGTCTCGCCCCCGGCGCTTCGCGGCGCTCACCTCCCTGTGCTGCGCGCTGGTCGGCACCTCCGCCCGGGCCGACAAGGGCCCGTCCTTGGCCGCGCAGGCCCTCGCCAAGTCGGCCGCCCCGCTCCTCACCAAGAGCGCGCTGCACACCACCAACCCGGCCATCAGCGACGCGGCCTTCGCGCTCAAGGTGTGGAAGGAAGCGCACGCGGCAGGCAAGAGGTAGCCCTCCGCTTGGACGCCACCGGCCCGCACCCCAAAGCCGCCTCGCCCTGGGACCCCGCCCATCCGCTCTGGAGGCGGCTCCTCTGGGTCTGCGCGCTCGCCACCGCGGCGCCGCTCTGGACCACCGACCACCTCCCCTTCACCGACCTGCCGCAGCACGTGGCCGCCATCGCCAGCCTGCGCCACTTCTGGGACCCGGTCTTCCGCACCCAGGACCACTTCTCGCTCGCCCTGGGGCAGACGCAGTATCTATTGTATTACTTCGTCGGTGCGCTGCTGGCGTTCCCCTTCGGCACCGCCGAGCGGGCAAACCTGGTCTTGCTCTCGCTCTCGGCGCTCGCCTTCCCCTTCTCGCTGCGGGCGCTCCTGCGCGCGCTCCGGGCCGACGAGCGGCTCGCCCTCTTCGGCTGCGCGCTCTTCTGGACGCAGGCGCTCTTGATCGGCTTCTTCAACTACCTCGCCGCCATGCCGCTGCTGCTCTGGGCGCTCGCGCTCAGCGTCGAGCAGGCCCGCGCGCCCCGGCAGCGGCTCGCCGTCGGACTCGGGGCGGTGACGCTGGCGCTCTTCTATCTGCACCTCTCGGCGTTCGTCTTCTTCGCGCCGGCGTGCGCCGCGGCCTTCTGGCTCCTCCCCGGCCCTGGGCAGGAGAAGGCCGGCTGGCTGACCCGCCTGCTGGCGCTCCCGCAGCGCGCGCTCTTCGCCCTGCCGACGCTGCTGGCCACCCTGCTCTTCCTCGTCCGCAGCCCGGTGGTGCACCCGGGCGAGGTGGGCTGGAAGCAGGACATGACCCCTGCCTTCGAGAGCATCGACTCGGCGCTGCACAACCTGCCGGCCGCGCTGCTCGACATCTGGCACGGCCCGCAGGACGAGTGGACCCTGCTGGCGTGGCTCGCGGCGGTGGTGCTGGCGGCGTCTCCCGGCGCGCGGCCGGCCGAGCCCGAGGAGACCACGCGCCTGCGCGGACTGGCGCTCTGGTGGGTGCTGATCGCCGTGACGCTCTACTTCGCCTTCCCCGTCTCGATCGGCTGGCTCTGGCAGCTCAACGAGCGGTATGCGCTCGTCTTCGCCCTGCTCCTCCCGCTGCTGCTGCGGCCGCTGCCGGGCCTGCGCGGCGCGCTCCCGTTGCTGCTGGCGGCCTGCACCGGGCTCTACGCTGCGGGCACGGCGGCGGCCAACTTCCGGGCCTTCGAGCGTGAGGTGGGCCCGTTCGACCGCGTGCTCGCCCACGCCGCGCCCGGCAAGCACCTGCTCGGGATGATCGTCGACCAGAACTCGGCCCACGCGAAGTTCAGCCCGTTCCTGCACTACGCGAGCTATTACCGGGCGCGA
>JAYWAO010000313.1:0-32844 GCA_043782365.1 Deltaproteobacteria bacterium
GAAGCCGACCCATCGCTGGCGGCCGAATACACTTCGCGCGGCAATCTGGTGGGCGTCATCACCAATGGCACGGCGGTGCTGGGCCTGGGCGACATCGGCCCGCTGGCGGCCAAGCCGGTAATGGAAGGCAAGGGCTGTCTGTTCAAGAAGTTCGCCGGCATCGACGTGTTCGACATCGAACTGGCCGAACGCGACCCCGACAAGCTGGTGGACATGATCGCCGCCATGGAGCCCACGCTGGGCGGCATCAACCTGGAAGACATCAAAGCGCCGGAGTGTTTCTACATCGAGAAAAAGCTGCGCGAACGCATGAACATACCGGTGTTCCACGACGACCAGCACGGCACGGCGATCATCTCCGCCGCCGCGCTGATCAACGCGGTCCAGGTGGTCGGCAAGCAGCTCGACCAGATCAAGATCGTCTTCATCGGCGCCGGCGCGGCGGCGATCGCCTGCGCCAACATGTACGTCACCGTCGGCGTGCCCCTCGCGAACATCTTCCTCTGCGACATGTTCGGCGTCGTCTATCGGGGAAGGCCAGAGGACGACAACGAGTGGAAGCGGGTCTACGCGCAGGGCGACTCGCCGAAGACCGCGCTGGAGACCGTGCAGGGGGCCGACGTGCTGGTGGGGCTCTCGGCGAAGGGGGCGATCACCAAGCAGATGATCGCCGCCCTCGCGCCCGACCCGATCGTCTTCGCGCTCGCCAACCCCAACCCCGAGATCACGCCCGACGAGGTGCTCGAGGTGCGGCAGGACGCGATCATGGCCACCGGCCGCAGCGACTACCCGAACCAGGTCAACAACGTCCTCGGGTTCCCGGGCATCTTCCGCGGCGCGCTCGACGTGCGGGCCCGCGCCATCAACGACGAGATGAAGGTGGCGGCCGCGCGCGCGCTCGCCAGCCTCGCGCGGCAGGACGTCCCCGAGAGCGTCTCGGCGGCCTACGGCGGCAAGCACTTCAAGTTCGGGCGCGACTACATCATCCCCAAGCCGTTCGACCCGCGCGTGCTCATCCACGTGGCGCCCGCGGTGGCCGACGCGGCGGTGGCGTCGGGCGTGGCGCGCCTCACGCTCGACCACGGCGAGTACGTCGAGCAGCTGCGCAGGCGGCAGGGGCGCACCTACGAAGTGATGAGCGTGGTGCTCGAGCGGGCGCGCCGCAAGCTCACCCGCATCGCCTTCGCCGAGGGCAACCACCCGCGGATCATCCGCGCCGCCGCCCAACTGCAGGAGGAGCGCATCTGCACCCCGGTGCTGCTCGGCAAGCCCGCCGAGATCCTGGCGATGGCGCGCGAGGCGGGCCTCGCGGCGATCGAGGGGATGGAGATCATCGACCCGCTCACCATCCCGGACCAGCGCGCCTACGCGAAGAAGTTCTTCGACCTGCGCCAGCGCAACGGCGTCTCGATGACCGAGGCCGAATACCGGGTGAAGCAGCGCAACACGCTGGCCGCCATGCTGCTGCGCGAGGGCAAGGTGGACGGGCTGGTGGCGGGCATCAGCCGCACCTATCCGGAGGCGATCCGGCCGTCCTTGGAGGTGATCCGCACGCAGCCCGGGAAGCGGGCGGCGGGCACCTACATCCTCGCCTTCAAGCAGGACATCAAGCTGCTCGCCGACTGCACGGTGAACGTCGCGCCCTCCGCCGAGGAGCTCGCCGACATCGCCATCGCCACCGCCGAGCTGGCGCTCGCCTTCGACCTGACGCCGCGGATCGCGGGCCTGTCCTACTCGAACTTCGGCACCCAGCGCGGCGGCTCACCGGGCGTGATGCGGCGGGCGATCGAGCTGGTGCGCGAGCGCCGGCCGGACCTGGAGATCGAGGGCGAGATGCAGGTGGACCCGGCGGTGGTCGCCGACGTGCGGGAGAGCGAGTTCCCCTTCGCGCGGCTCACCGGGAACGCCAATGTGTTACTTTTTCCTGACCTGAACAGCGCCAACATCGGCTACAAGCTGCTCTGGCGGCTGGGCGGGGCCGAGGTGATCGGGCCGGTGCTGATGGGGATGAACCGGCCGGTGAACATCCTCCAGCAGGGGGCGAGCGTGCAGGACGTCTTCAACCTCGCGGCGATGACGGCGGTGCGGGCGCAAGGGGCGCTCAACTATTGACGGTGTCCCGCGCAGGGGCGGGGAAGGCTGGCCAGGACGCCTCCGGTCGCCGGAGCGTATGCCCGCCCAAGCCGCTCAAGCGCGCCTGGACCGAGGCGCGTTGCCCCAGCCGCCGAGGGCCCGGCCGCGAGACGCTCTATACTCCGCGCATGCGCCACTCTTCTCTCGTGCCCATGCTGCGTTCGCTGCTCCGCAGGACGCTCGCCTTCGCGTTCGCCGCCGCGCTCGCCGGCGCCCTCTCCTGCGGCGGCTCGACAGAGAAGGCGCAGGTCACCTTCTCGGTCACCGTGCCCGCAGACACGCCGGTGGACGCCACGGTGTGGATCTCGGGCAACCTCCCGGAGCTGGGCGCCTGGAGCGGCGCAGGGCTCGCCCTCACCAAGGGCACGGACGGCAAGCACGCCGTCGCGGTCCCGCTCTCGCCCGGCGCGGCGCTGCAGTTCAAGTTCACGCTCGGCGGCTGGAGCACCGTCGAGGTGGCGGCGGACGGCTCCGACATCGGCAACCACACCCACACCGTCGCCGCCAGCGCGCGGCTGGAGTTCTCGGTGTTGCGCTGGGCCCATCCCTACGTCTGCCAGCCGACGCTGACGGGCACCATCAAGAAGCACGCGCAGGTGAGCCCCGGGACCATCGCGGTGAAGGCGCGCGACCTGATCGTCTACCTGCCGCCGGGATATGCCGCCGATACCGGCGCGCGATATCCAGTGCTGTACCTGCACGACGGCCAGAACACCATGGACGCTTGCACGGCGTTTGCCGGCGAGTGGCACGCCGACGAGACCGCCGAGGCGCTGATCGGCCAGGGCAAGGTGGCGCCGCTGATCCTGGTGGGCCTCTACAACACCTCCGACCGCATCCCCGACTACACCGAGGTGGCTGATCCCCGCTATGGCGGCGGCAATGCCGACAACTATGGCCGCTACCTGGCCGAGGTGGTCAAGCCGCTGATCGATTCGACCTATCGCACCAGGCCCGAGGCGCAGTACACGGGCGTCGCTGGCTCGTCGCTGGGCGGGCTGGTGTCGATGTACTTCGGCCTCACCCGCAGCGCTACCTTCACTCGCATCGGCGTCCTCTCGCCCTCGGTCTGGTGGGCGAACAGCGACATCGTCACGCGGGTGAACTCGCTCGCCAGCAAGCCCGCCCTCCGGATCTGGGAGGACATCGGCACCGCCGAAGACAGCGGCGACGCCCTCGCGGGCGCCAGGGCGCTGCACGACGCGCTGAAGGCCAAGGGCTGGGCCGACGGCGCGGACCTGCGCTACTTCGAGGACCCCGGGGCGCAGCACAACGAGGCGGCGTGGAGCGGCCGGTTCGGCGCGGTGCTGCAGTTCCTCTACCCGCCGTAGGGCAGGCGGCCCTGCGAGCAGGGCTCCCTCCCCGACTCAAGGCCGCTCGCGGGCGCCCGGCGGCTCGACGCGCACGCGCGCGTCCGCGACCACCGCGCCCTCGGCCGAGGCCATCACCGGGTTGAGGTCGACCTCGGTGATCGAGGGGAAGGCCGACATCAGCGCGCTGACGCGCAGGAGCGCGTCGGTGAGCGCGCCCTGATCGACCACCGGCCCGCCGCGGAAGCCCTCCAGGAGGGGGCGGCCGCGGATCTGCTGCAGCATCGAGAGCGCGTCGGTGTCGCGCAGGGGGGCCACCCGGAAGGCGATGTCCTTCCAGACCTCCACCGCGGTGCCGCCGATGCCGAAGCCCACCAGCGCGCCGAACTCGGGGTCGCGGGTGGCGCCGATGAACACCTCGACCCCGCGCGGGAGCTGCTGCTGCACCAGCACGCCGCGCAGCTCGGGAGCGCGGCCGAGCGCGGCGAGCCGCCCGGTGATGCCGCGCCACGCGGCCCGCACGCCCTGCGCGTCGCGCACGCCCACCACCACGCCGCCGACGTCGCTCTTGTGGGTGATGGTGTCGGAGAGCAGCTTGATCACCACCGGGTAGCCGAGGCGGTTTGCGGTCTCCACCGCAGCGTCCTCGGTCCGCGCCTCGGCGCCGCGCGCGGTCTGCAGCCCGACCGCCGCCAGCAGCGAGGAGGTCTCCTCGGGCCGCAGCCAGCGCGCGCCCGACCGGCCCTGGCTCGCCTCCAGCACCGCGGCCACCCGCTCGCGGGAGAAGCCCGCGGGCTCCACCAGCTTGCCCTCGGGGGCCTGCAGCCACGCCCCGTAGCCCGCCGCGCGGGAGAGGGCGGCGGCCGCCGATTCGGGAAAGTCGTAGACCGGGATCTTCGCTGCCTGCAGCGCCGTCACCGCTTCGGCGACGTCTTGGCGGCCCATCAGGCAGGCGAGCACGGGCTTCTTGCTCTGCCCCTGCGTAGCGGCGCGGATGATGGCGTCCGCCACCGCGTGCGGGTCGGTGACGATCGGGGTGACGAAGAGCACCACCGCGGCGTCGATGCCTGGCTCGGCGAGCACGATGCGCAGCGCCTTCTCGTAGGACGCCGCCGAGGCGCTGGCGATCATGTCCACCGGGTTCGCCACCGACGCCTCGGGCGGGAGGAACGCGCGCAGCGCGGCCTGCGCCTCTTTCGATAGCGGCGTTATCGAGAGACCGCGGCTCTCGCACGCATCGGAGGCGAGGATGCCGGGACCGCCCGCGTTGGTGACGATGGCCACCCGCTTGCCCGCGGGCGGCGGCTGGTTGGCGAGCAGCCGCGCCACCTCGAACAGCTCATGAATCGTATCGGTGCGGATGACGCCGGCCTGGCCGAGCAGCGCGTCCACCGCCACGTCGAGGCCCGCCAGCGAGCCCGTGTGGGACGAGGCCGCGCGCGCGCCCGCGTCGGTGCGGCCGGCCTTGACGACGACGATGGGCTTCTTGCGCGCGACCCGCCGCGCGATCTCCATGAAGCGCACCGGGTTGCCCAGGCTCTCCATGTAGAAGAGTATGACTTGGGTCGCCGGGTCGTGCTCCCACTCCTCGAGCAGGTCGTTGCCCGAGAGGTCGCACTTGTTGCCCAGGCTGACGAACTGCGAGATGCCGACGCCGAGGCTCTTTGCCTCGTCGAGGATCGCCAGCCCGAGCGCGCCCGACTGCGAGGAGAAGGCCACGTTGCCGAAGGGCGGGAAGGTCGGCGCGAAGGTGGCGTTCATCGAGACCGCCGGGTCCGCGTTGACCACCCCCAGGCAGTTGGGGCCTACCATCCGCATGCCGTAGTGGCGCGCCCGCTCGCGCAGCGCGTCCTGCTGCGCGCGGCCCGCGGCGCCGGTCTCGCCGAACCCGGCCGAGATGACGATGACCGCCTTGACCCCCTTCTGCCCGCACTCCTCGAGCGCCGCCGGGACCGCGGCGGCCGGGACCACCAGCACCGCGAGGTCGATGGGGTCGGGGATCGCGCCCACCGAGGGGAACGCGCGCACCGACTGCACCACGCTGGCGGAGGCGTTGACCGGATAGACCGCGCCCGAGAAGCCGCCGCGCAGGAGGTTGCGCAGGACCTGGTAGCCGATCGAGCCCTTGGTGCGCGAGGCGCCGACCACGGCGACCGAGCGGGGGCGAAAGAGTGGATCGAGGGAGCCGGACATGGCCCTTGCCATATCGCGAACCCAAGCGCCGCGGGCAGGGAAGGTCGGCGCGGCGTCTTGACGCGCCCCGAGGAGCCCGGGCGCAGTAAGTGTATTACTTGACTGGGAGCAGGAAGTCGCGGACCACGCCCATGTGCTGCATCGACGGTGCGCCGCTGTCGGTGGCGACGGCCGGCGAGAGGTCGAGGATCGGCGAGTAGACGCGCGTGTCGACCACCAGGCCGCTGGGGAACCTGCTGGCCTTGATCGCCACCGGGGTCTCCCTCGCGCGCAGGGCCCCGTCCACCAGCAGCCAGTCGTGCGGCTCAGGTGGAGCGAGAAGGCCCAGAGCTTCGAGCCGTCGGGCAGCTGGAGCTTGGCGTAGGCGAAGGCGCGGTTGACGCGCGCACCACGGGAGGCCAGCGCTCACCCCTTCAGCCGCTCCGCCAGCAACGCCAGCGCCCGCGGCAGATCGGGCTGCAGCGTGAGCGCCCCCAGGCACGGATCCGCGCCCAGCCGCTGCGCGCGCTCCGGGAGGGTCCGCAGCGTGAAGGCCTTCGGGTCGAGCTTCCCGTCGACCTCGTCCCAGGTGAGCGGGGCCGAGGCGCTCGCGCCGGGCACGGGGCGCACGCTGTAGGCACCCGCGATGGTCTTGCCCCGGCCGTTCTGCAGCGTGTCGAGGTAGACGCGGCCCTGCCGCTGGTCGAGCGGGCGGGCGAGCGTTGCGATCTCCGGGAGCCTCCGCTCGACGAGGCGCGCGAGCAGCTCACATAGCTGCCGCGCGCCCGGCTGGTCGAGCTGCGCGCCGAGCGGCACCAGCACGTGGAGGCCCGCCTGGCCCGAGGTCTTGGGAAAGCTGGGCAGCCCGAGCGCGTCGCACTGGGCGCGCAGCTCGAGCGCGCAGGCGACCACGTCGGCGAACGGTGCGCCCTTGGGGTCGAGGTCGATGACGCCCCAGTCGGGCCGCTCGATGTCCGTGAGCCGCGCCGCCGGGATGTGCAGCGGGATGGCAGCGAGGTTCGCGAGGTAGAGCAGCGTGTCGAGGTCGTCGACGACGATGGCGTGGATGTGGTCGCCGAGACCCTCGTCGCCCGCCTCGCGCTTCGCGTGCCGCGCCTGCCGCCCGGAGGTGGTCTCAGCGCCGCCCCATCGCTCGCTGGGGGCGACCGAGGTGCGGACCCAAGCGGGAGCGTGGTCGGGCGCGTTCTTCTGGAAGAACGACTTGCCGGCGATGCCGTCGGGGTAGCGGGTGATGGTGACGGGGCGGTCGCGGAGCCAGGGCAATATCCAAGGGGCAATGGAGCGGTAATAGGTGATCAGGTCGCCCTTGGTGATGCCTTCGCCGGGCCAGAGGGGCTTGGCGAGGTTGGTGAAGCGCTGGGCGCGGGAGACCAACGACGGCGGCCTCGCGCTCGGACTCGGACTCGGACTCGGACTCGGCCGGCGACTCGCGCGCGGTTCTGCGCCCGTGTCCGCGCTCGTGCCCGTGCGGGTATCCGAAGCCGTATCCGTCCCCGTATCCGCGTTCGAACCCGCACCGGCACCCGTAAGTGTATTCAGCTCCTGGGGCGCCTTGTCTTCGCGCAGCCGCAAGAAGGTGGGCTGCCGCAAGAGGCCGTCGTCCGTCTTCTCCTTGTAGCGGACCTCCGCCACTAGACGCGGCTCGACCCAGAGGTGCTCCCGGCCCTTGGGCAGCGCGCCCTTCACCAGCGGCTGCTCGACCCGCGCCTGCTCGAGCGTGCGGGCGAGCGCGGCGGCCTCCGACTCCGAGAAGCCGCTCCCCGCGCTGCCTGCATAGACCCAGCCCTGCCCGTCCCAGAGGCCGAGGTGCACCGAGCCGAGCGACGAGCGCATCCCCTCGCCGCGCATGAACCCGACGATGGCGAACTCGTCGGTGTGTTCGACCTTCACCTTCCGCCAGTCGGCGCGGCGGCCGCTCCGATAGGGCGAGGCGGCGCGCTTGCCCATCACGCCCTCGAGCCCTGTGAGCCGCGCGCGCCGGAACAGCTCCTCGCCTTCGGCGCCGTCCACATGGCCGAGCACCCGGACGCGGCCCGACCACGGCGAGGGCTCCGCAGCCGGACCCAGCAGCAGCGCGAGCAGCCGCTTGCGCTCGACGAGCGGGAGCGCGCGCAGATCGCGGCCGCCGGCGGCGAGCAGGTCGAAGGCGAAGAAGACCGCTGGCAGCGCCGCGGCGGTCTGCGGGTCGAGGCCGCGCGCCCGCCCGCGCTGGGCGCGCTTTTGCAAGCGCTGGAACGACGGCCGGCCGCGCTCGTCGAGCACCGCCACCTCGCCGTCGAGCACGACGCCGCCGCCGCGCACGCCTACTGCCGAGAGCGGCGCGCGCAGATCGGGGAAGGCCTGCACCGCCTCGGCCCCGCGCCGGTAGCGCAGCGAGAGCGCGCCGCCTTCCGCCGCCCAGGCGAGCGCGCGGTAGCCGTCCACCTTCAGTTCGAAGATCCAGTCAGGGCCGGAGAAGGGCGCGTCGGCCGTCTCGGCGAGCATCGGCTCGACCTGCCCCACCGCGGGCGCGTCGGGCAGCCCGCGCGCCGAGCCCTTGCCAGCCTGGGCGGGCGCGATCCTGGCGACTTCTCCCAGGAAGTCCTTGGAGGGGCCCTGCGCGGCGGCCAGGGCTCCTGGCTGTAAAGTGGTCTTGGGCAAGGACCACAGATATAGATCGCCGCATGGCCGCTCGCTCGATCTCGACCGCAACCATCTCGTTCGGGCTCGTCTCGATCCCCGTCAAGCTCTACTCGGCGACCCAGCCGCAGAGCGCGGTGTCGTTCAACCTGCTGCACGGACAGTGCGGCGGAAAGCTCAAGCAGCAGTACATCTGCCCGCGCGAGAACGACCTGAAGGTCGAGCGCGACGCGATGGTGAAGGGCTACGAGTTCGCCAAGGACCGCTACGTGACGTTCACGGTCGAAGAGCTCAAGTCCATGGAGGAGAAGGCGACGCAGTCGATCGACATCGCCGAGTTCATCCCCGCCGCCAAGGTCGATCCGATCTACTTCGAGAAAGCCTACTACCTGGGGCCGGACAAGGGCGGCGACCGCGCCTACCGGCTGCTCTCGGAGGCGATGATCCAGACGGGCCGCGTCGCGCTCGCCCGATACGCGGCGCGCGGGAAGCAGTACCTGGTGATGCTGCGTCCGATGGCAGGTCCGGACGGCGGGATCGCGATGCAGCAGCTGCTCTACAAGGATGAAGTCCGGCCCTTCGCCGACGTCGACATCGCCAAGACCGAGGTGAAGGAGCACGAGCTGAAGCTGGCGAAGTCGATCATCGAGCAGATCTCGCAGGACGAGTTCAAGCCCGAGCAGTACGAGGACGAGGTGAAGAAGCGCGTCCTCGAGCAGATCCAGCGCAAGGTCGAAGGCCAGGAGATCCAGGCCGCGCCCGAGCAGCCGCAGACGCAGATCATCGACCTGATGGAGGCGCTCAAGGCGAGCCTGCAGGTAAAGCCCAAGGCGACCGCGCCCTCCGCAGCAGCGCCTCCGCCTGCCGCAGCAGCGCCCGCGCCTGCCGCCAGGGCAGCGTCGGCCCCACGTCTGCAGGCAGTTCCCGACGCGCCCGAAGGGCCCGAGGTCGAGCGCAAGCCGGCCAAGCGGGCCCCGCGCGAGAAGGCGGCGAAGGGCAAGAGCAGCGCGAAGGAGTAGCGTTGCGCGCACCGGGAGCGCGGTGTCTAGAAACCCGCCGCGCCCGGCTCTGTGCCGGATCACGTTTCCGATAGCCGGAGAGGTCGCGCTGCACCCCTCCGGAGCGGAGCAGGTGGTCGCTACCGACCGTGGTGGCTCTCGCCGTCGTGGTCCTCGCCGTCTTGGTCCGCGTGACCCTGGTGGCCATCGTGGCCTTCACAGCCGTCGCCGTGGCCTTTGCCGTCGCCACCGTGGCCGCGGCCTTCGTCGCTGTGGCCGTGGCCTTCGCCGTCGCAGTCGTCGCCCTGGTCATCGCCGCTACCGCCGCCGCCACCAAGCGCGACGCTGGCGCAGCCAGTCACCGCGGTGCCCGTGATGGTGACGTCAGCCTTGGAGTAGAGGTTGCCCGCGATCGCTCCGCCGGTCGCGGTGACCGCCGCGCCGGTGAGGAGGTTGCCCTTGAACGCCGAGGTGGTGAGGGTCGCGGCCTGCGCCACCCACCAGGTCACGTTGCACGCCTGTCCGCCGCCGGCCATCACCACGGTGAAGTTGGTGCCCGTCAGCGCCCCGGTCGGGGGGACTCCCGACCCGATCTTGAAGATCCAGACCCCGCTGGCAGGACCGCGGAGCGTCAGCACGCCGGTCAACACGGCCGCGCCGCTGAAGCAGTAGGTGCCGGGGGCGAGGATGACGCCGTCGAGCGTGCCCGTCAGGCTCTTGCAGACGTCCCCCGCCTTGGGGGCAAGCGCTGCATAGGAGGCGCTGAAGGCTTTGAAGGCCGCGATCGAGGCCGCGTCACCGACGTCCAGCGAGCCCGTCACGGGGCAGGCCGTCTTCGTGATCGAGCCCGTCGGCGTGGCGAGGAAGGTGCCCACGCTGCCGGCGATGGTGCCGTTGGTGCAGGTGGCGGCCGCGTTGGCGAGCACTGCGAATCCCGGGCTGGCCACTGCAGCCGCGGTCGTGGCGAGGGCGGAGTTGGTCGAGGTCGACGGGCGCTCCGAAGCCGTCGGAGCGGTCGTGCTGGTTTCAGGTCCGCCGCAGGCGAGCGCCGACCCTGCGAGCGAAACGATCCATGCGAGCTTTGCGATGCGTGATGCCATTTGCAGACTCCAAGGTAAAGGTTTGACGACGCGGTCGCCTCGAAGACAAGAGCAGCGGCTGGCGATCGCGCGATCGGCCCGCCGCAGCAGCGGGGGGGGCTGCGCAGGCGACCCTGCACCAGCGAGGCCAATCACTCTGGCGGCGTTCAAGGTCGCGCCGCGAGGGGCGGGCCGCCCACCTGAGTGTCGGCAAGTCGATACTGGCGAGCCTGCGAGCCCCTCCTCGATTCGTCCGGTGGCGTTCGACGAGCGTCCGCTACGCGGAGGCGTAGACGGGTATACAAACTCTCCATGTCCGGCTACGGCGCCAGCGAGGTGGCGAAGATGCTCGGCCTCTCCGTAGGCCAGGTCCGCAGCTGGGTGCGGGCCGGGTTCCTCGAGCCCGAGCGCGGGCCCCGCGGCGAGCTGCGCTTCTCCTTCCACGATCTCGTGCTGCTGCGGACGGCCAAGGAGCTGGTCTCGGCGCGCATCCCCGCCCGGCGCGTGCAGGCGCAGCTGAAGGCGCTGCGGGAGCGGCTGCCCGAGGGCCGCCCCCTGCGCACGCTCCGCATCGCCGCCGAGGGCGAGCTGCTGGTGGTCGGCCAGGACGGCGTGAAGATGCGCGCCGACGGGCAGGTGCTCTTCGACTTCGACACCGCCGAGCTCGCGCGCATGGCTGCGCCGGTGGCGCTGGAGGCGGCCCGCGCGCGCGACGCGGCCCACGACGCCGCCGGCTGGTACGAGCGCGGCTGTGATCTCGAGGAGGCAGATCCCGGCGAGGCGCGCGCGTGTTACCGGCGGGCGCTGGAGCTGGACCCGTCGCACCCAGAAGCGCACCTCAACCTGGGAAGGCTCCTGCACGAGGCGGGCGACGCGCGCGCGGCCGCGGCCCACTATCGATTGGCGCTGGAGGCCAATGAAGAGGACGCCACCGCGTGGTTCAACCTGGGCGTCGCGCTCGAGGACGTGCAGGATCCGGAGGGCGCGCTCGAGGCCTACGTGCGGGCGGTGGCGCTCGACCCCGCGCAGGAGGACGCCCACTTCAACGCTGCGCGCCTGTACGAGAAGCGCGGGCAGAAAGCCGCCGCGATCCGGCACCTGCGGACTTATCGAAAGCTGACGCTGGGGCGGTGAGGCGCATCGGGTCCCCCGGTCCTCCAGCGCGACCGGGCCTCACGCGCGGGCGCTCGGCTCTCTGCTAGAGTCCCTCCATGGCCGCGCGGAAGAAGAAGAGCGCCGAACCGGCGCCCGAAGCCCCCGAGAGCTCCCCCGCTGGCACGAAGCCCGCACTGCCCACGCCTGCGCCGGTGCGCGCGGGCTCGCCCTACCTCGGCACCAGCGGCTTCGACTACGACGCCTGGGTGGGCTCGTTCTACCCGAAGGCGCTCAAGCGCAAGGAGCGCCTCGGGTATTACTCTTCCCGCTTCGGCGGCCTGGAGGTGAACGCGAGCTTCTACCGCAAGCCCACGGTAGAGACCGCGCAGGCGTGGTGCGCGCAGGTGCCCGAGAGCTTCCGCTTCGCGCTCAAAGGCTGGCAAAGAGTCACGCACCAAAAGCGGCTGCGCGACTGCGCCGAGCTGGTCACCGCCTTCGCCGCCCCCGTGCGCGCGCTCGAGGGCCGGATGGGGCCGGTGCTCTGGCAGCTGCCGCCCAACTTGAAGAAGGACGCGAAGCTCCTGCGCGACTTCCTCGCCATCCTCCCGAAGGACCTCCGCGCGGCCTTCGAGTTCCGCCACGACTCGTGGAACGACGACGAGATCCACACCATCCTGGCGGCCTCGGGGGCGGCCTTGTGCGCGGCCGACACCGACGAGAAGCCGGCGCAGCGGCCGGTGATCCGGACTGCGCCGTTCGGGTACTTCAGGCTGCGGCGCGCCGAGTATGACGAGGCGGCGCTGGCGCGTTGGGCAGACGAGGTGCGGGGGGCGGGGTTCACCTCGGATGTGTATGTCTTCTTCAAGCACGAGGACGAGGGGCGCGGGCCAGCGTTTGCGACCGCCTTTGATCGTCTGCTAAACGCCTAGAACGTGGAGGTGACTTTGAGCGGACCGCAAGCGGGCGACGCACAGGCGCAGCGCAAGTACGACGTGGTGCTCTTCGGCGCTACGGGCTTCACCGGCAAGCTCACCGCCGAGTACCTCGCCAAGACCGCGCCTTCCCTGCGCTGGGCGCTGGCGGGGCGCAGCAAGGACAAGCTGGAGGCGGTCCGGCGCGATCTCGCCGCCATCGACGGCAAGCTCGCCTCCCTCGACCTCCTGCTCGCCGACGCCGCCGATCCCGCCGCGCTCGCACTGGTCGCCAAGGACGCGCGCGTCGTCTGCACCACCGTCGGCCCGTACCTGAAGTACGGCCGCGCGCTCGCCGCCGCCTGCGCCGAGGCCGGGACGCACTACTGCGACCTCACCGGCGAGACCCCGTTCGTCCGCGCCTCGATCGACGAGAACCACGCGCGCGCGCAGGCCACGGGCGCGCGGATCGTGCACTGCTGCGGGTTCGACTCGATCCCCTCCGACCTCGGGACCTGGATGCTCGCTGAGGAGTACAAGGCACGCGGCCGGCAGATCGCCAGCGCGGACCTGTTCGTGGGCCCGATACGCGGCGCGGCGAGCGGCGGCACCATCGCCTCGATGATGACCATCTTCGAGCAGGCCGCGGCCGACCGGAACGTGCGGCGCGTCGCTGGCGATCCCTACGCGCTGCTGCCCGATCGCAAGGTGGACCGCGGCGCCGACAAGAGCGACCAGATGGGCGTGCGCTTCGAGGAGCGCCTCCAGGAGTGGACGGGCCCGTTCGTGATGGCGGCGATCAACACGCGGATCGTCCGGCGCACCAACGCGCTGCTCGGGTTTCGCTATGGGAAAGGCTTCCGCTATTCGGAGGTGATGTCGCTCGGCCGGGGCGCGAAGGGCCTCCTGCGCGCGGGCTCGCTGACGGCTGGACTCGGCGGATTCGTCGCGGTGGCCGCCACGGGCCTGGGTCGCAAGCTGCTCGGCAAGGTGCTGCCTTCGCCTGGCGAGGGCCCCGACAAGGCGGCGCGCGACAACGGCTTCTTCCGCATCCGCATCCTCGGTGAAGCGGTGCCCGACACCGGGCCCGCGCTGCGCCTGCTCGCGAAGGTCGAGGGCAAGAGCGACCCGGGCTACGGCGAGACGGCCAAGATGCTCGGCGAGACGGCGCTCTGCCTCGCGCTCGACGGGGCCGCCCTGCCCGAGATCGCCGGCGTCCTCACGCCCGCCTCGGCGATGGGCGCGCCGCTGCTCGAGCGCCTGCGCCGCGCGGGGATGGTCTTCACCGTCTCCACCGTCGCGGAGCAGGCCGCGGCGAAGACCGGCTAGGCGGGGCTCCAGCGCATTGCGCGCTATGCTCTGGCGATGACCAGCGAGCAGAGCCGCATCCCGCGCGAGGGAGAGCCCGAGCGGCCCGAAGAGGGCGCCGCGCCGCAGCTCCGGCCCGCGGCGCACGCGGCGGCTGCGCAGCCAGCGCCGGGAGAGCGGACGTACTCCGAGAAGCAGGTCGCCGAGATCCTCCAGCGGGCGGCGCGCCTCGAGCGGGGGCGCGCGCTGCAGGCACCCGTCCTGTCTCTCGCGGAGATCGAGGCGATCGCGCGCGAGTCGGGCCTCGACCCCGCGCTGGTGCGGGTGGCCGCCCGCTCGCTGGAGGAATCGCAGAGCGAGCGGTCCACCCCGGCGCGGCTCCTCGGCGCGCCCACCCACCGCACCATCGAGCGGGTGATCGACGGGGAGCTGACCCAGGCCCACCACGAGCGGCTGGTGGTCGATCTGCGCGACGCGCTGGTGGGCAGCGCGCAGCGGGGGCCGCCGCACATCTCGAGCATCGGGCGCACGCTCAGCGTCTCCGGGTTCACCCACGGCGCGATGGTCGAGCTCTCGCTCACCCCGCGCGCCGGCAAGACGTATCTGCGGATCGACGTCTCCTCGGGACAGCTGGCGGGCGGGCTCTTCGGCGGGCTGTTTTGCGGGCTCGGCGCCTCGATGACGCCCTTGGTGATCCGAATCTGCCAGGTGACGCACGTGGGCCCGCTCGGCACCGTGCTGGCGGCGGCGGGCTTCGTCTCGGGCGCGTTCATGCTCGCGCGGAGCATCTTCTCCTGGCGCGCCAACGGGAATTATCGAAAGTTTGAACAGCTCGCCGACACGCTCGCCGCCCGCGCCACCGAGGAGCTCAAGCGATGAGCCGCGTCCCGACCCGTGCTCGCTTCCCCCTCGCGCTCGCCCTCGCGCTGGCCTCGGCCGCTCCGCTCGCCTGCGGAGGCTCGCCGGGGCTCGCGTCGATCGCGCTCACTCCAGGGACGCTCACGCTGGTCACCGGCACCTCGCAGACGCTCACCGCCACTGGCGCGTACGACGACGGCAGCCATCGCGCGCTCGCGGAGCCTGAGGTGGCCTTCACCAGCAGCGCCCCGGGCGTCGCCACCATCGACAGCCAGGGCCTCGTGCACGCGCTCGCCAAGGGCGCCGCCACGCTCACCGCCACCACCACCACCGCTTCGGGGGCTCCAGGCCGCACCGCTTCGGCCACGGTGACGGTCACCGATCCGCCGCCGACGCTGCTGTCGATCGCGCTGGCGGGCACGAACGCCGACGCGACCAAGGAGCTGGCCCTGGGCGCCGCCGCGCAGGTGGCCGTGACCGGCGCATACTCGGATGGCTCGCGCGCGATCCTCTCCGCTGGGGTCAGCTTCACCTCGCTCGCCCCGGCGATCGCCGCCATCAGCGCAGCGGGCCTCGTCACGGGCTTCGCGCCCGGGGCCACCTCGGTCACGGCCTCGGCAGGCGGCGGCGCGCGCACCGCCTCGCTCGCGGTCTCGGTGGTGGGGCCGCGCCTCGACCTCTTCGTCGATGGGCTGTCGCTGCAGTCGAACTTCGTGCCCTTCGCCGGCACCGCCTCGAGCGACCTCACCCCCGACTCGGGCGTGCTGCTCGTCAACGGCCACAAGACGCTGCGCTTCACCTTCCCGCAGCCCGGCAGCACCATCGGCGGCGCGCTGGTGGCCGACGCCGCGCACGACCTCTCGGGCTACGACGCGATTACATTTTGGGCCAAGGCGAGCGCGCCGCTCACGCTCGAGACGGTGGGCCTCGGCAACGACGCGGCGGGCTCCGCGACTGGCACGCGCTGGTCGGTCGAGACGGTGGGTGTCGCGCTGGGCACCACCTTCCAGCAGTACACGGTGGCGCTGCCGCTCGCGGGCAAGCTCACCGCACAGACGGGGCTCTTCCACTTCGCCGACGCGCGCAACAACTCTGGCATCCTCCCGACGCAGTTCTGGCTCGGGGACCTTCGCTACCAGACGCTCGGCGCCACCGCGACCGGAGCGCCCGCGCCATCGTTCACCCTCGCCGCCCACGACGTGCAGGCAGGCCACTCGTTCGCGCTGGCGAGCTCCTCGCTGCAGATCGCGTGGACGGGCGGCGCGAACAGCTGCCTCACGCAGGTGCTCCCCTCGCTAGAGTATTTCACTTATTCGTCCGCCGATGCCAGCGTGGCCACCGTGTCCGCGGACGGCGTGATCAGCGGCGTGAAGGCCGGGCAGGCGAGCATCTCGGCCAGGCTGGGAGCGGCCCAGACGACCAACACGCTCGCCGTGACGGTGACGCCCTGAGCGAAGCACCGTGTCGGGCGCGCCAGCACTCACCGATCCGACAACGCTTCGCCCCGCGCCTACTTCTCCGACATCACCTTCGCCCCGCTCCACTCCGGCGGCGGCGGGTGGGCGGCGTACTCGCGGCAGCGCGCGGAGAGCGTGCGCGAGGCCTCGTCCGAGCGGAGGGCGCCAATCGTCGTCGACTCCTCGACCTCGCTCCCGAGCAGCATCGCGCCCGCCGCGTCGAAGGCCTTGGCCGCCTCGGCGAACTTGCGGGTCCGGTAGAGCTCGAGGGCTTCGCGCTGCAGCTCGCAGGCGCGGAGGACCTCCGCGGTGACCTTGCCCTTCTCGCCGATCAGCTCGTGCACCAGGATGGCTTGCCCGCGCCCCTTCACCGCCACCCAGTCGATCGCGCGGAGCACCATCCGGCCGGCCACGGCCTTGGCGGTGGTCTCGCCGATGAGGATCTTGGTGCCGTAAGCCTTGTTGAGCCCCTCGAGCCGGCTGGCGAGGTTCACCGGATCGCCCATCGCCGTGTAGTTCATCCGCTGCTGCGAGCCGATGTTGCCCACCAGCGCGGTGCCCGTGTTGATGCCGATGCGCGCCGAGATCACCGGCCGCCCGGCCTTGCGCCAGGTGGTCTGCAGCGCCAGCATCTTCGCCCGCATCGCCAGCGCCGCGCGGCAGGCGTAGAGCGCGTGGTCCTCCTCGGGCCGGGGCGCGTTCCAGAAGGCCATGATGGCGTCGCCGATGAACTTGTCGACGGTGCCGCCCTGCGCGCGGATCACCTCGCTCATCCCCGAGAAGTAGTCCTGCAGGGCGTCGACCAGCGCGTCCGGCTCCATCTGCTCGGAGAGCGTGGTGAAGCCTTCGAGATCGGAGAAGAGGGTGGTCAGCTCCTGCTTGTGGCCGCCGAGCTTGGCCTCCTCGCCGGTCTCGAGCAGGTCCTGCACCAGCTGGGTCGGCACGTAGCGGGCGAACGAGCGCAGGCTCGACTTCATGCGGTCGATCGCGTCGGCCATCGTGTTCACCTCGCGCACGGGCGAGGGCACCGAGAGCAGCTTCTGTTCGCTGAGCTGGTAGCGGCCGATGCGGTCGAGCTCGTCGACCAGCTCGTGCAGCCCGCCCGAGACCCGGGTGGCGAGGAGCGCGCCGAGCGCCGCCGCGAGCAGCATCACCGAGAGGCCGATGAGGAGCGCCCAGAGCGCCTGGGCGCGCGCCTCGCCGAAGAAGTCCTGCGAGGGCGCCACCCCGAGCGCGACCCAGTCGATGCCGCTGGCCGCGGGGAACGGCTCCGCCATCGCCAGGTAGGTCTTCACCGCGAACGAGCGCGCGCCCCCGCCGCGCTTCTTCCAGCCCTCCCACGCCGGGCGCAGCATCGGGTCGGGGTGGGTCTCGACCCGCGCGATCTGCAGGACGCCGTTCTTGCTCTCGGTGACCTGGCCGTCGGGGTGGCCCACCACCAGGCCGCCATTGGTGACGAGGTAGACCTTGCCGTGCTCGCCGACCTTGAGGGTGCTGAGAAAAGCCGAGAGGTCGGCGGTCTCGAACTCCACCGCGAAGACGCCCTTCAGCTCCTCCTTGAAGAGGGGCGTGGCGGCCGGCGGAGCCGCGGCGGGCGGCGCGGCGGGATCGCTGGCCGGCCCGGGCTCGATCGCCACCCTCGTGCGCCACGGCAGCACGTAGGAGAACCCGGGCTGCTGGTGGCTCTGGAAGAGGAACGGCTCCACCCAGACGCCGTGCCCGGCCTGCACCGCCGCCTGGTACCAGGCGCGCGAGCGCGGGTCGTAGGGCTCGGAGATGTCCTTGAGGATCTTCCAGGTGCCGTCGGGGTTGGCGGAGAAGTCGCGCCAGCGCGTCAGCGGCTTGCCCTGCCCGTCGATGCCCTGCACCTCGCGCAGCGTGGCCTGGATC
The DNA here is from genome assembly GCA_043782365.1 of Deltaproteobacteria bacterium. Lineage (GTDB taxonomy): Bacteria > Myxococcota > Myxococcia > Myxococcales > 40CM-4-68-19 > CAIWCD01. The sequence continues at coordinate 17,852 of JAYWAO010000313.1, forward strand.
GCGCCGTTGCCAGGCTGGGCGCGCCAGGCGGCCAGATAGGCGCCGTCGGCCCCGCCCCAGCTCGCCCAGGAGAAGGAAGGGTTGGCCTGGATGGCGGCGCGGAAGTAGTCGAGCGTGCGCTCCCGGTCTTGCGGGTCGACCCGGCCCTGCTCCGCCAGCTGCTGCGTCAGCGCCAGGTAGGGGGCCGCGGGCTCGAGGAAGCGGAGCGACCGCTGGGTCACCCGGTGCGCCGTCTCGCTCGCGGCCTTGCGCCAGAGCGAGGCGACCGCGCGCCGCGACGAGAGGAACGCCGAGCCGCCGACCGCGAGGGTCGCGAGCAAGATCAGCGCGGTGACGCCCGTGACCAGCGTCGGGCGCAGCGGCAGGCCGTAGCGCGCCAAGGTCCCCCTCCCCCTACTTCACGTTGACGGTGGCCTGCGCGAACGCCTTGGTGGCGAGGCCCGCCGAGCGCTCGGCCTTCGCCAGGTCATCGACGGGCCCGCTGCGGCAGAGCAGCGCTTTGTGCTTCTTGCCCGCCCGCAGCTCCCAGTAGTGGTGCTCGCCCTTCGCGTCCGCGCTCTTCTGGAAGAGGTAGTGCTTCAGCTCGCTGCCCGGACCGATGGCGGCGTGGGCTGCCTTCTCGGCGGCCTTCGCCTTCTGGTAGCCCTCGGACGTGCAGAGCACCTCGCCCGCCGCCCCTTGGTAGTGGATGAGCTGGAACACGAAGGGTCTCGCCGACTCCGGCCCGGGGTGCACCAGCAGCACGGGGGCCTTGCCCTCGGCGCGGGCTGCACCCAGGAGCGCGGCGGCGGCGAAGAGCGCGGCGAAGAGTGCGGCGGTGGTGCGCATCGGAGGACCCCCCAGCGGCGGACGAGCCGCGCCATTGTCGGCTTATTTCGCGCTCTCGCCAAGCTTGGACCGGCTCGACAGCTCAGCGATGGCCCTGCGGATGTCTTCTGCGTCCTCGGCGCCCGGCGCCAGCGCGAGGTAGCGCTCGTACTCCTGCCGGGCCTGCAGGTCGAGGTTGCGCAGGGCGTAGGCCATCCCGAGGCCGCGGTGCGCCTCGGCGAGGTCGGGGTCGTTCTCGATGGCGATGCGGAACTGCTCGATCGCCTCGACGGGCCGGCCCTTCTCGAGCGCGTTGTCGCCGCGCACCACCTGGGAGAGGGCCACCGCGCGGGCCATCCGCAGCGCGGAGAGCGGGGCGGCGCTGCCAGAGCCCTTCGCCGCAGGGGCGGCCGCGCCGGGAGGGGTTGCAGGCGTCGCGGCGACCGCCGCAGCGGGCGGCGTCCCTGATGGAGGCGCAGCGGGCTCGGGCGCTGCGATGGGAGCGTGTGCTGCAGGGGGCGCTGCCGCAGCAGCGGGAGCCGCAGCGGCAGCGGGAGCAGCAGCGGCCGGGCCTGCGTCTCCTGACCCAGCCGCAGCGGGCTGGTCGGCCGCGGGCCCGGTGGCGATGCCCGCATCTGCCTCCACCACGGCAGCCGGGCGCGGAGGGGCGACGGCGACCGGCTCGAGCACCCTGCGCAGCTGCTCGCCCAGCGCGGGCGCGGCGGCGACCTCCGCCGGCGCAGCGGGTCTCGCGAGCTGGGGCCCGAAGACGAAGAAGGCCGCCACCGCAGCGCCCGCCACCACCCCACCCAGGAGCGCGGGCAGGAGCGCCAGTAGCCACGCCGGCCTCGGCGGGTGGAGCGCGGCGAACGCCTCGCGGGTCTCGGCCTCGTCCCGCGCGCGCTCCTCGGCGGCGGCCCGCTGGGCCTGCGCCTTTTGCAGCGTCTCGACCAGCTTTTGCTGCCCGGCCTGCTGCTGCGTCCGCAGGGCCACCAGCGCGTGCTCCAGGTCGGCGACGTGGCCGGCCAGATCGGCCACCGGCGGCAGCCGTGCGAGCGCCTGCTCCTGCACCTCGAGTCGCCCGGAGAGGTGCGCGGACAGGTGCGTGACCTCTGCCTGCAGCTGGTCGATTCGCGCTGCCGCCGCGGGCCACGAGAACGCCGCCTCCCAGCCCACGGCGCGCTCGTAGAGCCGCGCGAGCTGCGCCGCGCCGCTGGGATCGGCGCCGTCGCGCGGCTGCACCACCAGGGTGGCGTCGAGCAGCTGCTGCAGGTCGCCGAAGCGCTCGCGCCGGTCGGCCGAGAGCGCCACCCGCACGACGTCGGCGAGCGGCCCGTACAGCTCGGGTCCGGGCCCGGCGGGCAGCTCCGGGGGCGGCCTTCCGCAGAGCAGCTCGTAGCCGAGCGCGCCCGCGGCGAACACCTGCACGCGGCCCTCGGTGCGCCGCGGCGGCTCGGCCGAGGAGAGCTCGGGCGCGAGGTACCCGGGCCGGTCGTCGACTTCGTCGCGGGAGGCCAGCGCGAGCGCGCCGCTGGCCAGGAGGAGCAGCCGGGCGGGCCGCAGCGGCGCGCCCTGCTCGGCGCCGAGCCGCACCGCTGCGGCGAAGAGGAGCCCGGCCTCCTCGGCGGGGAGCTGCTGCCCCGCCGACCGGGCCCTGTCGATCAGCTGCTGCAGCGAGAGCGGCTGCACGGGCTACTGCAGCTCGACTGCGACCACCTCGTCCTCGTCGTCCACGGCGGTGCCGGGGGGCGGGCTGGTCTCGGCCGAGCAGGCCTTGTCGAACTCGGGCCTGCCCTTCCACTTCGCCAGCTCGGGCTGCTCGCAGGGCAGCTTGCGCAGGCCCTCGTTGCGGGCGGCGGTGAGCGCCTGCACCGCGTTCTCGAGGATGCCCTCGCGGCCGGCCACCTGCGCCAGGTCGGCGAAGGCGAGCGCGCGGGTCCGCGCCTCGTCGACGCGCTTGGACTCCTGCACGACGCGGAGGAACACCGTGCGGGCCTCCTTGAGTTGGCCGCCGCGCAGGTACAGGTACCCGAGCCGCAGCAGCGCCAGCGGTCGCACCGGCGTCAGCGCCACCACCTTGAGTAATACTTTTTCTGCCTCGGCGTCGTTGGCGGTGTCGATGTAGCGCGAGGCGAGCTCGATCTCCAGCTCCGGGTCGTCGCTCGACTCGAGCGCCTTCTTGGTGATCTCGATCGCCTCCGCCCCGCGGCCCATGCGGGCGAGCGCGCGGCCCTTCTTGCCGATCGCCCACGGATGGCCTGGCGAGCGGGCGAGGTACTGCTCGAAGGTCTTCAGGGCGCCGGGGTCGTCGTTGGCCTCGATCTGCTGCTCGCCCAGGTAGCCGAGGGCGTGGAGGAAGCCCGGCCGCTCGGTGATGGCCTTGTCGAGCACCGCGCGCGCCCCCTCGAGATCGCCAGCGCGGCGGGTGGCGTACGACTCGGCGAGCACGCCCCACCACGAGAGCCGCGGCGGGATGCTGGCCGAGCCCGCGGTCTTGCGCGCGTCGTTGAACTTGCCGCGCACCGCCTGCAGCACCGCGAGGCCCGCGAGCGCGGAGGGGTGCTTGGGGTCGGCCGCGAGGGCCGCCTTGCAGTACTCCTCGGCGGCGTTGAGCTGCGTCTTGGTGAGGATGGCGCGCGAGCGCGGCGCGAGCGACTGGCGGGCGAGCGCGAAGGTGCACTGCGCGCCCTGCTCCATCGCCTTGAAGCTGTAGGTGATGGGCCCGAGCTTGTGGCCCGCGCCCAGCTTGCCCGCGAGCTCATAGGCGAGCACGGGCAGGTTCGTCAGCACGCCCTCCACCTTGGCGCTCTTGATCACCGAGCTGTCGCTGGTCTTCAGCCGCTGCCCCTCTAGGACGACCTGGTCGCCGTGAGCCGAGATGCTCCCGATGAAGCACTCGGTGGCGCCGAGCGCCTTGGCGAGCGCCGAGGGCTGCTTGGGGACCGCGAAGTCGAGCAGCGTCAGATCACGGCGGCGCAGCACCGCGTCGAGCTGCTTGATGGTGATGAAGTTGTCCTGGCTCTGCTGCACCACCGCGTCGAGCAGCGCGTCGGCGAGCGCGAGCCCGGCCCAGGCGGGGCCCGCTTTCACGACGAACGGCACCACCAGCACCGTGGCTGGGGGAGGGGGAGCAACGGGAGCCGGCGCGGCATCAGCCGCGGCCAGCCCAAGGAGGAGGAGGGTGGCAAGAGCGGTCATGGATCTCCAGCCTAGCCGAGAATCGGGGTGGCGTCTTCAAGCCCCTGCGCTAGCGCTCCTCCCGCGCCACGGCGTGCTATCCTCGTCTCGTGGACTTCGCCGCGGTGCTGGCCGATCTCGCGCAGTTCTTCGAGGGGCAGCACGCGCGCTTCGGCCTCGCCGGCGGGCTCGCCCTCCATGCCCACGGCATCACCCGGGCGACGGTCGACCTCGACATCCTCGTCGAGGACGTGGCCAGGCGCGCGACCCTCGCGCACCTCGCCTCGCTGGGCTACGAGACATTGCACGTGTCGGATGGCTTCTCGAACCACCTCCACCCCGAGCCGCGCCGCGGCCGCGTCGACTGCATCTACCTCGATGGCCACACCGCCGGCCTCGTCTTCGCGCGGGCCCGGCCGGTGACGCTGTTCGGGCGCGCGCTGCTCGCGCCGAGCGCAGAGCACCTGGCGGCGATGAAGGCGCAGGCAATCAAGGACGACCCGCGGCGCACGCTGCGCGACCTCGTCGACGTGGAGGCGCTGCTGGCGCTGCCTGGAGTGGACGCGGAGGAGATCCGCGGCTACTTCCAGAAGCGCGGACTCCTGGAGCTCCTCGATGGCCTCACGCAGCGGCGCTGAAGTCGACGACCTGCACTTCGCGGCCACGCCCGCAGAGGTGGAGGCGCTGCGGCGCGCCCGCGCTCACGCGCCGTTGTCGAGCGCCGAGTACGAGCGCTTCCTCGCGCAGTTCGTGGTCACGGTGGAGGAGCTGCGCAGGAGGCGGGGGCCGCGCGGGGAGCGTTTCCGGCTCTGAGGCGTCGGTCCTTCACGGCTCGCAAAAGCGCGGCACCCTAGCTACAGCGCCGAACGGTTTGACTCCCGTCGCCAGGGCGGCGATGGGCAGCGCATCTCGTCGTCGCTCCTTCTCGAGGCCGCCGACCGCGCCCTGGTGGCGCTGCTCACCCGCTTGCAGGGCATCGCCAGCCAGGAGGCCTACCCCTTGCGCACCAACGTGGCCACCTCCGCCGCGTCCCCGCGCTCCATCGCCGCCTCCACCGCGAGGCCCAGCGCGTCCTTCCCCACGCACACCACCGCCAGCACCTTCCCGCCCTTCTCGAACGCAGCCGAGTACGCGCGCTCCTCCAGGCTGCCGGTCTCGAGCACCCGGTCCCACGCCTCGGCGTGCCCGACATACGACAGCGTGACGTCGTAGTGCGCGCTCCAGAAGAACGGCACGTCGCGGAAGCCGCCCGCCCCGCCGAGCAGCCCGCGCGCGAGCGCCTGTCCCTGCCGCTGCGCCGCCGCGAAGTGCTCGACCCGCACCCGCTCGCCGGACCAGTGGTCTGGATATCGGGCGAGATCGCCGATCGCATACACGCCGGCCGCGCTCGTCGCGAACCGCTCGTCCACCGCCACGCCACGGTCTAGTGTAATACCCGCAGCCGCGGCCAGCGCGGTGCGGGGCGAGACGCCGACGCCCGCCACCACGAAGTCGGCCGCGAGGGTGGCGCCGTCGTCGAGCGTCACGCCGGCGTCGCCGATGGAAGCGGGCTTGCGGCCCAGGTGGAACCGCACGCCCTTCGCCTCGTGGAGCGAGCGGACGAAGAGGCCGGGCTTCTCGCCGACGATGCGCGCGAGCGGGATGGCCTCGGGCGCCACCACGTCGACCTCCACCTTGCGCGCGCGCAGCGAGGCCGCGACCTCGAGGCCGATGAAGCTCGCGCCGATCACCACCGCTCGCGCGCCTTCTTTGGCGCGCGCGATGATGGCGCGCGCGTCGGCGAGCGTGCGCAGCGTGTGCACGTCCGGGCGGACTCCGCCGGGGAGATCGAGGCGCCGCGCCTCCGCGCCCATCGCGAGCACCAGCGCGCCGTACGAGAGCGAGCGGCCGCTGGCCAGCGCGACCGTCCGCGCCTTCGGGTCGATGCGGACGGCGGCGTCGCCGAGCACGAACTCGATCCGCTGCTCCGCATAGAAGGCGGCGTCGCGCAGCGGGATCCACTCCTCAGGGGCGGTCCCCACCAGGTAGTCCTTCGATAAGTTCGGTCTATCGACGGGCCCCGGCGGCTCGTCCGCGACGAGCGTGACCGGGCCCGCATATCCCTGCCGCCGCAGCGCCTCCGCGCACGCCGCGCCGGCGACGCCTCCGCCGATGATCACCACCGACGCCGGACCCGCGACGGGCGCTGGGTCCACCGCCGCGCGCTTGCCGAGGACGCGGACGAATCCGCCCTGCTCCACCACGTCGTAGCAGGCGATGGGGGTCATCGCTGGCCCGCTGGCGAGGCCGGTGGCGAGGTCGAAGCAGGCGTGGTGCCACGGGCAGCGCACGGTGGCGCCGACCACCAGGCCCTCGGCGAGCGGGCCGCCGTAGTGGGTGCAGGTCGCCGCGGTGGCGTAGGCCTTGCCCGCGGCGCGCACCAGGAGCACCGACTCCGCGCCGCTGGTGTGGACCCGCGGGAGGCCTTCCTGCACTTCACGGGAGGGGATCTGGAGAAGGGCGGGGACTTCGGGCGCGTCGGACATGGGGGCCTCTTGCGGCAAACAGTACTCCGCGGCGCCCGGTGGTCAAAGGCCGGGGGTATCCCGTCAGATCGGCCATGAACCGGCTCGCAGCCCGCCGTGCGCAGGCCCGCGATCATTTCGGCCCGCCCGCTCCATTTGACACCGCGCCGCCGGGCATTACCCTCTCACATACGCGAGGCATGGAGCCCGCGTGCAGTGAACCCCGCACGGGAGCGAGAGCCCCGGCGAGTGGAGAGAAGCATGTACCCAGGCATGTTGCATTGGTGGCGCATGCGCCGGCATCACGGCGAATGCGGAGGCGAAGCACACGCTGGCGGCCCCGAGGGCGAGGGCGGCCAGACACACGGATCTCACGGTCACGGAGGCTGGCGCGCAGGCTGGCGCGGCGGCGGTGACGACCTCGGCGGCGGCCCGTTCGGCGTGCGCCGGCCGCTCCGATTCCTCGCCTTCAAGCTGAACCTGAGCGAGCAGCAAGTGGCCGACCTCGCGAAGATCCTCGATGAGCTGAAGACCGAGCGCGCGCAGGCTGCGGTGGACGACCGGCGCACCACGGCCGCGTTCGCCGACGCGCTGGGCCTCGAGAAGTTCGACGAGTCCAAGGCGGCCGAGGGCGGCGCGCTGCGGGTGAAGTCGGCGGAGCGGCTGCGCGACGCGGTGGCGAAGGCGCTGGCGAAGATCCACGCGCTCCTCGACTCCGGGCAGCGGGCGCAGCTGGCCTACCTGATCCGCACGGGCGCGCTGTCGATTTAGTGTAAGCGCGAGTCGATCGAAACCCTGGGCGGTCCGGCGCGTGCCGGGCCGCCCGCTTGGCGCTTCGATCCCCAAACGGGACGTCAGCGCCACAGACCGGCGGCGCCGGCGCCGAACCTCGAAGACCACCAGCTCGAAGCCGTCGGCGTGCTTCATACTTGGTGGAGACGTTGGGGATGGTCTGGAAGACGAGCCCGCGCTCGCGGGCGCGCGCGACCACTTTGCGGAACTCGCTCCACGAGGCGTAGGTCGAGGGCAGGCAGCGGCTGCGGAAGCGGTCGCCGCCCATCTTGTTTCAATAGAGCGTATTGGTCGAAACGCCGATGAAGCCGTTGTCGAAGCCCTCGTCGACGATGGCGAGGATGCGCTGCAGCTCGTCGGCGGAAGGCTGCTCCTTGGGGCTGAGCGAGCGCTCGAGCCCCATCACGTGCGCCCGCACCGCCGAGTAGCCCACGAAGGAAGCGAGGTTGGGCCCCAGCGGGCTCCCAGGTCTTCTTCGCCTTGAGCAGCGGCCCAGGTGCGCTTCGGGGATCGCCTCCACGCGGGTGAACTGGTCGGTGAGGTCGTCGGCGTCGCCCACCCCGACCGAGAGCGAGCAGCTGCCGAGGAAGACGGTGGTGACGCCGTGCCGCAGCGACTCGGAGAGCGAGGGCGCGGCCTCCACCTCGGCGTCATAGTGGGTGTGGATATCGATGAATCCCGGGACTATCCAGTGCCCCTGCGCGTCGAGCACGCGCGCGCCGGCCTCGTCGAGCGGGGCGGCGGAGATGCGGGCGACCTTGCCGCCCTCGATGCGCAAGTGGCGCTGGGCTGGCGCGGCGCCAGTGCCGTCGAAGAAGCGGCCGTTCTTGATCACCAGCGGCTGGCCGGACATCCGCCCTCCTTGCTCAGAACTGGCCTGCGAGCGCAAACGCAGTCCCACCGGGCACTGGCGATAGCTGGAACCGTGCGTTCACCGCGACGCTGCCGTCGAGCAGCCCGCCCCTCTTGTGCAGCCACGGGATCAGCGCGCCGGTCCCCGCGCCGATGGCCGCGCCGGCGAGCACGTCGGTGAAGTAGTGCTTCTCCGCCATCATCCGCAGCGCCGCCACCGAGACGGTGCTGACCGCGGCGCCGGCCCAGAGATAGGGCGCAGCCTTCGAATCTTGAAGGCTGGCGAGCATCGCCGCCGAGACGGTGAGCGCCGCGGTCGCGCCGGTGTGGCCCGAGGGGAAGCTCAGGTGGCTGTCGGGGTTGTTGACGTCGTAGGTGGACCCCTCCGCAGCGGTCGCGCCGTCAATGGCGTGTCCATAGCGGACATAGGGCCGCTTGCGGGCAGCGAGGTATTTGATCGATTGAATCAGCGTCCCGGCGATGGCGAGGCTCTCGACAGAGATCACCACCGCGCGCAGGCCCGCGCCATTGGACCCATTGCCGGTGGCGAAGTACGACGCGACCAAGGCGCCGGCTGGGAAGAGACCGAATCCAACCACATTCGAGATGGTATCGGAGCTCTTGCGGCTCCAGAGCGCGCCGGTGAGCTGATCGTGGAAGAAGGCGTCGACGCCGTTAAGCCCGGCCTGCCCAGCGCCGGGGCCATTCGACAAGCCGGTGTTGTCAATGCCGTTACAGATGCGGCAGGCGGCGGGCGCGAGCTGGCGCTTGGCGAGCTCGGTGCCGAGCCAAAAGGCCATCCCGCCGGCGGCGAGGGCGAGGTCGGCCGCTGGCAGGAGCGCGACCTTGTCGCCAGGCGCGGCCTGCGTCCAGTCGGCGCGGGCTGGGGGCCCCGCCAGCGCCAGCGCCGCTGCCGCTGCGGCCAACAGCCTGCCGTTCCATCGACTACCCGCCATAGCTCCTCCGGATTCGCGCCAGGTCCTCTGCCACGTCCTGCGCCGCCTGGTGCCGCCGCGCGGGGTCCTTCTGCAGCAGCTTCAAGATCACCGCCTCCAGCTCCTCCGGAATGCCCGGGTTGCGCTGCCGCGGCGGCTCGGGGAGCTGGTTGACGTGGAGCAGGAGGAGCGGCACCAGCTCCGGGTGGCTGAACGGCTGCGTCCCGGTGAACACCTCATAGAGGATCACGCCGAGCGCATAGAGATCGGTCTTGTGGCTCACCGCCGAGAAGTTGCTGATCTGCTCGGGCGACATGTACGCGGGGGTCCCGGCGATGGAGCCTACCACTGTGACGCTCTGCGCCGCCTGGTGCTTGGCGATTCCAAAGTCCATCACCTTGAGCACGCCCTCCGAGGTGAGGAAGAAGTTGTCGGGCTTGACGTCGCGGTGGATGACGCCCTGGTCGTGGGCGGCCTGCAGCGCGGCGCAGGCCTGCTCGAGCAGGCGCAGCGCCTCGAGGAAGTCGAACGGCTCTGCCATCCGGGCCTTGAGCGAACGCCCGCGCAGCAGCTCCATCGAGATGTAGCGGTGCCCGTCGTGCAGGCCGATGTCGTATAACCGAATGATGTTCGGGTGGCTCAATTGCCGCGACAGCTTGAGCTCGAGCTTGAAGCGGGCCACCGCCACGTCGGTGGCCTCGGTCATCGAGAAGACCTTGAGGGCGACCTGCTCCTCCAGCTCCAGATCGGTGGCGCGGAAGACGGTCGCCATGCCGCCCTGGCCGATCTTCTGCTCGAGTCGGTAACGATTCGCTACCAACAGCCCGGGCGAGAACGCCGCCGAGGGCGGCTTCACCACCGGGTTCGAGCTGCGCAGGGCGGCGCCCTTGGCGGCCAGCGCGGCTGCGACCGCTGGAGGCACCGCCGCGGAGAAGGGGGCGACGGCGGGCGGCGCCGCCGGAGGGGGCTTCGCCGGAACCGCCGGCACCGGTGCGTCGACGGCTGCCGTTCGCTGCCCGGGAGCAGGCGCCGCGGCGGGGGGCGCCTTGGCCGGGGGCGGCCTCGATGGGGGCAGCGGCTCGTCGAGGTCCAGGATCGGCTCGAGCTCCTCGAAGGGCTGCGGCACCTCCCCGAAGAACAGGTCCCCTCCGCCTTGCCCGGACGCTTCGGCGCTGGCCTCCGGGTGCGCCTCGACCGCGACCTCCTCGAGGTCGGCCTCGCCGAGCTCCGCCTCCCCCTCCACGGGCGGGGGCACCACGTACTCGGGCAGCCCGCCCAGGTCGAGCGGATCGGCGCCGAACATCGCCCCAGCGCCGGCCTGCGCGGGGGCGGCGCCGGCAGCGCCCGTACGTGAAGGCTGCTCGCGGCCCTCGCGGGTGAGGGCGGCGAGCCGCTTGGCGGCGTCGCGAAAGCGCGGCTTCTTCTCGACCATCTTCTCCAGCGCCACCCGCGCCAGCAGGGGCGCGTCGTGCCGGAGGAAGAGCCGCGACAGCTCGTCGAACAGCTCGAACTCCTTGTCCGAGAGCGGTCCGCCTTCGAGCAGCGGAGTGAGGAACGGGTGCAGCGAGCCGCCCACCTGGTCGAGCTCGACGGCGATGACGGCCGCCTCCAGCGCGGCCTTTCGGTACCGCCGGTCTCCCCTGCCCACCAGGAGCAGCATCTCCAGGCAGCGCTGCTTCTCCCCCAGCTCCTGGAAGATCTGCGCGGCGTCGAGCGGCATCCCCGCGTCGGCGAAGTGGGTGGCCGCCTCGTGCAGCCGGCCGAGCGACTTCGAGAGCCGCGCCGCCTCGTTGAACCGCTTGAGGCGCAGCCACATCTCCAGCGCCTCTTCGCCGCGGCCCGTCGCCTCCAGCTTCTGCGCGATCACCGGGGAGTCGGCCAGCCCGGTCGCTGGCAGCGGGCCGCTCGGGGCCGGGCGCCCTCCGCGCCCGGGTAATACAGTTGACGCGCCCGGGGCAGGCGACGACGAGAGCAGCCTCGCCACGCCCGCGTGGTCTCCGGCCCGCTCCAGCGCCTGCACCGCGCGCGCCCGCTCGCCGAGCGCGACGAAGAGCTCGACCGCCTGCTGCAGCTCTCCCGCGCGCACTAGCTGGATGGCCGCCTTCATCGCGCGGGCCTTGAGCTTCACCTCGAGCGTGCCCACCTGCGCCGGCTTCACCCCGAGCGACCCGAGCAGGAGCTGCGCGGCCTCGAGCGGCTTGCCCGCCTGCGCGAGGACCCGCGCCGCGTCCTCGAGGTGCCCCGACGCCTTGAACAGCTCGATCGCCTCGGCGTGCTGCCCGGCAGCCTCGGCTGCGCGCGCCTTGAGGAGCGCCTTGGTGATCGGGTCGGCCACTGGTCCACCGGTTGTACCGCGAACCAGCCCACCCTGAAATCAGTCCGCGCCCTCCGCGTAAGCCTCCACATGAAAGCGGAGGCCCAGATGGAGCTGCAGAAGAACTGGTTTCCCCTCGTGCTCGCCGCGGCCTGGATGGTGCTCTGCGCGGCGGCCCTGATCGACTTCGCGAAGTTCAGCGCGGCGACCGGCAGCGAAGCGAGCGCGGTGGCCAAGGTGCAGCCGGCCTCCGTGCACCAGAACGCCGGGCGCAGGGGCCCGAGGCCGGGCGCAGCGATCCGCTAGAGCACCGCTAGAGCCGCTGCATGAGCCGCTCTGCGGCCGCGCTCCAGGAGCCCCCGAGCCGGCGGCTCTACGCCTTTCCCGCCACCTTCATCGCCCACCAGCGCAGCCCCACGAAGAGGAAGCGCCAGTCCTTCATGAACTCCGGCGGCTTCCCTTCGAAGTAGTGACCGACGAACTGGAACAACCAGCCCACGATGAAGAGCGCGAGCCCGGCCTTCCAGAGGCCGGCGACGAACGGCGACGCCAGCAGCAGGAGGACCGAGAGCGCCACTGTCGGAATCCCGACGGTGTGACAAGCCCGGTTGACGCTGTTCGTGTGCGACTGCGCGTACTCCGCGATCCACTCTGAAGTGGGCCGGTTGCCTAGCATGCGGGATCTCCTTGAAAATGCTGCCTTTGAGTGGCAGATCGCCACATCCTAGTCAAGCGGCCACGCCCTGCGACAATCTGTACCTTGAATGCCGCATCGTTTGCGTGTACTCCGCGCCCTGCGAAAATTTTTCGCATGCAGTCCCCGGGTCCAAAGCATGTCCCTCTTCAAGCCTTGGTCGAACACCGCCGCCCGCCTCTCCCTCGCGTTCCTCGCGCTGGGCGGAGGGGGAACGATCGGCGGACTCATGCTCTGGGTCCGCTCCCCGCTCTACACAGAGGTCGGCAACCAGGTCCAACAGCCCGTGCAGTTCGACCACCGGCACCACGTGGGTGAGGAGGGCATCGACTGCCGCTACTGCCACTCGCAGGTCGAGAAGGCGGCCTCGGCAGGGATCCCCCCGACCCAGCTCTGCCTCAACTGCCACGCCCAGATCTGGAACAAGAGCCCCAAGCTCGCCGCCGTGCGCGAGAGCTTCTTCACGGGCAGGTCGATCGAGTGGGAGAAGGTCCACAAGCTCCCGCACTACGTCTACTTCAACCACTCGATCCACGTGGCGAAGGGCGTCGGCTGCGCCACCTGCCACGGCCGGGTCGATCAGATGCCGGCCATCGCCAAGGCGAACACGCTGCAGATGCGGTGGTGCCTCGACTGCCACCGCAACCCGGAGAAGTTCCTCCGTCCCACCTCCGAAGTGGTCAACCTCAAGTACGAGGCCCCCTCTTCCAAGGAGGACGTGGTCAAGGAGCTGCTCACCCGCGGCATCGCCAAGAGCGACGCTGACGCGCAGGCGCTCGCCTCCGCCGACCGCGACCCGAAGATCGCCTTCGGCCTCGCGCTGAAGTCGGCCAACCATGTCCAGACTCGCGTCTCCTGCGACACCTGCCACCGCTAGGACTTCCCGATGGCGATCCGCTCCCTCCCTCTGGTCTCTGCAGCCGGCGCTCCTGCGGCTCCTGAAGTGAACCCCCTCTGGCGCTCCCTCGAGGAGCAGCTGCGTGGCGGTCCGGACGCGGCCGACGCCAGGGCCGAGTTCGCCGTGGGCGCCGACCTCCCGCCCGACGCCACCAGCCGCCGCACCTTCGTGCAGCTGCTCGGCGCGTCGGCCGCGCTGGCAGGTCTCTCGGGCTGCGTGAGCAAGACCCGCGAACAGATGCTGCCCTTCATCAAGCAGCCCGAAGGTCACGTCGCGGGCAAGGCGCTCCACTACGCGACCGCGAGCTTCCTCGGCGGGCACGCCATGGGCCTGCTGGTCACCTCGCACGACGGGCGCCCCACCAAGATCGAGGGCAACCCCGATCACCCCTCGAGCCGGGGCGGCACCGGCCTCATCGATCAGGCGCAGCTGCTCTCGCTCTACGACCCGGCGCGCGCCGCGGTCGTCAAGGAGAAGGGCAAGGACAAGTCGCAGCGCGCCTTCCTGGGCGCGCAGCTCGCGCGGGCGGCGGAGCTGAAGAAGACCGAGGGCGCGGGCCTGCGGTTCCTCATGGAGCCCACCTCGTCGCCGCTGCTCGGCGGGCTGCGCGAGCGCCTGCGGGCCGAGTTCCCCAAGGCGAAGTTCTACGCCTGGTCGCCGCTCGCCTCCGACGGCGCCACCGAGGCCTACGAGGCTGCCTTCGGGTCCGCCATCGACGTGCGGCACGACCTCGCCGGGGCCGCGGTGATCGCCTCGCTCGACGAGGACTTCCTCTCCGGCTTCCCCGGCACGCTCGGCCTGCAGCGCGACTTCGCCAAGGGCCGCGAGCCGGGCCACGAGATGAACCGGCTCTATGTCATCGAGCCCGGCCTGACCCCCACCGGCGGGACCGCCGACCACCGCGCGATGGCGAAGCCGTCGGAGCTCCCGGCGCTGGCGCTGGGCCTGCTCGGGCGCGTCGCGCGGCTCTCCAAGGCGGCGGCGCTGGCGAAGTTCACCGACCTGAACCCGAGCGTGGGCGCGCAGGCGAAGTTCCTCGACGCGCTAGCGGCCGATCTGGTCAAGCACGCGGGCCGCTGCACGGTGCTCGCGGGCGCGCGGCAGCCGGCCGCGGTGCACCTCGCCGCCATCGCCATCAACGCCGGCCTGGGCAACGCGGGCAAGACGGTGTCGTACGCGAAGTCGGTGCTGCTCGACGCGGAGTCCGGTCCGCGCGGCCTCGCGCAGCTCGCGGCCGAGATCAAGGGCGGCAAGGTCGACACGCTGTTCATCACGGCCAACAACCCGGTCTACTCGGCCCCGGCCGACCTCGAATTCGAGAAGCTGCTCAAGACCGTGCCCAACGCGGTCTACCTCGGCGCCTACGAGGACGAGACCGCGCCCGCCGTCACCTGGTTCGTCCCCGCGGCCCACCTGATGGAGCAGTGGGGCGACGGCCGCGCCCTCGACGGCACCGTCACCTTCGCGCAGCCGCTGATCGCCCCGCTCTTCAACGGCCTCGGCCCCGCGGAGCTGCTCTCGTCGCTGCTCGGCGAGGGCGAGAAGGGCGGCCTCGCGCTGCTCAAGGCGCACTGGGAGAAGGCGGCCCAAGGCAGCGCCACCACCACCTGGGAGAAGTGGCTCTCCGATGGCTTCGCGGCCGGCACGGCGACGCCCGGCGCCGAGCAGCCGAAGCTCGACGCGCTCCCGGCGGAGCTGCTCAAGAAGACCGGCCCGGCAGCGCAGGGCCTGGAGGTCTTCTTCGCGGTCGACCACAAGGTCTACGATGGCCGGTTCGGCAACAACGCGTGGCTGCAGGAGGTCCCGCACCCGGTCACCCGGCTCTCGTGGGACAACGCCGCGCTGCTCGCGCCCGCCACCGCCAAGCGGCTCGGCCTCGAGCAGGGCGCGGTGATCGACCTGAAGGTGAAGGAGGGCGCAACCGAGCGCTCGATCCGCTCCGCGGTGCTGGTGCAGCCCGGCCAGGCGCAGGACACCGTGCAGCTCAACCTGGGCTACGGCCGCCGTGGCGCGGGCGAGA
>JAYWAO010000314.1:0-4729 GCA_043782365.1 Deltaproteobacteria bacterium
GGAAAAGCGGATTAGCGAATTCCTGGGGACTGAAGACACCATTCTCTACTCCTCGTGTTTTGACGCCAACGGCGGCCTGTTCGAAACGTTGACCGGCCCCGAAGACGCCATCATCTCCGATGCTTTGAATCACGCCAGCATCATCGACGGCGTCCGCCTGGCGAAGGCTCACCGCTACCGCTATGAGAATGGCAACATGGCGGACCTCGAGGCGAAGCTGCAGGAGTCGCAAGCCCAACGGTTCCGCCTGATCGCCACGGACGGCGTCTTCTCGATGGACGGCACGCTCGCGAACTTGAGGGCCATCTGCGACCTCGCCGACAAGCACGGCGCGATGGTGATGGTCGACGACAGCCACGCGGTCGGCTTCATCGGCGAGCACGGGCGCGGCACCCCCGAGGCGCAGGGCGTGCTCGGCCGCGTCGACATCCTCACCGGCACGCTCGGCAAGGCGCTCGGCGGCGCCTCGGGCGGCTACGTCTCGTCGCGCTTTGAAGTGATTGAATGGATGCGGCAGAAGAGCCGGCCGTACCTCTTCTCCAACACGCTCGCGCCGGTGATCGCCGAGACCAGCCTGCGCGCGCTCGAGCTGGTCCGCGACGGCGGCGCGCTGCGCAAGCGGCTCAAGGACAACGCGCACCGCTTCCGCACCGCGATGAGCGCGCTGGGCTTCAAGCTGCTGCCCGGCGACCACCCGATCATCCCGGTGATGCTCTACGACGCCCCGCTGGCGCAGAAGTTCGCCTCCGCGCTGATGGACGAGGGGGTCTACGTGATCGGCTTCTTCTTCCCGGTGGTGCCCAAGGGCCAGGCGCGCATCCGCACGCAGATGTCGGCGGCGCACTCGCCCGAGGACATCGACAAGGCGATCGCCGGGTTCGCGAAGGTGGGCAGGGCGCTCGGCGTCATTCAATAGTCGTTGGTAGTCGAGGCAAGTCGAGGCAGTACGCGGCAATCGGCCGTTGGCGGCCAGCACTGCAACCCGCAAGACGGGAGTCTGACGATGGCGACGATGAAGGCGCTGGTAAAGGCGACGCGCGAACCGGGTCTGGTGATGCAGGACGTGCCCGTCCCCGAGGTCGGGCCCAACGACGTGCGGATCAAGATCCACAAGACCGCCATCTGCGGCACCGACATGCACATCTGGAAGTGGGACGAGTGGGCGCAGAACACCATCCCGGTGCCGATGCACGTCGGGCACGAGTACGTCGGCGTGATCGACCAGGTGGGCTCGCACGTGAGCGGCTTCGCGGTGGGCGACCGGGTCACCGGCGAGGGCCACATCGTCTGCGGCCACTGCCGCAACTGCCGCGCCGGCAAGCGGCACCTCTGCCCCAACACCATCGGCGTCGGCGTCAACCGCGCGGGCTGCTTCGCCGAGTGGCTGGTGATCCCAGCGAGCAATGCGTTCAAGCTCCCCAGCGAAGTGCCGGACGACGTCGCCTCGATCTTCGACCCCTACGGCAACGCCGTGCACACCGCGCTGTCCTTCGACCTCGTCGGCGAGGACGTGCTGATCACCGGCGCCGGACCCATCGGCATCATGGCCGTCGCCGTGGCCCGGCACGTGGGCGCGCGCAACGTGGTGATTACGGATATCAACCCCTATCGGCTCGAATTGGCGCGCAAGATGGGCGCCACCCGCGCGATCGACACCCGCACCGAGGGCCTCGCCGACGTCATGAAGGACCTCGGGATGACCGAGGGCTTCGACGTGGGCCTGGAGATGTCCGGCAACGCCTCGGCCTTCCGCACGATGATCGGCGCGATGGTCAACGGCGGCCGGGTCGCGGTGCTCGGCATCTTCCCCGGCGAGGTCGCGCTCGACTGGAGCAAGATCGTCTTCAAGGGCCTCTTCATCAAGGGCATCTATGGCCGGGAGATGTACGAGACCTGGTACAAGATGGCCGCGATGGTGCGGTCGGGGCTGGACATCACCAAGGTGATCACCCACCACTTCCCCATCGGCGAGTTCAAGCAGGGGTTCGAGGTGATGGGGAGCGGGCAGTCGGGCAAGGTGGTGCTCGACTGGAGCAGGTAGCCCCCCAAAGAGCCGTTGTCGTGTGCGCTCCAAGAGTTCAAGAGGTCGTCTCTACCGCCGCCGCTTCCCGCGCCCCACCCCGCAGACAGAGCCACGCCGGCAGCACCAGCAGCGCCGCCCCCAGGCAGGTCACCTCTCCCAGCGCTGCCAGCAATCCGAAGCCCGCCAGCGCCTGGCTATCGGCCACTACCAGCGACGCATAGCCGATGATGGTGGTCGCCGAGCAGAGCGCCACCGCGCTCCCCGTCTCCCGCAGCACCCGCTCCAGCTTGTCCGGCGCCGCGGGCTCCTGCCGCCAGCGCAGCACGATGTTGACCGCATAGTCGACGCCGATCCCAAAGGTGATCGGCAGCACCACGAAGTTGAGGAAGTTGACCCGCACCGTGGCCGCTGCGGCGCCGCCCACCAGGAGTAAGACTCCAAATAGCAGCGTCACGATCACGGTGAGCGCGGCGGCGGCGTTGCGCAGCACCAGCAGCACCAGCGCGCAGACCAGCCCGAGCGCGAGCAGCGTGGCCTTGGGCGCGTCGCGCAGGATGGTGTCGTCGATGTCGCTCAAGAGGAAGAGCGTGTGGAGCGCGCGGACCTGGCCTCCCTCGGGGGCGGCGGCGCCGCGGACCATCTTCTTCAGCAGGTCGATCTCGGGCAGATCGAGCTTGCCCGGCTTGACCGGGAAGATGAGCCCGATGCGGCCCACCGTGCCGTCCCGCTCGGTGAGAGCGCGGCGCAGGCCCTTGGGCGCATCGCGGAGGGCAACGGCGCCAGGCGCGGGACGGCGGGCGAACTCCAGGGCGAGCGGGCGCTGAGCCTCGGGGATGCGCGCGAGCACCGCTGGCGACAGCAGCGCGCGAATCTCGGAGAGCACCGCGAGCTTGGGCGCCTGCTGCTCGAGGGGCGGCGCGAGGCGGGCGACGCTGACCACCTCGCGGATCGGATCCCTCTTGCCCAGCGCCCGGCGCTGCTCTTCGAGGCGGGCGAGCGTGCGCTCGAGCGCAGCGGGGGTCGCCGCGTGCAGCATGATCGGCGAGCGCGAGGCCTGGAAGACCTCGTTGGCCTTCTGCGACCAGAAGAGCGCGCCGTTCTTCAGGCTGTGGCGCGCGCCGATCTTGGCGAGGTCCGCCTCGAGCAGATCACCGTGGTAGAGGCGCACCGCCACGCCAGCGCCCAGGGTGAGCAGCAGCGCGGCCCCGAGCAGCGCGCGCGGGCGCGCCTCCACCAGTCGCGCGAGCAGCGAGAACGGTGAGCGGCTCGCGCGCGGCCCGGGCGCGATCGCGCCGCCCTCCAAGTACGAGAGCAGCGGCGGCAGCAGCAGATAGGCGGTCACCCAGCAGAGCGACATCCCCAGCGCGCCGATCAGGCCGAACTGCGAGAAGCCGCGGAAGTCGGTGGCGGCGAGCGAGAGATAGGCGAGGCCAGCGCCGAACGCGGCCACGAACGTCGGTCCGAGGGTGCCGTCGAAGGCCTCGATCAAGCCGGCCAGGGCGTCGAGGCCGCTGCTGCGCCGCTCCAGGTAGCGCGCCGTGAAGATGATGCCGACATTGATCCCATTGCCGATCACGATCGAGCCGAGGAAGGCGGTGTTGGCGTTGAGGTGGCCCACCATCGGCCAGGCGAGCCCGAAGGTGAGCGCGCACCCGCACGCGAGCGCGCCCGAGATGGCGCCGATGGCGCCCCAGCGGCGGAAGTAGAGCCAGAGCGCGCCCAGCACCAACAGGAGCACGACCACGGTGGAGGACAGAAGGTCGGCCACCAACGCGGCTTGCTGCTCGACGACCTGCGCGATCTCGCCGCTGTAGCCGACCGTCATCGTCAGGTCGAACCGCTTCGGGTTGAGCGTGGCCACCTCGGCCTGCACCGCGGCGATCAGCTTCTGGTTGGTGCCGACGCCGGTCGAGTACTCGGGCGGCACCACTTGCAAGACGAGCAGGTGTCCATCGGGTGTCTGGAAGTAGCCGCCGCGGAAGTGCGAGTGGGCGAGGCCTTCGTACTTGCGAAACGGCGCGAGGTCGACCGCTGCCGGCCCGGTCGCGACCGCGGGCGCGTCGTCGTCGTCGTCCAGATCCACCAGCAGCGGATTCGCCCGGTTCGCCTCGAAGACCATGGCCGCGAGGGCGATGCGCGCCGCCCGCAGGTCTTCAATCGGCAGATAGAGAGGTCCAAAGCGTTGGAGGAACGCGTCCTGCTCGTCGCTGCGGAAGTCGATGCTCTCGACCAGCCCCACGGGCAGCGCGAGCAAGCGCAGCGCCAGCAGATCGGCAAAGCGCTCGAGGGCCTGTGGATCGCTCCCTTCGAGGCCCACCGTCAGGCGGGCGTTCGAGTGGAGCAGCGGCAAGACAGTGCGGACCGCCTCCACGCTGGGCGCGCTCTCCGGCAGCAGCTCTTCGAGGCCCGAGCGCAGGTCGCGGTAGAGGTGCACCGCGCCTGCGAGGGCCACCAGCGAGAGCGCGCACGCCACGCCCAGCACGCGCGCGCGGCGCCGCACCAGCCAGGGGACCAGTCGCACCGCGAGGCGCGATGAAGCGCTCACTCCTTAATGCTTCCCCTGCGCCGGCTTGTGTCTCGCGCCCCCCTCAGCCTCGTGCACCCCGTGCGCGACGAGGTGCCCGGCCTCGCAGAGCACCTCGATTCCCTCTGCGTACGCGTGGGTGGCGTGGTGCGCGTGCAGCAGCGTGCCCACCGCCTTGCAGA
>JAYWAO010000315.1:0-1652 GCA_043782365.1 Deltaproteobacteria bacterium
GGCTTGTCGGGGTGGAGCAGCTTCGCCGCGATGGCGAACGGCGCGCCCACGCCGAGGCAGCCGAGCGGTCCGGGGTCGAGCCAGCGGCCCGCGCCGCGCAGGCCGATCACCTTGGCGGCGATCGCCACCCAGTTGCCGCCGTCGGCGACGAAGATGCTGTCGCCCGCGGCCCGCGCGACGTTGGCCAGCTCGCGCGCAAGGCGGAAGTGGTGCACGGGCACCTGCTCGCTCGCCTCGAAGACGGCCTGCTTCTGCGCCTTCTTCGTCTCCCGCGCGCGCAGCTCCGCGAGCCACGAGGCGTTGCGGCCCTCCTTGCGCGAGAGGCCCGACTCGAGCTGCTGCAGGACCGAGCGCGAGTCGCCGAGGATGCCGATCTCGACGTGCCGGTTGCGGCCGATCTCGAGCGGATCGCCGTCCACCTGCACCAGCGTGGCCTCCGCGCCGATGCCCGCGCCGTAGCCGAGGCGGAAGTCGAGCGGCGTGCCGCAGATCAGCACCACGTCGGCCTCTGCGAGCGCCTCCTTGCGGGTCTGGGTGAAGAAGAGGGGGTGGTCGTCGGCCAGGCAGCCGCGGCCCGAGCCGTTGAGGTACACGGGCGCGCCGGCCTTGGCCGCGAAGGCTGCGAGCGCCTCGGAGGCGTCGTCCCACCAGATGCTCGAGCCCGCGATGATGGCGGGCTTCTCGGCCTTCTCGAAGAGCGCGAGCGCCTTCGCCACGTACGCGGGATCGCCCGGGGAGCGGGCGCGCGTTCGATAACCCGTCGGTAACGATTCGTCCTCACATCCATTCGACAGCACGTCCCAAGGCACCTCGAGGAACACCGGCCCCATCCGCCCGGTCATCATGGTGCGGAAGGCCTTGGCCATATATGTAGTCACCCGGTCGGGCGCGGGGATGCGGTCGCTCCACTTGGTGATCCTCGTGAAGAGGTCGACCTGCTCCATCTCCTGCAGGCTGCCGCGCCCGGCGTTGAAGGTCGGCGCCGCGCCGCCGAGCAGCAGCACGGGCGAGCTCGCGGCGAAGGCGTTGGCGATGCCCGTCAGCGCGTCGGTCACTCCGGGGCCGGCAGTCACGCAGGCGACCCCGAGCGACCGCGTCAGCCGCGCGCTCGCGTCGGCCGCATGCGCCGCGGCCTGCTCGTGGCGGGTGTCGATCACCTGGATCCCCTCCTCGACGCAGGCGGCGTAGATCGGGGCGATGTGGAGTCCGGAGAGGGTGAAGAGGTGCTTGACGCCCTCTTGCTTGAGCATGCGGACGAGCAGCTGCGCGCCGGTGGCCATCGTTCCTCCAGAGGTCGGGACCAGCGTTCTACCACTCTCCAAATCATCTGATGTGGCGCCGCGGCCGCATCCGGTACATTGCGCCCCGAAATGTCCCCCACACCCTCTGTCGCCCAGAGCGGCGACCCGGCGAGCGAGCGGCGCTTTGCCCTGCTCGTCACCTTGGCCTTCGCCTGCGCCCTCGCCGTCTCGATGTGGCGGCACGAGCCGTGGCGCGACGAGATGCTCAAGTGGCTGGTGGCGCGCGATTCGGACAGCGTGACCTCGCTCCTCGCCAACCTGCGCTACGAGGGCCACCCGCCGTTCTGGTACGCGCTGCTCATCCCGTTCACCCGGCTGGGCGGCCCGTGGCTGGTCTACCCGGTCAACGCG
>JAYWAO010000316.1:0-1643 GCA_043782365.1 Deltaproteobacteria bacterium
CCCTCGTCTCCCAAAGCGACCACCGTCCGCGAGTCGGTGAAGGCGAGCCCGTGCGCCCTGCCTCCCGGCGCCGGCTGCTTCCAGAGCGGCCGGGGCGCACGGTCGCCGGTCGCGGCGAGCCCGATCCTGGCTCCAGTCCTGGTCTCGTCGAGGGCCAGCGCGCCAGCGAAGTCGACCGCCGCGCGATCGAACATCAGCGTGTTCACCGCTAGCTGGCCGAGGTGGAACAGCTGGTCGGCGCGCTGCTGGCGCATGCGGAGGTTGGCCGCGCGCAGCGTCAGCCCCCAGGCTCCTCCGACGACCGCGGCCACCACCATGGCGAGGCTCAGCGCCGCGTGCTGCCGGACCCAACGCCGCAGCCGCTCCGCCACGCCGTATTGGTGCGCCGACACCGCGCTCCCGATCATCCACGAGTTGATGTCGGCGGCCAGCTCGACGGCGGAGGGGTAGCGGCCCCCCCGCTCGACGTCGAGCGCCTTGGCGACGATGGCCGCGACCTCGGCAGGGACCTCTTTCAGGATCTTCTTGGGGAGGCGCGGCCCCGCTCCCTCGCGCAGCCTGCGCAGGATCTCCTTCGCCTTGATCCCCTGGTAGGCGGTCTCGCCCGCGAGGATCTCGAAGAGGAGGATGCCCAGGCTCCACACGTCGCTGCGCTCGTCGACCAGCTCCAGCTCGCCGCGCGCCTGCTCCGGGCTCATGTACGCGGGCGTGCCCACCGCGGTGCCCACCGCCGTCAGCAGAGGGTCGGAGCGCAAGCCCTCGAACACCTCGTCGCCCGTCTGCGTGCCCGGGAGCAGCGTCAGCGGGCGGGCCGCCGGGCGCAGGCGCGCGAGGCCCCAGTCGATCACCCAGGTCTCGCCCGCGTTCCCGATGATCACGTTGGACGGCTTGAGGTCGCGGTGGATGACGCCGCGCCCGTGCGCGTAGGCGATGGCCCCGCACAGCTCGAGGAAGTTGCGCAAGAGGGCGATCCGCTCCCTCGGTCCCTGGCAGGCGGCGATCACGCTCCCCAGCGAGCGGCCTGCGATCAGCCGCTGCGTGTAGTACGGCACGCCGTCGGGGAACTCGCTGATGTCGAAGACCGGCACGATGTTGGGGTGCTGCAGGAAGGCGGCGACGCGGGCCTCGCGGAAGAAGCGGTGCCGCAGCACCGCGCTGGGCGTGCCCTCCACCTCGCGCGCCATCTTGAGCGCGACGCGGCGGCCGGTGTGCACCTCCTCGGCCTCGTAGACGAGCCCCATCCCTCCGGAGCCGACCAGCCGGTGCAGCTTGTAGCGGTGCGGCGCGAAGGCGGTGAGGTGCTCTTCGTCCGGCGCGGCGTGGCTGCCCGCTCCCGGGTGGCTGCGCAGGCCGCCGATCAGCGCCGAGCCCGCGGTGGCGCAGGCGGCGCAGGCCTCCAGGTGCACCTCGACGGCGGAGCGCTGCTTGGGGTCGAGCCCCGCCGCGGCGAAGGCGGCCAATTCCTGCGGACTGGGGCAGCTGTCAAGTTGCATGAGGGGAATGCTGTATCGTTAGATGAAGCGGAGGGCCTGTGCAACTGGCAGTGAGGCCTGAAGCCGCCGCCGCGTCCGATGCGACTGTCGGGAAGCATCGCTTGTACCAGCAGCATGAACGGACGAAAGCACGTAACTCTCCCCCCCTTG
>JAYWAO010000317.1:0-1642 GCA_043782365.1 Deltaproteobacteria bacterium
TGCACCTAGATGCAGCGGACCCCGGAGCGGCTTAGAACGAGAGCCGGGCGCCGAAACGGGCCGAGAACGGCAGCTGGTAAGAGGTCGGGTTCAGGAACGTCGGGTTCGGCGTAGCCCGCGCGCCGACCGTGGTCGTGAGGTACGCAAGGTCCGACGGCTTGCCGTTGACGATGGGCGACACGGAGTCGAAGGTGTAGTTCTGGTCGCGGGTCGTGACCGCCTGGTTGTTGGTGACGTTGAACAGGTCGACCGTCAGGCCCACGCTGTAGTCCTTGCTCACCTTGTACGTCCCGTTGGCGCGCAGGTTGAGGCCCCACTGCCAGGGCAGGCGACCGCCGCTGCCACGCGGCAGGATGAAGGCCTCGCTCGGCCCGTAGAGTGGATGGGCGCCGAGGTAGTTGAGCGGCTGGCCTTCGTCAGCGCGGATGTTGCCACCCAGGTTGACGCTTGTTTTGGCGTCGATCTCATAGACGTAGGCCGCGTCGAGCTTCAGCGAGTTGGGGATGTCGCCCGGGAGGGGACCGTCCTTGTTCGGCAAGAGCGAGAGGAGATCGTACTCCGAGAGGATGTTCGGGTCGAGCTGGCCGTTGATGGCGTTGAAGAGACCGGGATAGTTGCCGCGGTACTGCGAGTAAGTGTAGCTCGCGGTCACCAGGTAGTTGTCAGCGAAGTTCTTGTTCACCGACATGGTGATGGCGTCGTACACGCGGCGGGGAGGCGGCTCGAGGATGGTGAGGCCGGCGCCCGTGGTTCCAGCGTAGCCCAGCGTTCCCGGAACGCCCGGGTTCGAGAGGAAGTAGGTGTTGCCGTCGTCCACCGACATGTCCTCGATGATGCGGCCCAGGCTCTTGTGCACGTAGTCCACGCCCACCGAGATGTCGCGATAGACTTGGTACTGCACGCCGCCGTTGTATTCGTCCGCGTACTGGCCCTTCAGCGCCGGGTCCACCGCGGTGCCGGCAGCGCCACCCGTGAAGGTGTATGTGCGGCCTCCCTGGCCTCCTGCGATGACGGAGCAGGTGCGCGGATCCTGCGGGTTGGTGCAGTTCTGCGCGTTGGTGGTGTAGGTCGTTTGCGTCTCAGCCGAGAGCGCGCGGTCTGCGAGGTCGAGAGGGACGTACTCGTAGAACCGGCCGAAGGACGCGTAGACCTTCGAGAGGCCGCGCCCCGTGAAGTCATAGATCAGGCCGATGCGGGGCATGATGTTGGTGAGGCTGATCTGCGCGCCGCTGACCTTGTTGCCGGTGGTGTCGAGCGAGTTTGGGTCGGCGTACATCTTCTGGGTCTCGCCGCGGACGCCAGCGTCGAGCACCACCTTGTCGAAGATGTTCCAGGTGTCCTGAAGGAAGTACGCGATCGAAACGTTCTTCGTGTTGGTGAACACCTCGGTGCCGGCGAGCGACCCGTCGGCATTGCGGGCGGGCTGGCCCGGCTTGTTCGGGTCGACGTGGCCGAAGCCGCGCAGGCCAAAGAAGCGGGTGACCACGCCATTGGTCTGGAGCGCCTGGAAGATCTGGCCGCCGGTATAGAACTTCTCTTGATTGAAGGTGTCCTTCGCCCCGTCGATGCCATACTTGAACTGGTGGTGCCCGAGCAGCTCGGCGAAGTTGGAGAGCTTGAGCACGCCGCCGAGGCGGTCGAG
>JAYWAO010000318.1:0-12900 GCA_043782365.1 Deltaproteobacteria bacterium
CCCTCGGCCTGGCACGGAAGATCGCGAAGAGCCGCATTTGCCGGGGCTCCTGATCGGACGACCTTCCCTGCCGCCGAATCCCCTACTTGCAGCCGCCGCACCGAACGGCACTGGGACCTGCACGGAAGACCGCGAAGAGCCGCATTTGCCGGGGCTCCGGATTCGGGTGCCTCGACCCCGTTAAGTTAGCGGCATGGTCCTCTAGAGCCGGGAGTCAGCTGATCAGGATGAGAACCACACCCCGCTGAGCCCCAGCACTCCGCAGAGCGCCTCCAGCGCG
This sequence comes from Deltaproteobacteria bacterium, assembly GCA_043782365.1. Taxonomy (GTDB): domain Bacteria; phylum Myxococcota; class Myxococcia; order Myxococcales; family 40CM-4-68-19; genus CAIWCD01. The sequence continues at coordinate 281 of JAYWAO010000318.1, forward strand.
TCCCGGCACTCGCGCGCGAACTGCAGGTCGCGCAGGTCGCCCAGCCGCAGCTCGTTGCGGTAGTGCCGCTCCACCCACGCGACCAACGAGTCATGCAGCGCTGGCGAGAACCGCACCCCTGGCGCCACCGCTGCCTCCTCCTGCGCGGTCAGCACCACCCGCAGCCGCAGACACGCCGGCCCGCCGCCGCCCTGCATGCTCTGGCGCAGATCGAGGTAGCGCACCTCGTCGATCGGCTCCGGGCCCGCCACCAGCCGGTCGAGGCAGGCGCGCACCTGCTCGTTCTCCTGCGATTCGGCCGGCGCGATCAACACCGTGCGCCCCGCCGGGGTCCGCACCAGCTGGCTGTTGAAGAGGTAGCTCTTCACCGCGTCCTGCACGGGCACCTCGGCCGTCGGCACGCAGAGGAGCCGCAGGGCGCGGCCCGTCACCCGGAGGAACTTCTCCTGCAGCTCCGCGAGCACGCGCGGCGAGTCGAGGAACGCCTCCTGGTGGAAGAGGAGCGTGTCGAGGTTCCCCACTGCGATGACGTCGTTGTGGAAGACGCCCGCGTCGATCACGTCGGGGTGCTGCTGCGCGAAGACCACGCGGTCCGGCGAGAGGCCGGCCAGCCGCACCTGCGCCTCGCACGCCTCCAGCGTCTGCCGCGCCGGGAACTTCCGGGGCCGCGGCCCGAGCGGGTTCGCCGCGCTCTCGCCGTAGACGAAGAGCTGCACACCGGGCCCGCCGTGCCCGGCAGCGAGCCGCGTGTGGTTGGCGGCCCCCTCGTCGCCCAGTGAGCTGGTCGCGGGCAGCGGCGCGTGCACCGCGAAGCGCTGCGGATCGGGAAACACCGCGCGGAGGATGCGCGCGGTGGTCTCGGCCTCGATCGAGCGGTGCAGCTTGTTGATCAGGTTGGCGGGGGTGAAGTGGACGCGGCCGTCGCCGGAGTCTGCGCTCGGGCACACGGTGGCGGCGTTCGCAGTCCACATGCTCGAGGCCGACCAGCAGGCCGCGAGGAGCTGCGGCGCCCGCGCGTGGAGGCCCTGGAGCACGGCCGCGTCGTCGCCGGGAAAGCCGAGCCTGCGGCCCAAGGAGAGGTCGGGCCGCAGGTGCGGCGGGAAGACCGCCTGCGGGATGCCCAGGTCGTGCAGCGTGCGCATCTTGGCGAGGCCCTGCAGCGCGGCCTGCCGCGGGTTCGACGCCTGCCCCTCGTTGCGCTGCGAGGCGACGTTGCCGAAGGAGAGCCCGCCGTAGTTGTGGGAGGGGCCGACCAAGCCGTCGAAGTTGAACTCGCGCGCCATGGGGGAAGCCTACCACTGGCACGCGAGCCCGCCTGCTATGGTGCCCGCCTCTCAACGGGACCGTCATGCACCAGCTTGCCCTCCGCACCTCCGCCGCGCTGCTCTGCGCTCTCGCTGCCGCGCTGCTCCTGCAGGCCTGCACCTCCGCGCAGCGCAAGGGCGACGAGGCCGCCGCGCTCGGCCGCTGGGGCGACGCGGTGGCGGGCTACGAGGAGGCGGTCCGCGACGACCCGAAGTCGCTCGAGCTGCAGGGCAAGCTGCAGGGCGCGCGCCGGCAGGCGGCCAGCGCCGAGTCCAAGCGGAGCCAGGGCTGCGCGTCGCAGGGGGACTACGACTGCGCGCTCTCCGCGATCGAGGCGGCCTTGCGCTACACGCCCGACGAGCCGTCGCTCCTCTCCCAGCGCAAGGAGGTGATGGAGTACGCGATCAACAAGCACCAGGGCGCCGCCCGCGACGCCGCCGCGCACAACCTGTTCCCGGCCGCGTTCCGCGAGATGGGCATCGCGCTGCGGCTCTGCCAGGACCCGGAGCTGGCGGCCGCCCTGCGCAAGGTGCAGGACGGCTTCGTCGAGCAGGCGGTGGCGCTGGCGCAGCGGAACGTGGCGGCGCAGGCGTGGCCCGAGGCGATCGCTTTGCTCGAGGAGGCCGCCCGGGCCGACCCCTCGCGGGGCGCGCTGCTCGACGACGTGCGCGGCCAGTACGACCGCATCCTCCAGCAGAAGGCCGAGCTGCTGGCGCAGGACGGCGACGCCGCGCTCTACGGATTCGACTGGCCCACAGCCGAACAGAAGTACCGCGAGGCGCTCGCCGTCCACGGGGGCGGGCGCGCGCAGCTGCTCCTCCAAGTCGCGGCGGCGGCGAACGGGGCGCAGGCCGCGGCCGGGCGCGGGGATCCCGCTGGCGCGCTCTCGAGCGTGGGGACCGCGCTCGGAGCCACCGGCGACGAGCGGCTGCGGCCCCGCTTGGAGTCGATGAGGTCGGAGTATCTCGGCAATGCGCTCAACGAGGCCGAGCAGCTCCGCGCCCAGAACGCGTGGCCCGAGGCGCTCGCGCTCTACGACGCGGCTGCAGCGGCGGACCCGAATCAAGCGGGCCGCGCCGCCGAGGTCCGTCAGGAATATCAGCAGTATCAAGAGCGCCTGGCCGCCGAGCGCGCGCGGCAGACCGAGCACCTCGCCCGGCAAGGCGACGCGGCGCTGGCCCACCACGACTACCGCGCCGCCGAGGACAGCTACCGCGCGGCGCTCCAGGCGACGCCGGGCGGCCGAGCGGAGCGGATGGCGAACTATGCCCACCATATGGCCGAGGCCGATATCCAGCAGAAGGAGGGCAGCCTCGCGGGGGCGTACTTCGAGTGGAAGGCCGCGGTCGAGACGGGCGCCGACGACGGCACCGCCGCGCAGTCGATGAACCAGCCCGCGATGGCTGGCCAACAGCAGGGACAAGGCCAGGGTCATGGTCGAGGCGGTGGCCAGCCCCCGAGCGGGCCCCCGAGCGCCGGACCGCCGAGCGGAACGCCGCCCCCGCCCGCGCCGCACCTGACGCCGCGCGGAGGCAACGCAACCCCCGCCATGCCGTGGACCGTCTCGGTGCGCGGCCTGCGCGTGTCGCGCACCCGCGCCGATGGGACGCCGCTCTTCGCCCCGATCCCCAAGCTGCGACCGTTCGGCGGGGCCCTGCCGAAGGACCTGCAGCCGCACCCGGTGATCGAGCTGGCGCTGCCGGACGGGCGGGTGCTGCGGACGCCACCGCGCGATGGGGCGGTCACCCAGTTCAACTCGGAGGTGGTGCTGCTGGCCGGGCCCCTCGAGCCGGGCGTGGTCCAGGTGCGCGTCCTCCACGACGGGAAGGTGTTGATGGGCACGGTCTCGGTGCCGCTGCGCGACCTGGTGAGCCGGCACACCGTCAAGCTGAGCGGGCAGGCGATCGAAGAGCTGGAGCTGGTGGCGGGAGCCTCGCCCACGCGCAGGGTCGGCGAGCTGCGCGAGCTGTCGGCGCCGTAGCCGGGCGCGCCTGGCAAATGCAAGACCGCGGAGACGCCGGCCCCCCGGGCGCCTCCGCGGTCTAGGTGCTGCTGCAGCGGAAAGAGTATTACCTCGCCATCACGCGGACCATCTCCAGCACCTTGCAGGAGTAGCCCCACTCGTTGTCGTACCAGGCGACCACCTTCACGAAGGTCGGGTCGAGCCCGATGCTCGCGTCGGAGTCGTAGACCGAGGTGCAGGCTTCGCCGCGGAAGTCGGTGGAGACCACCTTCTGGTCGGTGTAGCCGAGCACGCCCTTGAGCGCGCCCTCTGAGGCGGCCTTCATCGCCGCGTTGATCTCGGCGATGGTGGCCGGCTTCTCGAGCTCCACCGTGAGATCGACCACCGAGACATCAGAGGTGGGGACGCGGAAGGCCATGCCGGTGAGCTTCTTGTTGAGCGACGGGATCACCTTGCCCACCGCCTTGGCGGCGCCGGTGGAGGACGGGATGATGTTCTCCAGGATGCCGCGGCCGCCGCGCCAGTCTTTGTTGGACGGGCTGTCGACGGTCTTCTGGGTGGCGGTGGCGGCGTGGACGGTGGTCATCAGGCCGCGCTTGATGCCCCAGGTGTCGTGCAGCACCTTGGCCACCGGCGCGAGGCAGTTGGTGGTGCAGGAGGCGTTGGAGATGATCGCCTGGCCCGCGTACGACTCGTGGTTGACGCCGTAGACGAACATCGGCGTGTCATCCTTGGACGGGGCCGAGAGGATGACCTTCTTCGCGCCGGCCTCCAGGTGCGCCCTGGCGGTGGCGTTGTCGAGGAAGAAGCCCGTCGACTCGACCACCACCTCCGCGCCGACCTCGCTCCACTTCAGGTTCTTCGGGTCCTTCTCGGCGGTGAGGCGGATCTTCTTGCCGTTGACCACCAGCGTGTTGCCCTCGACGGCGACGGTGCCCTTGAAGCGGCCGTGCACCGAGTCGAAGCTGAGCATGTACGCGAGGTAGTCGGGGGCGAGCAGATCGTTGATGCCCACCACCTCGATCTCGGGGAAGTGCTGGACCGCCGCGCGGAGCACCATCCGGCCGATGCGGCCAAAACCATTGATTCCAATCTTCGTCGTCACGATTGCCTCCTCGTCAGAATTGGGATTTGAGCGGGCGCACTATAGGGCGCGGACGGCGGGATGCCAGCCGCAATCTTTGCAGCCCGGGGGCCGTCCCCGGCAACCGTTGCCGGGCCCTTGGCCTTGCTTGGTGCGGACCCCAGCGTCGCGCTGCCGTAGAGTGCACTTCATGAGCCACCTGACCGTCCGAGCGGCGCGCGCAGAGGACCTCGACCTGCTCGCCCTGTGGGCCTCGGCGATGGCGTGGGAGACCGAGCAAAAACGGCTGCAGCCCGAGGTGCTGCGGCGCGGTGTCGCGACCGCCCTGGCCGACCCCGCGCTCGGCCGCTACTTCGTCTGCGAGAGGGACGGCGCGCCCGCGGGCACCCTGATGCTCACCACCGAGTGGAGCGACTGGAGGTGCGGCCACTGGTGGTGGATCCAGAGCGTCTTCGTCGCGCCCGCGCACCGGCGCACCGGCGTGTATCGCGCGCTCCACGACCACGTGCTCGCGCTCGCCAAGGCCCGGGGCGACGTCTACGGACTGCGGCTCTACGTCGAGAAGCAGAACGCCGCCGCGCAGCGCACCTACCAGTCGCTCGGCATGGAGGACGCGGGGTACCTGCTCTTCGAAGTGGCAGCGCGGCCGCTGGACTCTTGAAGGGGGCTCGCGACGGGCTGCACCAGCCCGGCCTTCTCCGTCAGCAGCATCTGTGGTCAACCCTTCCGCCGTGACCGCCCGCGGCTTCATCGTCTCTGCCTGGCAGGAGGCCCAAGCGCGGGGCGCCGCGCAGCGCGTGCTGCTCACCGGCCGTCTCGAGAGCACAGAGAGCTTCGCCGCGCTGGTGCGCCCTCCTCCGCCGGCGCTCCTCGTGCACGCGCGCGACGAAGCAGCCGCATGCACGGCGCTGGGGCTCGCGCCGGGCAGCGCGGAGGAGTGGGAAGATCTCGCGGGCGCGAAGCTGTCGCGCCTGGTGCTCCCGCACCGCGGCCTGCACCACGCCGAGCGGCTCCTCCAAGATCGCGGCCTGGGAGTGGTCGAGCGGGAGCGGGGCGGCGCGCAGGACACGCTGCTCGCGCTGGGGCTGCAGGGTCCCGTGCTGCTCGAAGGTCCTTCGCAGCCCGGGCGGCGGGTAGACCTCGTCTTCGTCGAGCCGAAGCTCTCACCCGATCCGGCGCCTGCTCCGGCCGAGCCGCGCTGGCTCGCCCTCGATCTGGAGACCGACCGCCAGGGCGGGGTCGTCGCTGCTTCTCTCGCCGGACATGGCGGGCCGGGCGAGGTGCTCTTCCTCGGGCCCAAGCTGGGCGTCCCGTCGGTCACCTCGTTCGCCAGCGAGGCGACGCTGCTCTCGGCGCTCGCCCGCCGCATCGTCGCGCGCGACCCCGACGTGATCACCGGCTGGAACGTGCTCGACTTCGACTTCCGCGTGCTGGCCAAGCGGTTCGCCGCCTGCAATGTGCCGTTCGCCATCGGCCGCACCGACGAGCCGGCGGCGTTCGTGGAGAGGGCCTCCGGCCCGCGCTTACACTTACCGGGCCGCGCGGTGCTCGACGGGATGCGGCTGGTGCGCGCCTCCGGCGAGCGGCATGAAGAGCTGTCCTTGCAGGCGGTCGCGCAGACCGTGCTGGGCGAAGGCAAGAGCGTCGCCGTCCGCGGCGAGGCCAAGCTGCGCGAGCTGGAGCGGCTGCGCTTCGAGGCCCCCGAGGAGCTGTGCGCCTACTGCCTGCGCGATTCGGAGCTGGTGCTGCGCATCCTGGAGAAGACGGGCCTCGGGCCGCTGACCGCGCGGCGGGCCGCGCTCACCGGCGTGCCGCTCGAGCTCGCCTGGACCAGCATCCCGGCCTTCGAGCGCATCTACGCGGGCGCCCTGCGCGAGCGCCGCGTCATCCCGCCGCCGCGGCAGGAGGCGCGGGTCTCGGGGGCCGCGGGCGGCACCGTGCTCGAGCCCGCCACGGGCCTCTTCGACGCGGTGCTGGTGTTCGACTTCCGCAGCCTCTACCCGTCGATCATCCGCACCTTCAACATCGACCCGCGCGCCCACGCCCGCGCCCTGGCGAACGAACGGGAGGGCGACCTGGTCGCCCCCAACGGCGCGCGCTTCGAGCGCGAGGCCGGCTTGTTACCGACGATTATCGATCGCTATGCCAGCGAGCGGGAGGCCGCCATCGCGCGCGGCGACGAGATCGGCTCGTACGTCTACAAGATCCTGCAGAACTCGTTCTACGGCGTGCTCGGCTCGGGCGACTGCCGCTACGGCAAGACCGAGCTGGCGGGCGCGATCACCTCGTTCGGGCACCTCTTCCTCACCGCCGCGCGCGACTTCTTCGCGGCCCGCGGGCTGCGCGTGCTCTACGGCGACACCGACTCGGTCTTCGTCCTCTCCGGCGCGCCCGCCAGCGCTGGCTACGACGCGCTCACCGCGCAGGGCGCCGCGCTCGGCGAGGTGCTCAACCAGGAGCTCACCGCCCGCATCTCCAGCGAGTGGGGCGTGCGGTCGCGGCTGCGGATCCGCTGCGAGAAGGCGTACCGGCGCTTCTTCATCCCGCGGCTGCGCGGCGCGTTCGACGAATCTGACGGAGAGAAGCAGCGCGGGCGCGCCAAGGGCTACGCGGGCGAGCGGCTGCTCGAAAACGGCGCGACCGAGCTGGAGGTGAAGGGCATGGAGGCGGTGCGCAGCGACATCACGCTGCTGGCGCGGCGCTTCCAGGTAGAGCTGCTCGGACGGCTCTTCCGCGGCGACGGCGAGGCGCAGCTTGCGGGCTTCTGCCGCGAGCGCGTCGCGGAGCTTTGGCGCGGGCAGCTCGACCCGGAGCTCGTCTACAAGAAGTCGCTGCGCCGGAACATCGAGGAGTACGGGTCCGAGACCCCGGCGGTGAAGGCCGCGCGCCTGCTCGGCTGGACGGGGCGCCGCGGGAAGATCTCCTACGTGATCACGGTCCACGGCCCCGAGCCGCTCGAGGCCCGGTCGGGCGCGCCGCTCGACCACGCCCACTACCGGGACAAGCAGCTCTTGCCGATCGCCCGTTCAGTGGCCGAGCTGCTCGGCGCCGATGCGGAGGATTGGCTGGGGAGCCGCAAGCAGCTGGAGCTCGGGCTGTAGTGCCGTCCTAAAGGAAGGGCGCGCCTGCGCCGGTACCTACCCACAGCGGGTCTGGCTGCCGATGCCCGCCGCCGCCGCGAGCGCCTCGGGGCCCTCGCCCCTGGGTGCTGCCCGTGTCCCTCGCCGCCTCACCGCACCTCCGCACCTCGTGCGCTGCGCTGCCCATCGCCGCCCTGGCGACGGGAGGTAAGCTGTTCGGTGCTCTAGGCCCGCTCAGCCGATCGACCAGTCGGGCCGCACCTGGTCGCCCGCCAGACGTCCGCTGGCCACCACCGCCAGCGACTCGGCGAGCCGGTCCTGCTCGAACAGCGCCGCGACCGCGCGCCCGTCGGGTCCTGCCCGGCGCATCGCCCCCGCCAGCGCGACCGCGTCCACCATCGCCAGCCGCGCTCCCGCGCCGGTGATCGGGCTCGCGAGGTGGGCCGCGTCGCCGATCAGGCAGGCGGCGCCGCTCGCCAGCCGCGGCGAGGCGTACTCGAACACCGGGTGCAGCGCCAGGCGGCCGCTGGCCAGCACGTCCTCGACCAGCGCGCGGGGCCAGCCGTTCCACACCTCCACGCCGCCGAGCAGCTGCTCCAGGCTCTTGGCCGAGAGCGCTCCGGGGGGCAGCGCGCCGCTCACCATCTCGTCCCGCCGGTCCGCCAGCATCGACGGGAGCTCTTCGAAAGGGACGGCGAGATAGCAGCCCCAGTTGAGCATCCCGCCCGGCGCGGGGTATGCGGCCATCCGGTGGCGGCCCGCGGTGGCCACGTGGAGGGCGTCGGTCATCAGGCGCTCTCGCAGCGAAGGCCGCACCGCCGACTCTGGGATCAGCGCGCGCAAGAGCACGTAGCCGGCGTAGGTGGGCTGGGCGCGCTGCCCGGCCGCGAAGAAGCCGCGCGCCACCGAGCTCCGGCCGTCGGCGCAGACGAGCAGATCGGCCTGCAGGCGCCGGCCGGACGTGAGGCGCGCCTCTAGCCCTTCCTTGGTCTCGCCGAGCCAGCTGAGCTCGTCGAGCGCGTGGTAGTTCTCGTCGGGCACGCGGCCGCGCAGCACCTGCCGCAGCTCCGCGTAGGTGGTGAACCCGAGCGCGGCGGGCTCGACGGTCTCGCTGCCGTCCACCCAGCAGACCCGGCGGCTCGCGGTGGTGATCGGCAGCAGGTCGGCGTCCTCGCCGAGCACCGCCTCCACCAGGAAGTGGGTGACGCCGATGCCCGCGCCGTAGTCCACCGCGTCGAAGGCGGCCCGCTCGTGCACGTGGACCTCGGCGCCTTCACGGCCCAGCGTGATGGCAGCGCAGAGCCCGGCGATCGAGCCCCCGAACACTTCGATCTTCATCCGGCCGATTCTGCACCGACCTGCGCCCGTCGGGTAGGGCCGCGGCGGCGATTTCCGGCGCGGCGCTCGACAGTACTTCACGGGGCGGGCGGACGCGGGCGAAGCTCGCCGCGGAGCTGCTCTACAGCCGAAGCCCCGCCGCCAGCGAGAACCGGAGCGCGAACGACGGGCCCCAGGCCGCGGGCGCCCCCGCCTCCTGCGTGCGCAGGAGATAGGTGGCCGCGTGGCCGCCGAGCGAGAGGTAGCTGCGCGCGGTCAGCTCGCGGGTGATCGAGAGGCCAGGCGCGAGCTGCAGCGCGGCCCCTGTCCGGGCGGGCGCGACGCCGCCGGTGGAGAAGCGCTGCCGCAGCAGCCCGCCGCCGAGCGTGAGGCCCAGCTCGACCGAGAACGACGGCAGGTCCCAGACGTGCGCCATCGAGACCTCGAAGTCCCAGGCGTCGACGATGGCGGTCAGCCCCACCGCGTCGAACCCAGAGCGGCAGTAGCCGAGCCGCGGCGTCAGCGTGAAGGCCCGCAGCGCCAGGGCGACGCCCAGCGAGGCGCCAGCGCAGAGCCCCCGGTCGCTCGCCAAGGATGTCCGCGCCCGCGGGCCCAGCTCCACCGAGAGCGCGCGCTCGACCTCGCCTGCCCCCCGGCGGACCAGCCGCGCATACTCGGTGCGGCGCAGCGTCTGCTCGTCGAGGAGGCGCGCCTCGCCGGCCTGCAGCGCCAGCGCGCCCTCGAGCAGCGCTTCGGGCCCGCGGCCGCGCGCGAAGTAGCGCCCTGGGCGCAGGCTGAGGCGGCGGGCCCGATCGCGCAGGGCCACCTCGCCCACCATCGCGCCGTCCTGCGAGCCAGAGAAGAGGAGCCACGAGCGGCCCGGCGGCAGCTCGAGCCGCGCGCGCGACGGCAGGTCCGCGCCGGGCGTGGAGAGGACGAGCTCGCCCTGGCCGCGGACCTCATACTGGAAGGTGGGGTGCTGCGTGCCCGCGAGCGTGCGGCTGGAGGCGCGCAGCGTCGCCTCGTAGGCGTAGCGGTACGCCTCGTCGAGCGTGACGCGGCCGTCATCGTTGACGTCGGCGGCGCCGAGCAGGCCCGAGACGAGCGCGTGGGTGAAGAAGCCGCCCTGCAGCTCGTCGGACTCCTGGCTGTCCTCGGAGGCGGAGCTCGAGGTGAGGAAGACGGCGCCCTCGCCGGCGACGCGCGCGGAGAGCTGGGGACCGTCCACGCCGAACGGTGCGATCGGCACGCCGCCCTTGACGCGGGTGAGCGCGCCCGAGCGGCAGGCGTCGAGCACCAGCAAGCGGAAGCTCGCGGCCGAGCCGCGCACCAGCAGCTCGAGCTCGGCCAGCTCGAGCTCGGTGCGGCCCAGGTGGAGCGCGGCCGCGTCGGCGTGGCCGGAGTAGTAGACGATCAAGACCGCTTGCCCGCCCGCCGCGCGCACCCGATCGTTCACCGCGATCAGCGTGCGGCGCACCGTGCCCGCGTCCTGCCCGCGCAGCAGCACCAGGTTCTCGGGCCGCACGCCGCCCACGTCTTGCAGCACCGCTGCCAGCCGCGCGGCGTCGGCTTCGGCGTAGCGGAGCTGCACCTCGCCGCCAGCGCCGGCGTCGTTGCCGACCACCACTGCGAAGCGCTCCGCCTCGGCCCGCCCGGCCGCGGGCGTCACCGCGACCACCAGGGCCCCCAACGCCGCGAGCGCGTGCAGTGCGCGCGTCACCGCTTGACGAAGCTCCACTGCGAGCCCTCGCAGCCCTGGGGCACCACCCCGCCCTGCCCCGCCTCCAGCGCGGCCCGCACGGGCTCCAGCTCTACCGGGGAGCTGCAGACGAGGCCGAGCAGGCGCTCGGTGCCCACCGAGTCGTCGAGCCGGGTGCCCAGCGGCAGCGCCACCTCGTGGCCCGGCTGCAGCTGCGCCGCCTGCGACGCCATCGGGTAATACACAAACGCGCGCCCGCGCGGGTCGAGGCTGAGCACCGCCCCGAAGCCGCCCTCGGGTGAGGTCAGCGCGAAGCGCACGGCGTCTCCGGCGGCCACCACCTCGCCCGGCAGCGCGCGCCGCACCTGCTCTGCGTGCTGCACGAACATCGAGAGCTCCACCTGCGAGCCCTTGGTCCGGTCGCCGTCCAGCGCGGGCCAGAGGACCACGAAGGCCACGGCCGCCGCGGCGACGAGGCTCGCGAGCCCCACGGCGCGGGCAGCCCACGAGCGGGTCACGGGGCCCGCGGCCTGGGCCTGGGTCCAGGTGGGCACCGGCCCGGTGCGCTCCAAGAGGTCCTCGGAGGCGGGCACCAGCTTGAGCGTCGGCGGACTGCTGCTGGCGGGCAAGCGCAGCGGCGGCAGCGGAGCGGCGCGGTGGAGGGAGAGCGCCTCCCAGGCAGCAGCGCAGCGGGCGCAGCCCTCGAGGTGCTGGCGGAGCGCGTCGGCCTCCTCGGCGACGAGCTCCCCGAGCGCCAGCCGGTCGAGCTGGAAGGCCGACGTGCAGGCGGGCCAGGCGGCCCGTTCGAAGAGGGTGCTCATGCTTGCTGCTCCTTCGCTTGGACCTCGAGCGCGGCCTTGGTGGCCCGCTCGAGCAGATAGCCGACCTGCCGGCGCGAGCAGCCGAGCATCCCGGCGACCTCGTCGTGGGTCATGCCGTCGAGGTGGTGGTAGATGACCGCGGAGGCCTCCTGGTCGGGCAGGCGCTCGAGCAGGCGGCGCACGTCCTGCAGCGCCTCGACCGCGTCGCCGCTGCCGTCGATCGCCTCGGCGGCCGGGGGCGCGGCCTGCGCCAGGAGGCGCACCGACGACCGCTTGTTGCGCAGCTGGTTGAGGCAGTAGTGAGTGGTCGCCTGGTAGAGCCAGCCCACCAGGGCGCCCTCGTGGCGCACGGTCTGCGGCGCGCGCAGGAGCGAGGCGAAGACCTCTTGCAGCGCCTCCTGCGCGAGGTCGTCGGCGCCCAGCAGGTGCCGCGCCCGCCGCAGCGCCAGGTGGCCGTGGGAGCGGTAGAGCGCCTCGATGCCCTCCGGTCCGAGCGTCGTCATGGCGGGCAGCCGTGCGGCGCGGTGGTGATGCCGGTGGCGCCCAGCTTGAGCACCAGGAGCTCGCCGGGAGGCGCGAGCGCGCACCGGTAGGAGAGCTTGCAGAGCCCGCGCGCGGTCCCATACCTGGTGGAGCGGTCGTCAGGCGCGCCGCGCGCGACCAGGTCGGCCACGCAGGCGTCGAAGGGGGCGCCGGTGAGGCAGTCCGGATTCACCGCGGTAATGCGCAGCAGGTGGTATCCCGCCTTGAGCGGCTGCCCCAGCCACCACTCGGTGATCGAGCCCGCGGGCACGTCGCCGGCCAGATAGAGCACCCAATGGTCGGCGTCGATTCCATAGGCCGCGTTCGCCGTCGAGGGCAGCGTCCCCACCTGCGCTTGCGAGGAGCCGAGCGGCACCGCGGCTGCCTGCGCCCGCGCGTAGACCACCTCGCCCGGCGCGAGCCGCTTCCTGGCCGCATCGGGAGGCGGTTGGTAGAGGCTGATCCGGAACGTCGAGGGGAACCCGGTCACGATCGGCGCTCGCGTCGCCAGCTCCTGGTCGTAGCTGAAGGGCGGCGGGCCGCGCTCCCAGAGCATCGCGGCCTCGAGCGGGGGCAGCGGGCCCTCGCTGTCGACGCGTCCCGAGAGCGTGACGAGCGGCTCGCCCTGGTAGTCGCTGGTGACCTGCGCGTCGCAGCCGAAGAGCGTCGCCGCCAGCAGCGAGGCGAGCCGCAGCGCAGGCGCGGCGAAGTGCCGCTGCCGGCTGGCGCTACTGGCACTGGCGTGCTGGCTCACCAAGCGGCGCTCCTCGAGGGCACTTGCGGCGCATCACTACCCGCGCGCACGGGCTCCAGCTGGAAGGGACCGCGA
>JAYWAO010000319.1:0-1639 GCA_043782365.1 Deltaproteobacteria bacterium
GTCTGGAAGCCGCGCGCGGCGAGGTGCTCGGCCAGGGAGCGGTGGACCCAGCGCAGGCGCGCATACTCGAACGCAAGCGGATGGCAGACCACCACCGCGAGGTCGCGCGGAGCGCCTGCGGTCGGATGCATCACGCCGTAGAGAGCCCGCCCCGCCGAGCCGAAGAACAGAGCCTTCACAAACCCCCGCCGAGTGTCGACGCCAGCGAAAAATCTCACCGGAGCGTAGTGCAAACGTCTCTGGCAGCGCAACAAGGTTCGCTGGTTGGAGGGCCTCGCCTTCGTGGTAATCAATGCCGGGTTCGATATCGCCTGCGTTGTCGACTGTCGATGCGCGCCAGCCCCGGGGTCTTGCTTGGAACTCCCGCATCTTCCCTCCGCTCCGTTCGATCCCTTCGCCGGCCCTCGCCTGCTCTCGCAGGCGCAGTCCACCGAGCCGCAGCGCGAGATCTGGACCGCCGCCCGCCTCTCCCCCGAGGCGTCGCTCTCCTACAACGAGTCGGTGACGCTCGCGCTGCGCGGGGCCCTCGACCTGCGCGCGCTGGAGCAGGCGCTCACGGCGGTGGTCGCGCGGCACCAGGCGCTGCACTCGGTGTTCAGCGACGACGGTCTGTCCATCCTGGTGGTCGCGCCCGAGCGGCAGCCGCTGGCGGTCGAGGACCTCTCGGCGCTGCCGACCGCGGAGCAGCAGCGGCGGCTGGCCGAGGCGCTCGAGCAAGAGGTGGTCCGGGGCTTCGACCTCACCCGGGGCCCGCTGCTGCGGCCGCGCCTGCTCCGGCTCTCGCAGGGCGACCACCGGCTGGTCCTGACGGCCCACCACATCGTCTGCGATGGCTGGTCCACCGCGGTCATCCTGCGCGAGCTGGCGGTGAGCTATTCGGCGCTGCGCGAAGGAAGGGCGGCGGAGCTGCCGGCTGCGCCCACCTTTGCCTCCTACGCGCAGCAGCAGGCGGCCGAGGGCACCTCCGCGCAGACCCAAGAGGCGGCGGCCTACTGGGAGAAGGTGTTCGCCGTCCCCACGCCGCCGCTCGAGCTGCCGCTCGACCGCGCCCGCCCGCCCGCCCGCACCTTCACCTCGCGGCGCCTCGACCTGGTGCTGCCCGCCCCGCTGGTCGCGGCGCTGCGCCGGGCGTGCGTGAAGGAGCGGGCGAGCCTCTTCCACGGGCTCCTGGCGGGCTTCTGCGCGCTCCTGTACCGGCTCTCCGGCAGCGAGGACCTGGTGGTGGCCATCCCCAGCGCGGGGCAGGCGGCGGGACCCGAGGTCTCCGGGCTGGTCGGCCACTGCGTCAACACCCTGCCCATCCGCGCCCGGCTGCACGGCGCGATGCCCTTCCGCGAGCTGGTCGGCCAGGTCAAGGAGCAGGTGCTCGACGCCCTCGAGCACCAGCAGCTCACCTACGGCGCGCTGCTGCGCCGCATCCCGCTCGCGCGCGACCCGAGCCGGCCGCCGCTCGTGTCGGTGGTGTTCAACCTCGATCGCGGCCTGCCGCCCTCGGCGCTCCCGTTCTCGGGGCTCGAGGCGGAGCTCTCCACCAACCCGCGCCGCGCGGAGAACTTCGAGCTGTTCGTCAACGCCGTCGAGCTGGGCGACGAGGTCCACCTCGAGTGCCAGTACAACGAGGGCCTCTTCGACAAGACCA
>JAYWAO010000320.1:0-4676 GCA_043782365.1 Deltaproteobacteria bacterium
CTCGGCGATCTGCGGCCACTTGGCCTCTTCCTTGTCGATGGCCACCGAGATGACGCGCAGGCCCTTTTCCTTGTTGGCGTGGGCGAGCTTGACGAGAAACGGTAACTCTTTTTTGCAGGGCCCGCACCAGGTGGCGAAGAAGCTCACCAGGACGAGCTTGACGCCGGGCTCGTCGGCGTCGCTGCCGACCAGGGACGACAGGTCGATGTGATCGGCCCCGGCCTCGGCGGAGTTGTGGAGGAGGCCGTTGAAGATGGGCGCCTCGTCGCCGATCTTCAGCACGGGAGGGGGCAGCGGCTCGGCGGCGTGGGCCTCGGGCTCGGCCACCGATGGCCCTGCTTTCGCATCGACCTTGGCCTCTGCCTTGGCGTCGGCGGCTGGGGCAGGCTTCTTCTTGGCGTCGGCGAGGGCTGGCGATGGGCAGAGAGCCAGCGAGCAGAGTGTCAATGCGGCCAGTACCGGGAGCGCGCCGGGCAAGCTTCGAGGGGTGGGACGGTTCGACACTGGTCCTCCTTGCAGAGAGCACGCGGGCGGCTTCACCCCCGACCCGCGTCAGCACACAGAGCTTACCAGCGTAACACGGTCACTGCTGGACGTTCCCGGGAGAAGGCCCGACCACGATCGAGGCGACCGACACGACGACACGACCGAGGCGACCAACACGACCGACGTCAACGCGGAGAACGCGGAGGGACGCGGAGAAAGAGCAGGTCAATTGCTCGATCGGTTGGTGCCCTTTCTCCAAATGCCTCCGCGTCCCTCCGCGTTCTCCGCGTTCTCCGCGTGGAGGCATTTGCTTTTAGCGCACCCCGGATTGGTGGCGCGGCGGGCCCAAGCAGCGGTAGCCAAGCCAGCTGCTAGCTGCTAGCTGCCCGCTGCCAGCTTCCGCACCGCCGCCACCAAACCCGCCAGCTCCACCTCATGGAGCGCGCCCGTCGCCAGCTCCTTGAGCTTGCCCCGGCCCGTCTTCAGCTCCTCTTCACCGAGCACCAGCGCGAAGCGGGCCTTGAGCTGATCCGCCCGCTTCAGCTGATTCCCGGCGCTCGACCGCCGCAGGCTCACCTCGGCGACGAGGCCGGCGTTGCGCAGCTCCTGCGCCAGCACGTCGGCCCGCTTCTCGCCCTCTTCGTCGAGGGAGGCGATGAAGACCTGGGGGTGCTGCACGGCCTCGCGGCCCGCCGCAGCGGCGAGCAGCGCGATCCTCTCGACGCCCGCAGCCCAGCCCACGCCCGGAACGTCGCCGCCGCCCAGCATGCGCACGAGGCCGTCGTACCGGCCGCCGCCCGCGATGGTGCTCTGCGCGCCGAGGCCCTCGGTGGCGACGGCTTCAAAAGTCGTCCGCGTGTAGTAGTCGAGCCCGCGCACCAGCCGCGGGTCGATCACGTACGGCACGCCCAGGCGCGCAAGCCCGCTCTGGACGCCGTCGAAGTGCTTGCGCGCGTCGTCGGACAAGAACGCGTCGATCCGCGGCGCGGCCGCCAGGATCTCGGGCTTGTCGAACTTGGAGTCGAGCACGCGGATCGGGTTCGTCTCGGTGCGCTCCTGCGCCTCCTTGGTGAGCTCGTCCTTGTGCGCGCGCAGGTACTCTTGCAGCGCGGTCCGCCAGCGCAGGCGGGTGTCGCCGTCGCCGAGGGTGTTGAGGTGCATCTCGAACTTCAGCCCCATCGCCGAGAGCCAGCGGTGGAGCAGCTCGATCTGCTCGAAGTCGATGCGCGGGCCCTGCGAGTTGAGCGCCTCGACGCCGATCTGGGTGAACTGCCGGTAGCGGCCCTTCTGCTGGCGCTCGCGGCGGAACATCGGCCCGAGGTACCACCACTTGGTCTCGCCGCCAGCCTGCAGCAAATTGTGTTGCACATACGACCGCACCAGCGCCGCCGTGCCCTCGGGCCTCAGCGTGACGTGCAGCGGCTTGGCGGGCTCGCCGTCGTCGAAGGTGTACATCTCCTTGCCGACGATGTCGGTCCCCTCGCCGATGCCGCGCGAGAACAGCTCGGTGCGCTCGAGGATCGGCGTGCGGGCCTCGTGATAGCCGTAGAGCGGGAAGAGCCGGCGCGCGGCCTCCTCGACGAGGTGGAAGTGGCCCGTGCGCAGCCAGGGCTCGTCGGCCTTCACGTAGGTGTCGGTCGGGAGCACGTCGCGCGTGCCCTTTACCTGGGGGATCTTCTCGGCCATCGCTGCCTCCCGCGCTGCGCTTGCTCTTGCGATTCAGTAACCAAGACCACCGACGCCTGCTACCCCCAGAGCGGCTCGCCCAGCTTGATCGGCCGCCCCGGCTTGATGCTGGCGCCGATGGCGAACGCGGGCTGGAACAGCAGCACCACCGTCGACCCCATCTCGAACATCGCCAGCTCGCCGCCGCGCTCCACCTGGACGGGCGTCTTGAGCGTCTCGCGCTGCACCAGCCGCGTGGCGGTCGCGTTGGTGACCACGTCGGCGTAGAGCGCCCGGATGCGGCCCACGTTGGTGGCGCCCACCTTCACCACGGCGCAGGGCCCGCGCGGCGAATCAATGTAGGTCGTCAGCCGCTCGTTGACGCAGAAGAGCTTCTCGATGTTCTGCACACCCTCGGCGTTCACCGGCCAGAGGTTGCCCGGGACCACCGTGTAGCCGCGGATGGCCCCGCCGAGCGGCGCGTGGATGCGGTGGTAGTTGTAGGGCGCGAGATAGATCGTCACGAACGTGCCGCCCTCGTAGACCTTGGCGAGCGCGTCCGCGTCGGGGCCGCCGAGCAGCTCGGCCACCGTGTACTCCTTGCCCTTCGCCTGCACCATGCGGCCCGCCGTGATGGTGCCGCTCTCGCCCACCGTGCCGTCCACGGGCGAGACGGGCAGGTCACCCGGAGAGATGGGCCGCGCCCCGGCCTTGAGGCGGCGGGTGAAGAACCCGGTGAAGGTCGGGTAGCTCTCGATCGGCTGCTCCGACTCGCTCGCGTCGACGCCGAACGAGCGCGCGAAGGTGCGGATCCCAAGCCGCATGATCGGGCCCGGGAAGGGGATGCGGCAGAGGAAGCCCACGAAGCGGCTGAGCGCGCTCTTGGGCAGCAGGCGGAGGACGGCGATCGGGACGGCCATGAGTGGCGGACAGGTAGCAGAGCCGGGCGGACCTGCAAAGCGTGAAGCGCGCCGGTTGTGAAGGGCGCAGCTTACGCACGACAAAAATCTATGAGGAACCCAGGAATGGAGGAAACCAGGAGCGACAACTACCTCGTCGTCGATGGCGCGTGCGGAAGTTCGCGCGCCGAGGTCGGCGGACCTTACTTCGCAGGCCGCGGCGTCGAGTCCTCCACCTTGCCCGCGGCCGTCTCCGGAAGCTTCACGCCCTTGGTCTCCTCGAACTTGCCCGGCGCGGTCTCGACCGGCTTGGGCGCGTCCCTCTGGCCCTCATAAGCCTGCGGCGCTTCGGGAGCCTTGGCCGGTGCGTCCCCGGCCTTCGCGGGCGCCGTCCCTGCATCGGCCGCGCCCTTCTTGGGCTCGTCGATGCGCGTCTCGGAGGCGGCGATGCGCCGGTAGACCTTGCCGTCCACCGCCAGCACCACCTGGCCGACGAACCCGGGCAGCTTGTCCTTGCAGGCGTCGCCCGGCGCGAGCTTGTACGAGGTGCCCGCCTTGCCGCCCTCGCCCTCCTCGCGGAACGGCGCCGAGGCGACAAGGCAGCCGCCCGTGGACTTGTTGATGTCGGCGATCAGCGCGCCCGGGCCGAACGGATCAGGGATCACCGGTCCGGCATCTGGAGGGGGAGGCGGCGGCGGAGGAGGCGGCGGCGCTCCGGGGTTGGGCACGCCCGTGAGCGCGGGCGCCTTCAGTCCCTTCTCCATCTCGGCGAACGCCTTGGCGCGGGCGTCGCGCGCGGCGGCGGCCTCCTTGCGGCCCTTCTCGATCTGACCGAGCAGCTCGACCGCGTTGGGGTAGCTCACCGAGGCGCTCTCGACCAGCTTCAGCTCGCGGACCGCCTCGTCCATCCGCGGGTCGAGGTACGCGTCGTCGAGCAGGCGCACCCAGAGCTGCTGGTGGAGCGCGGCGCCCCGGTCGTAGTGCGGGTTGGGGCCGGTCTTGCTCTTGCAGCCGGGCAACAGCGACAGCGCGCAAATGAGAGAGAGGCCCGCGAGCTGCACCCAGGACGACTTGGACGGCCGGACTGCGCTCATCGGATCCTCCGCGGCGTCCACCGTTCGCGAGCAAGTAGGGCTCACTTTGACGCCGGGCGGACGCTAACACGGCACCCGACCGATGGCGGCTTTTCGGCCCGCGTGGCCTAACGAAGCCCGCTCTGGAGGATCGATGCGTCTCGTAAAAGTTGCCCTGCCCGTGCTCTTCCTCGCCGCCCTGGCCCTGTTCGGGTTCCGGGCCTGGACCGCGTCCGAAGACCGGGCTGCGCGGTCGCTCGCCCTCGAGCACGCCCGCGCGCAGTTCCTCGCGCGCGCTGCGGTCGCCCGCGCGGCTCCCGACGAGTCGAAGTATCACGCAGAGCTGCGCCAGCTTCTGCGGGCCTGGTTCGCCGAGCGCACCGACCTGGGCAACCGCTGGCCGCTCTTGCGCGCCGAGCCCGCGCCGTTCACGCCGCCGCCCCCGCGCGCCAAGGGCGGCGACCTGCGCGAGTTCCAGGAGTTCGCCGACCAGACCATCGGCGCCTGGCGCGAGGGCCGGCTCGACCTGGTGCAGACGGTGGCTTCGGGCGGC
>JAYWAO010000321.1:0-4665 GCA_043782365.1 Deltaproteobacteria bacterium
GATCTCGATCCCGCTGTTGAGCCGGTGCTTCCAGTGGTCGAGGTCGGAGAGGTCGGTCTTGTAGTCGACGGCGAGGTGCCAGTCGGTGTCGCTGCCCCAGGCGACGCCGATGGTGCTGTTCAAGGGAAAGAGCGGCACCGCGCTGGTGGAGAGGTTCTGCATCACCGCCGACCAGGCGAAGTCACCCGTGCGCACCAGCATGCCCGCGTCCTGCACGAACTGGCGGATCTCGCCGTAGCTGCCGTTGAAGCGCAGGTACTTGGTCATGCCGCCGAAGAAGAAGTTGCCCGTGTAATACGAATACCCGACGCCGCCGAGCCAGCCCGAAGCGCGGCCGTCGGGGCTTACGCCCGAGGCCCAGTTCTGGAAGAGCAGCCCGCTGCCCGCGGAGATCGACGAAGAATCGACCACCGAGAGCGAGTAGACGCGGCCGTTCGAGCGCGAGTCGAAGCCGCCGTCGAACTGGAAGTGGTAGCGCCGGGTCTGCGAGAGGCCCGCGGGGTTGACCAGGAGCGCGTCGTTCCCGGTGGCGATCGCCGAGTGGGCGCCGCCCATGCCGGACGAGCGGGTGAGGTCCACCTGGCCGGGGAAGAAGGCGCCTGGGTCGTCGGCCTTGAAGCCGTCGGCGCGCGCGGAGGCCCCTGCAAGGGAGAGGACCGCGAGGCAGATCGCTGCGCCGATTCGGCGGGTGGAGTGAGCGCTCATCGAGGGCGCAGTGTACGCGCATCCGGCGCGGCCGCCGAAAGAAGTGCGGGAGGGGCCAGAGCCTCCGGGCGCGGTCCGTGGCCCCCGCCGGCCTCAAGGGTGCTGCGCGCGCCAGCGCCGGTAGTAGCCGCACTCGGCGAGCGCCTCCCTCTGGTAGCCCGTGCCCTCGAGCGCCGCCAGCCGCGCGTACCAGCTCGCGGGCACGGGCAGCGGACCCTCGAGAAAGCGGTCGCTCCCTCGCCGCTCGAACACCTGCTGCTCGAAGTCGGCCTTCGCGCCCTGGAACGCGATCTGCGCCTTCAGCTCCTTGTCGCGCGCCTGGCCGTAGGCGCGCTGCAGCCACGAGAGCGCTGGCCGCGCGTCGCTGGTGTACTGGTGCGTCGGCCCGAGCACGGCGCGCGCGGGGGCGTGCCGGGTCAGGTTGTAGAGCGCGACGCCGAGCATGAACGCCGCCTGCGCGCCGTCGTCGTCGGGCCGCTTCGCGCGCTGCTCGAGGTCGACCAGCCGCCGCCCGAACGCCGCGTAGGTGGGCCCCGGCCCGCTGCCCGGGAGGTCGCGCCACGAGGGCTCGAAGGGATCGACCAGCAGCGGCTCCGCGTCCTGCGCCAACGCCGCCGCCGAGAGCGTGAGCTCGCCGCGCCAGAGATGGGCAAAGGACAGCTCGCGATCGAGGTCGGCCGGCGTGGCGCGCGCCTCCTGCACCGCGTACCGCTCCACCTCTGACTGCGGCGCGCGCACGATCGCGGCGACCGCGCGCACGAAGGCCGGATCGCGCCAGCGGCCGAGCTCCTTCTCGTTCGCGTCCGTCGAGGTGGGCTGGAGCAGCTCGGCGAGCGCGGGCGGCGAGGCGAGCGCGAGCTGCTTCTTCAGCCGCGCCAGCAGCGCGTGCTTGCGGTCGAAGCGGTCGGGGAGCGGGTTAGCGCGCCTGACCGCCTCGTCGCGCGCGGCGGCGTCGGAGCGGGCGTCGGTGAAGAGCGCGAGCGAGAGGGTGGCGTCGGCCTGCGCCGCGAGCCGGGCCGCGACGTCGCCGGACCCGCTGGGACCCACCTTGGTGAGCGCGGCGCGCGCCTGCTCCACCCGCGCGCGGGCCGCAGGAACGTCTCCGCGCAGGGCCGCGCCGTGGGCTGCCACCAGCGCGGCCACCCAGGGGCGGTCGGCCTTGGGGGCTGCGGCGATCTGCAGCGCGAGCGCCTCCAGCTTCCGCGGGTCTTCGCCCAGCTGCTCGACCCGCGTCAGCTCGCGCACCAGGAGGAGGGCCAGCCGGTCCGTCTCGGGCGAGAGCGCAAAGCTCCTCTGCGCGGCCGTCAGCGCGTCGTGGCGCAGCCCCACCAGGGTCCAGAGCGCGAGCCGCTCGGGGTCGCCCTTGGCGAGGGCCAGCGCGGCCTGCCACTCGTGCTCGCCGCTTGGGGTGAAGTCCCGCGCCGTTTGCGGAGCCAACGCGGGCTCCTGCGCATACACCCTCGCCAGCTCGAGCAGCCCCCGCGGCCGCTGGCCCGCCCGCAGCGCAGCGCCGGCTGCGTAGTGGTGCGCGCGCGCCGCCAGGTTCGCCGAGGGTCCGCGCAGCTTGGGCTCGTGCGCGTCGAACCACGCGAGCGCGGCCTCGGGCGCGGATTTGTAATACCGCAGCCGCAGGAGCTGGAACGCGTACCGCTGCTGCAGGAAGTCGCCCTGCGCGCGGGCGAGCGCCGCATCGCCGCCCTTGAGCAGCGCCGCCGCGGCGCCCGGGCTCCCCGAGGTCGCATCGACCTCCAGCTGCGCCATCGGCTCTACCCGCCGCGCGAAGCCCGTGAAGTAGAGCGCGGCGACGACCCTCTCCTTGGCCGGTCCCGAGAGCTTCGCGACGGAAGGCGCCCACTGCGGCGGCTGCGCGCCCCGCTTGCCCTTGGCCGAGAAGATCAGCTGGTCGAGCTCGGGCAGCGTGGCCTGGAAGAGGATCCGCTCCCAGGCGCCCTCCGGCAGCGCGCCGTCGAGGTCTCCGGCCCAATCGGCGAGGAGCGCCTTCTTCAAGCAGTCGTCGCAGCCCGGCCCGAAGCCCGAGTGGAATGGGTCGTAGAAGAGTCCCGGCAGCTCGGCGCCGGCGAGCAGGTGCGGATCGAAGGTCGTCAGGTCGTCGATCTCGTCGGGCGCCCAGCCGCAGGCCTCGGCAGGCACGGGCCGCGCCACCGCGAAGCCGAGCGCGACGAGCAGCGCAGCCCCGAGCAGCGCGCCCGGGACCCGCGCGCGACGGAGCGATTCGGTAGTGCGCTTACCGAATCGCGCGGAAGAGCCGGTCGAGGCTCGCTGGGTCATGGCGGCGCAGGTTCCTGTCGGAGAGGTCGAAGAGGGAGATCGTCCGCGGACCCGTGCTGGTATCGGCCCTGGCAGCGGCGAGGTGGGCGGCGGCGCGGCTGGCGGCGTCGAGCGCGTCGGCGGGGCTGGCGGCGTCGGCCTGCAGCAGGTCGCCCTCGCGCACGAATCCGCTTTGGAAGAAGCGGCTCTCCTGCGCGATGAACCGGCCCGGGCCAGTGCGGCGCAGCCAGCCCGACTCAGCGGCGAGGTCGGCCTCCGCCACACCGTCGAGCAGGCGCTCGACACGGCCCCCGCGCGACTGCACCGTCCAGGCGAAGAGCGGCAGCGCGACGTCGAGCGGCAGCGGGTAGTCGTCCATCCGCGAGAGATAGGACTCTGCGATCTGTGGATCGTAGATGGCCCGCGCCCCCGGCGCGCCGCTCACCGGCGCGAGGTTGTAGAGCATCACCATGCCGCGCGAAACGGGCGGCACCCCGGTGCGCTCGCGGTACTTCAGCTGGTGCAGGCGCAGGGTCGCAGACACCTGCGCGCCCTCTTTGTAGGCGAGCGCCTGTACGGCCCGGGCGAGCGCGAAGAACTCCTCGCGGGTGCTGGCGGTCCAGTCGCAGTCGAGCTGCAGCTCGCGCACGGGGCCCGCGCCCAGCAAGGCCGCGCGCTTCTCGACCTCCGCGAAGAGCTGCTCCGCGAGCCGGGCCGCGCCGCCCGCGCCCAGGTGGCTGAGCGCCTGGTTCTTGAGGAACACCACCGGCACGATTTCGACGCCGCGAGGCAGCGCAGGCTCCGCCCCGAGGGTCACCGGCGCCACCACCGCGGGCACCGCCGGGCCGCTCCCAGCCTGCACCAGCTCGATGTCGAAGAAGCGCAGGTAGAGGCGCTCGACGTGCTGCTGCTCGAGCGCGGCCCGCTCGGTGGGAGAGAGCGAGAACGTGGTCCGCCACGAGTAGAAGCCGCGGCGCGCGGGGGGCGCTGGCGGGTCGCAGGCCGCGAGCAGGCCGGCCACGGCGAAGAGACTTGTGAAGGAGCGGTTCGACATGGGCTCCGGTTTAGCAAGGCTCGGGCCATGGCCCAACCAGCCAGGTCGGGTCGACGCTAGAAGAATTTTGACGCGGAGGGGCGGAGAACGCGGAGGGCCGCGGAGGTTTTGGGGGGGCCTGGCGACGAGGCTGGTTGCCATCGCCACGTTTGCGGTCCCCAAGATTCCCTCCGCGGCCCTCAGCGTTCTGCGCCCCTGCGCGTTCGACGTTTCTAGAGATTGCCGGCGGCTGGTCCGGCAGGCGCTGTTCTCCCCTCCCACCCGTGCTAAACGGTCGCCCCATGAACCTCCCCCTCCGCCCGCTCCGCGCGGGATTGGCCCTGCTCCCCATGCTCGCCTCCTGCGCCACCCCCACCGCGAAGCAAGGCGCCGCCGCCGTCGCAGCGCCCGCAACAGAGGCCGTCGCCAAGACCGCCGCGCCCGCTGCCCAGGCCGCCGCCGCGCTCGCGCCCGGTGTGGCCGCGCTGCTCGCCCCCTGGACCGGTCCGTATGGCGGCGTTCCTCCGTTCGGCCGCTTCACCGTGGCCGACCTCGCGCCTGCGATGGCCCTCGCGATCGCGGAGAACCTCGCCGACGTCGAGAAGATCGCCAGCGACCCGGCCCCCGCGACCTTCGAGAACACCATCGTCGCGCTAGAG
>JAYWAO010000322.1:0-4664 GCA_043782365.1 Deltaproteobacteria bacterium
CCCTCCGCCTCCAGGCCCTGCACCTTGAGCGGGTTGTTGGTGATCAGATCGACCGACTTCACGCCCAGCTGTCGCAGCATCTCGGCGGCGACGTCGTAGTGGCGCAGGTCGTCGGCGAAGCCGAGGCGGCGGTTGGCTTCGTAGGTGTCGGCGCCTTGGTTCTGCAGCGCGTAGGCGCGGATCTTGTTGCCCAGGCCGATCCCGCGGCCCTCCTGGCGTAGGTAGAGCACCACCCCGCGCTCGGCGCGCGAGATGGCGGCCAGCGCCTTGTCGAGCTGGTCCTTGCAGTCGCACTTGAGCGAGCCGAAGATCTCGCTGGTGAGGCACTCGGAGTGCGCGCGGGCGAGCACGCCCTCGTGGCCCGCGACGTTCCCCTTCACCGCGGCGACGTGCTCCTTGCCGGTGCCGCGCTCGCGGAAGACGACCATCTCGAGCGGGCCGTGCGAAGTGGGGACGAGGGCGCGGGAGTACAGCTCCACCACGGGCCCGGTCGAATCGTTGGAGGAGGTGTGCGACGGGAGTACGTGGCGGAATGCGCGAGCGGTCTCGGGAGCCAAGGAGGTGTACCGTCCATTCCCCGGAGCGCCGGGCCGCCTTGGTGTCATGACTTGCGTCATGATCGAAGCGGTCCGATCGCCTGTCAAATCCGCGACCACGACGCCGGGAGGGAGGGGAGTCCCGAGTGCCGGCCATCGGTCGCCGCGGGCCAGCGCCGGAAGATTCCGGCGCTTGCGGTAAGATAGGAGTCGTGGGGCGGTGGATCGATTCGCAAACGCCCACATCGCTCAGCGCAGCACCCGCCACCCACGAGCGGCATCTGGAGACGCCATGCACCAGCTAGAGGTCGAGTACACCTTCGCCGCCGCGCACCGCCTGCCCCGCCACCCGGGCAAGTGCGTCAACATGCACGGCCACAACTACAAGCTGCAGGTGGTGCTCCGCGGCGAGCCCGACCCCTTCCAGGGGCTGGTCATCGACTTCGGCGACGTCGACAAGGTAGTGAACGAGCGCGTGCTCGCGTGGTGCGACCACAAGACGCTCAATGACTTCCTCGAGAACCCCACCGCCGAGAACATCGCGACCTGGCTCTGGGTGCAGCTCAGCGGGCACCTGCCGGGGCTGTTCGAGGTGCGGCTGTGGGAGATCCCGACCGCCTGCGTGGTGTACCGCGGGCCCGGCGGGCTGCAGTGAGCCTGCCCGATCGGCCGGCGCGCGCACCCGACCGCGCGGCGATGGCGGCGGCGCTGGAGGCGTTCCTCCTCGCGAGCGGCGCGGAGCTCGACCCCGAGACCCGCGAGACCCCCGCCCGGGTGGCCCGCGCCTGGAGCGAGGAGTTCCTCGACGGGTACGGGCAGGACCCGGCGGCGCTCCTGCGCTCCTCGCTGGTCCCCGCGCCCCGGCCCGGCGAGCTGGTGGTGGCCTCGCAGCTGGAGTTCCACTCGATGTGCCCGCACCACCTGCTGCCCTATAAGGGCGTCGCGGCGGTGGGCTACGTGGCCGAGAAGAGCGTGGTGGGCTTCGGGAAGATCGCCGAGGCGCTCGACGCGCTCGCGCACCGGCTCATCCTGCAAGAGGTCCTGGTGCACCGCCTCTGCGATGCGGTCACCGAGGCGCTCGGGCCGCGCGGTGCGGGTGTCGTCATCAGCGCCGAGCACGGCTGCATGCAGGTGCGCGGGCGCAGGCAGGCCCGCAGCCGCATCCTGGTCGAGGCGTGGAGCGGGGTGTTCGAGCAGGACGCCGGGCTCCGCGCCACCCTCGCGCGCCGGGCCGAGGAGTAAGACACATGTTCGAACGCGCGCGCCGGGGCTCTCGCTAGTGGGCAGGCTCTCAGGAAAGCTCTGCCTCGTCACCGGCGCCTCGCGCGGGATCGGCCGGGCCATCGCCGAGGCGCTCGCGGCCGAAGGCGCCTCGCTTGCCCTCTGCGCGTCGGGCTCGATCCCGGCGCTGCCGCCCGGTGCGCGCGGCCACTGCGCCCGCTGCGACGTCAGCGACGCCGCCGCGGTGGAAGAGTTCCTCCGCGACGCGGCCGCCCTCCACGGCCCCGTCGAGGTGGCAGTGCTCAACGCGGGCGTCCTCGAGCGCGGCGACCTCGCCTGCTTTTCAGATGCCCAGTGGGACCGCGTCCTCGACGTGAACCTCAAGGGCGCCTTCCTCTGCGCCCGCGCCGTCTGGCCGGCGATGGCCGCGCGCAGGGCGGGCCGCGTGCTCGCCATCGGGTCGATCAGCGGCACCCTCGGCACGCCCGGCGCCGCCGCCTACAACGCCAGCAAGTGGGGCCTCACCGGCTTCATCAAGTCGCTCGCCGAGGAGGGCCGGCCGCTCGGCATCTTCTGCGCGACGGTGCTGCCGGGCTCCACCGACACCGAGATGCTGGCGAAGACGCCCTTCCCTCCCCAGATGCAGCCCGCGGACATCGCCAACGTGGTGCGCTACCTCGCCTGCGAAGCGCCGTTTGCGCTGACGGGGAGCGCGGTGGAGGCGTTCGGGTAGGACGCGCACGCGCGTACGGCCGCGGCAATCCGTGGCGCATGCGCGACCCTCCATCGGTTAGGCTCCCGCCCGCTCGCTGTCTGCCTCCCGCTGGAGATCCCCGTGCTCACGCCCGACCTCGTCCCCGCCCTGCTCGCCGCGCTGCCCCCTGGCGCGAAGGTCATCCCTGCCGGCGAGGGCACCGCCGCCTACGACAAGGACGAGAGCGGCCTCGGCAGGTTCCCTCCGCAGGCGGTGGTCCTCGCGCGCGACGTGGCCGACATCCAGGCCACCTTGCGCTTTTCGCATGCGCACAAGGTGCCCGTCGTCCCGCGCGGCGGCGGCTCTGGCAAGAGCGGCGGCGCGCTCGCCGAGCAGGGTGGCATCGTGCTCTCCACCGAGAGGCTCAACCGGATCCTCGAGATCCACCCGGCCGACGGCGTCGCGGTGGTGGAGGTCGGCGTCATCCTCGAGACGCTGCAAAAGGCGGTCGAGGCGCAGGGCCTCTTCTACCCGCCCGACCCGAACTCGCAGCAGTGGTGCACCATCGGCGGCAACCTCGCGCACAACGCGGGCGGGCCGCGCGCGCTCAAGTATGGCGTGACCCGCGACTGGGTGCTGGGCCTCGAAGCCGTTCTCCCGGACGGCACGCTGATCAAGTGCGGCCACCGGTCCTGGAAGGGCGTCGCGGGCTACGACCTGACGCAGCTGCTGGTCGGCAGCGAGGGAACGCTCGCGGTGATCACGCAGGCCACCCTCAAGCTGATCCCGCTCCCGCGCCGCGCCGAGACGATGATCGCCTTCTTCCCCGACGAGGAGCACGCCGCCGCCGGGGTGCAGGCGATCTTCAACGCGGGCCTCCTGCCGCGCGCGTGCGAGCTGCTCGACGGGGTGGTGATGCGCGCGGTCTCGCCGCGGGCGCCGTTCAAGTTCCCCGACAACGTCGGCGGCGCCGTGATCATCGAGTTCGACGGCAACTCCGACGCCATCACCGACGAGCTCGGCCAGGCCGGCGAGAAGTGCATGGAGGCGGGCGCGCTCGACATCGTCGCCGCCCAGGACGAGGCGCAGCGCCGCCGGATCTGGGAGACGCGCAGGATGATCTCCACCGCGCTGATGGACCTGCGCCCGTTCAAGATCTCCGAGGACATCTGCGTCCCGCGCGGGCACCTGGTGGCGATGATCAAGGCGGTCACCGCCATCGGCGAGAAGTACGGCATCCCGGTCGCGAGCTATGGCCACGCAGGCGATGGCAACCTGCACGCGAACCTGCTCTTCCAGACCGCCGCCGAGCGCGAGGCGAACCACGCCGCCGTCGACGACCTGATGGCCGCGGCGCTCTCGTTCGGCGGGACGATCACCGGCGAGCACGGCGTGGGCGCGGCCAAGCGGGCCTTCCTCGCCAAGGAGCAGGCGCCGGAGGTGATCGCGCTGCAGAAGCGGCTGAAGGTCGCCTTCGACCCGCTCGGGCTGCTCAATCCGGGGAAGATCTTCCCGTAGCCTGGAAGAAGCCTCGAGCGCGCCCCAGGAGCGGCACCGGCGCGCCGCTCCCCGAATGGCCTCCTCTCAGGACGCGACCAAGGGCCCGCCTCGCGCGTGGCCCGCCGCTTGCTCCCTCGCTCCTCTCCAAGAGGGCTTTCGCCCCGGAGGAAGCGCACCATGGGAGCCGCGGTCGCCACCCAGATCGACGATCTATCGAACGTTCGCCTGCAGCATGAGAACGAAATCGACAACGCCATCTACGCGCTCTTGTGCGCGGCCTTCGGCGAGGGGGATGACCCGCGCCTGCGCATGCAAGTGCGCGCGAACCTGCCCTCGCAGCCCACGCCGGGCGAGGTGATCGACGGCGTCTGCGCAGCGCTGCGGATGCAGGGCCGCCTGTCGTGGGAGTGGCAGCGGCGGCTCACCGCGAACAACGTGATGGCCGCGTTCCTCGACCTCTCGCCCGCAGACCGGGCCGACGTGTCGTTGGCGCCGCCGGGGTGGGAGTAGC
Organism: Deltaproteobacteria bacterium; assembly: GCA_043782365.1. Taxonomy (GTDB): domain Bacteria; phylum Myxococcota; class Myxococcia; order Myxococcales; family 40CM-4-68-19; genus CAIWCD01. Next base: position 4,463 of record JAYWAO010000322.1, read on the forward strand.
CGCAGGCAGTGCCTTGGAACCAGGATCGACCGCGCTGGCGGTCTCCGACCAGAGCGCCCCCTTGCTTTGCACCGCCGCCTGCCTTAGGTTCCGCCCTGCTTGCCCGAACCAACACTCCAAAGTACGCCCAAGGCTGAGCTCCCCGCCGACGGCCAGCCTCCAGATGCAGAGCTCGTCGCCCGCTCCCAAAAGGGCGACGGCG
>JAYWAO010000323.1:0-4659 GCA_043782365.1 Deltaproteobacteria bacterium
CGGTCGAGGTGACGCCGGTCGAGCGCCCGTGATAGCAACCCGCCGTGTTCAAGCGGCACCACCAGCTCTTCGTCGCCCTGCGCGCCCTCCTCGACGTCGCCATCGTCGCGGTCGCCTTCGCCGGCGCGTGGAGCATCCGTTTCGGCTCGCCGAAGACCTTCCCCTTCAGCGAGCTCCCCACCCCCGAGGACACGCTCTTCGTCGGCGCGCTGGCGCTGGTGCTCTGGCCGCTCTCGCTGCGGGCGGCGGGGCTCTACCAGCCGCAGCGGCAGAAGAGCACCCTCGACGAGCTCGTCTCGGTGCTGCAGGCCACGCTGGCAGCGGGCGTCTTGCTGGTCGTCCTCACCTACTTCATCCGCGAGGCGCGCTACTCGCGCGGGATGCTGCTGATCTTCACCGGGCTCTCGTTCGTCGGCGTCGGGATGGTGCGGCTGCTCTTCAAGGAAGCGCTGATGCTGCTGCGCGCCCGCGGCTACAACCTGCGCTTCGTCTTGGTGCTGGGCGCGGGCCGGCTGGCGCGGCAGGTGATCGAGGCGGTGGACGCCCACAAGGAGCTGGGCTTCCGCATGGTGGGCGTGCTCTCGGTGACGAAGAAGCGCGTCGGCACCGACGTGGCCGGCGTGCCCGTCATCGGCACGCTGCGCGATCTGAAGAACGTGCTGGAGACCCGCGGCGTCGATCAGGTGCTGGTGGCGCTGCCCTCGCGCTCGGCGCACCACCTCCCGCGCGCGATGGAGCTGCTCGCCGACACCACGGTGGACGTCAAGCTGGTGCCCGACGTCTACCAGTACGCGACGCTCTTCGGCGGCCTCGAGGAGTTCGGCGGCCTGCCGATCGTCAACCTCCAGAGCACCGGCGTGCTCGGCATCAACGCGCTCTCCAAGCGCGCCTTCGACCTCTTCTTCGGCGTGCTCATCCTGGCGCTGCTCTCGCCTCTCTTGGCGCTGCTCGCGCTCTTGGTGAAGCTCACCAGCAAAGGCCCCGTGCTCTTCCGGCAGGAGCGGGTCGGGCTCGACGGGCAGGCCTTCCAGATGCTCAAGTTCCGCTCGATGAAGCTGGACGCCGAGGTCGCGGGCGCGACGTTTGCGGCCGCGGACGATCCGCGCACGACCGCGCTGGGAGCCATCTTGCGCCGCAGCAGCCTCGACGAGCTGCCGCAGCTCGTCAACGTCTTGCGCGGCGAGATGAGCCTCGTCGGCCCGCGGCCCGAGCGGCCCGTGTTCATCCAGAAGTTCCGCCGCCGCATCCCGCGCTACCAGCTGCGCCACATGGTGAAGGCCGGGATGACCGGCTGGGCGCAGATCCACGGCCTGCGCGGCCGCACCAGCATCGAGAAGCGGGTCGAATATGACCTCTATTACATCGAGCACTGGTCGCTCCTGCTCGATCTGAAGATCCTCGCTCGGACGGTGGCGTTCGGGTTCCTCTCCCGCAACGCGTATTAGCTGATATCGACAGTGAACCTCAGGGAATCGCCCATGAACCTGTACCAAGACCTCGAAGCGCGCGGCATCGTCAAGCAGGTCACCTCGCCCCTGCTCGCCAAGACGCTCGAGGCCGAGAAGCTCACGCTCTACTGCGGCTTCGACCCGACCTCGGACGCGCTGCACGTCGGCAGCCTCCTGCCGCTGCTCACGCTGCGCCGCTTCCAGCAGGCCGGGCACCGGCCCATCGCGGTGGTCGGCGGCGCCACGGGCATGATCGGCGACCCCAGCGGCAAGTCGCAGGAGCGCAACCTGCTCGGCGAGGCGCAGCTGCAGAAGAACCTCGCTGGCATCCAGAAGATCATCGAGCGCTTCCTCGACTTCACCGGCCCGGCCGCGGCGAAGGTGGTCAACAACGCTGACTGGTTCGCGGGCGTCTCGTTCATCGGCTTCCTCCGCGACGTCGGCAAGCACTTCACCGTCAACCACATGATGGCGAAGGAGTCGGTGCGCGCCCGCCTCGAGGACCGCGAGCACGGCATCTCGTACACCGAGTTCTCCTACATGCTGCTGCAGGCCTACGACTTCAAGGTCCTCCACGACCGCGAGGGGTGCCGGCTGCAGATCGGCGGCTCCGACCAGTGGGGCAACATCACCGCGGGCGGCGAGCTGATCCGGCGCATGCGCGCGGCCGCCGAAACGGAGCCGGTGGCCGAGAGCGACGCCAACGACGTCTTCGGCCTCACCCACCCGCTGGTCGCCAAGGCCGACGGCACCAAGTTCGGCAAGACCGAGCAGGGCACCATCTGGCTCGACGCGGCCAGGACCTCGCCTTATCGATTCTACCAATTCTTCATCCAGACGCCGGACGCCGACGTCGGGACGTTCCTCAAGTTCTTCACCTTCCTCACGCACGAGCAACTCGCCGCGCTCGAGGCGTCGGTGAAGACCGAGCCCGAGAAGCGGCTCGCGCAGGTGACGCTGGCGCAGGAGGTGACGCGGCTGGTGCACGGTGACGCCGAGCTGCAGCGGGCCGAGGCGGCCACCCAGGCGCTCTTCGGCGCGGGCATCCGCGCGCTCGACGAGGCGACGCTGCTCGACGTGCTCTCGGGCGCGCCCGGCACCAAGAAGGCGGCCGACGCGCTGGCGGCGGGCCTCGCGCTGGTGGACCTCCTGGTCGAGACGCAGCTCTGCCCGTCGAAGGGGCAGGCGAAGAAGGACCTCGCGGCCGGCGGGGTCTACCTGAACAACGAGCGCGTCTCGGACGCGGCCGCGGTGGTGAAGGCGAGCGACCTGATCGCCGGCCGTCACCTGGTGCTGCGCAAGGGGAAGAAGAACTACCACCTGGTCAGCTTCGGGTAGCCGGAGGGGCGATCGCTGGATGCCTGGATGATTGGCCGGAAGGCGATTGACTGATAGTAGCGACCGATGACTGACTCGCAGAGCCCGTTCGGACTGAAGGCCCTCCGCGCCGCAGCGGCCCTCTTCTCGCTGGCCGCACTCCCCGGCGGACTGCTCGCCGCGACGGCCGCGGCGCCGGAGGCGGAGGCTGAGACGGTGGTCCGCGCGGACGCCGAGGTCAGCCCGGCGCGGCACGCCTCCTCCGCGCCGCTCTGGCTCCTGCCCACCCGCACCACCACGGGTCCGCCGCGCGAAGCGCCGGAGCCGCGCCCGATCCCGCACCACTCCACGCGCGCCGCCGGCGCCACCGATCCCGCGCTGCAGCCGCCGCTCTTGGCGCCGCTGGTCTCGCCCAGCGGGATCAAGGCCGGCGCGAACTTCCTCGGCGTCGGCATCGGGCTCGCCGACTACCGCATCCACGGCGTCCCCCCCGACACCAACGGCGCGGTGGGCCCGAGCCACTTCGTGCAGATGGTCAACACCGACTTCGCCGTCTTCGACAAGAAGACCGGCGCGGTGCTCTACGGCCCGCAGCCCGCCAACGTCATGTTCGCGGGCTTCGGCGGCGCCTGCGAGCTCGACAACGACGGCGACCCGGTGGTGCTCTATGACCAGCTCGCCGACCGCTGGGTGCTCACCCAGTTCGCCGTCACCAACACGGTGAACCCGAGCCAGCCCGCGCCCTCCTACTTCGAGTGCGTGGCCGTCTCCAAGACGGGCGACCCGCTGGGCGGATATTGGCTCTATGCCTTCGAGGACAAGTACTTCAACGACTACCCCAAGGTCTCGCTCTGGCCCGACGCCTACTACGCCACCTTCAACCTCTTCAACGAGAACTCCCGCCAGTCGTGGCGCGGCGGCGAGGTCTGCGCCTATGACCGGGCCAAGATGCTCGGCGGAAAGGCGGCCACCCAGCAGTGCTTCAAGGTCGGCACGGGCTTCGGCGGCCTGCTCGCCGCCTCGCTCGACGGCAAGACCCTGCCCAAGCCCGGCGCGCCCAACCCGGTGGTCGCGCTCGGCGGCGCCGAGGGCGAGCTGGCCACCTGGAAGTTTCACGTCGACTGGGCGCAGCCCGCGAGCACCACCCTGACCGGCCCGACCACGCTCAAGGTGGCCGACTACCTGTACCCCTGCGGCGCTGGCGGCAGCTGCGTGGAAGAGCAGGGCGGGGTCACGCTCGACACGCTCGGCGACCGCCTGATGAACCGGTACGCCTACCGCAGCTTCGGCGACCACGAGTCGCTGGTGGTCAACCACACCGTCAGCGTGCCCGGCGGCGTCGCCCACACGGGCGTGCGCTGGTACGAGCTGCGCCTCGACCAGAGCGGCGACGCGCAGCTCTTCCAGCAGGGCACCTACGCGCCCGACGCGGCGTACCGCTGGATGGGCAGCGCCGCGATGGACCAGGCCGGGAACCTCGCGCTCGGCTACAGCGTCGCGGGCCCCACCTCGCAGCCGGGGCTGCGCATCACGGGCCGCCTCGCCGCCGACGCGCCTGGCCGCCTGACGCTCGCGGAGGTGGTCGCCATCGACGGCGCCGGCGCGCAGACCAGCCTCTCCCGCTGGGGCGACTACGCCTCGATGACCGTGGACCCCACCGACGACTGCACCTTCTTCTTCACCAGCGAGTACCTGCCCGCGACCGGCGTCTTCAACTGGTCCACCCGCGCGGTCTCCTTCCGGCTGCCCAACTGCCCGCCAGGCTCCGACGGGCCCGACTTCGCGCTGGTGCTGACCCCGTCGTCCACCACGCTCGGCCGCGGCGAGAGCGGGCGCTACCAGCTGAGCGGCGTCGCGCTCTCCGGCGGCACGCCCGCGGTCACGCTCGCGGCGC
>JAYWAO010000324.1:0-12773 GCA_043782365.1 Deltaproteobacteria bacterium
GACCTTCGCGGCCTCTGCCACCGAGCAGGTCGGGCGGCGCTCGGCCACGGTGGAGGGAGAGGTCTCCCGGAGAATGCGCGGCAGCTCCGCGCGGAGGACGTCGGCTACGGCGGTCTTGAACTCGTCGATGAAGGAGACAGGGGACGAACGCGTAACAATGGACATGCAGCACGGCCTCCCGGCCGTTGAGCACTTCGGAGTAAGTGGGGCCCCGGTTGCGGCGCCGGCGCGAGCCGACGAACTGCGAACCACACCGGGCAGGGGAGCGCGTCGCCAACGGCGGCTGCTCTCATTGCTCCTGATACCCGCGTAGGGGCGCCGACTTCGGATCGGCGCGTGGGCCCGCGTGCCCTGGTTGCCCAGGTTCGAGCGCACTGCGCCTGCGGAGAGACCCGAGCGGCTTCGCGCTTGTCGCCCTGGTTGCCCCGGTTGTCCTCGCGCAGGGAGGCGCCAGATGTCAGAGCGAAGACGGGCTTGTTGCCCTACATGCCCCGGATCATCCTCGACCGCTCAGCGTGCACATGCGCACCGGGCACCTGCAGCGGGAGGAGCTCCCAACTGACGACGTTGCCCACCCGCCTCGTCTGGATGGACAGGTGCTCGTAAGCGTTGCGGAGCGTCTTCGTCTTGATCCCGCGAGCAGCCGCCAGTGCCTGCACTTCCTGCACGCGCCGGGCGCCGTAGGCGAGGGTGACGATGAGGAACTCCTCGGCAGCCTCGCGCGCCAGCGGCCGGGGGCCAGGAGCGCACCGCGCGGGCTCGGCGCCGGGGGCCTCGAGCCATTCGATCCGCGTCTCCCCATGCGCGGCTGCGACGACGTCAAACTCGACCGGCGGCGGCTTGGGGCCGATGGTCTTCAAGCAGGTCAGCACCCGCCGGTTCGGGTCGAGGCTGCTGACGTCGACCTGCAGCACCGCGCGGGCGACAGCCATCAGCGCGTGGCTCCCGACACCGCGGTCCCGTTGAGAGCCGCCCTTCGTCAGGTGCCGCACGAGAAGGATGGCGACGCCGGTGCGGACGGCGAGTCCAGTGAGAGCCAGGAGCGCCGCGCGCATGCCCTGCGCATCGCCGAGGTGGAGCCCCAAATCCAGTAGGTCTGCGAACGGATCGAGGACGACCAGTCTTGCGTGGTGCTCGTTGATCCGGGCTTCGAGCCAATCGATGCCGCTGGGCAGGCTGAAGCGCCGCCCCTCCTCCATCGGGTCGTTGAAGAAGACGCGCTCGTTGTCGGCGCGCAGGGCGCGGAGCCGAGCCTTCGCCGAGCCGCTCGTGTCCTCGGTCATCAACAAGAGGGTGGACTCCGGCAGGCAGGGCGTGGGTGCTGGCCCCGAGCCGGGCTGCTCGCCGCGGGAGAGGCAGGCGGCGAGGGAGAGGCCCACCAGGGTCTTCCCAGCGCCGGGGTCGCCCTGCACGATGGTGAGCGTGCCACGGGGTATCCAGCCGGACCAGAGCCAGCTCACGCTGGTCTCCACGGCGTCGGAGAGCCGTCGCAAGCGGGGAGGCCGCGACCCAGTGGGCGCGCACTTCGCGATGAGCGCGGCGAGCTCGTACTGGAACGCTTTCGCGTCGCCGGACGCCATTTGCTGCAGCTTGTCCAACGCTTTCCGGACGGGAGCCCCGAGCGCCACCGCGGCCAGCGCCGGGAAGGTGGCCGGCGTTCCCTGGAGTTGGAGCCCAACGGCGACCCTCGCCAGCGAGGCGCAGGGGTTCCGCTGAAGCTCATCCTCCTCGGCCCACAGGTCGTCGTCGGCGACGTCATCCGGTTGTGAGCGCAATGCGGGGGAGGATCGCATCAGACCAACCGGAACAGGCCAGGGCTCGGTCCTGACCGTCAGGTGCTCCGGCGGGAGCACCATCGGAGAGCGCAGGTCGGAGGCCGGGAACTGGGCGCCGGGGGACGGGGCGGCGGAGAGGGGCATCACGGAATTCTAGGTCGCGCCGGCCGGGATCGAAACCCGCTGGCCCACGCCTCCGCCACCTTCCGAAAAGGGCGACAGCGGAGGGTACAAGCGATCGACAGCACCACCGTCAGGCTGATCCGGATGAAACAGCACGGCGGTACTCCGCCGCCGCAAGGACACCCCAAACAAGGAGCACCAGATGCAGCAAGACATCGCCGTTCTCTCCGCAGCACTCGCAGCAGCGCGCCGGGCAGATGCGGAGACCCCGAAGTTCGTCGTGGACCAGACCGAGTACCGGCTCACGACGCTGCCCGATGAACCACCGCTCGCCTGGGATGTCTGGGTGGGCGCACAGGGCGACATCGTCGTCGACAAGCGCGCCGGCAACGGCCTGGTGCGCCCGGCGCAGACGCTGAATGAGGGATATCTGATGATATCGATCAAGCGATTGGACGCGCGGCCGGAGGACTCGTTTCTCCGCCGTCGCTGCCACGAGTGGGTGGCGAATGCGTTTCACGGGCCGCCGCCGAGCCGGGACGCGATCGTCGAGCACCTCAACGATCAGCCCGATGACAACCGCGAGGAGAACCTCTGCTGGTCGCGGCACGCGGAGAACCGGGCGAGCCGGACCGCGAACCGCGGGAAGGCGGTGCCTGACGGGAAGGTGAGGAAGGTTCCGATCAGCCTGAAGTTGATCCGCGAACTGCAGGCGCACACGCGGCTCAAGGGGCGCGGGCTGGCGGCGTTCATCGAGCAGGTCATCGTGAAGAAGATCAGGGAGGACGCTGCGGCGTAGGTGCCTGGAGAAGGGGTGACGCCCTTCTTTTGCTCCCGTTGCTCTGCGGCTGGGTCGCTGAGGCACCAAGACTCCGCGTAGGGTGGGGCGCGATCTCAGTGGCGGGTCCGGGACGAGGGAAGTGGCCCGGGTGGTGCGGGAGGGGCCAACGAACACCATCGCCATTCGGAATTGCAGCCGGAAGCGTGAGCCTCAGCTCTGCTCCCGCACGCTGCCCCGCTCCCGCAGCGCCCCCCAGAAGGCCAGGTGCTGCGAGTGGCCGCGCCCCGTCACATCGGGCTGCCCGAGCGGCTGGTCGGCCGTGGGCGTGTGCTCCTCGAGCACGCCCCCGATGTGGTCGCGGCTGACGACGACCAGCCCGCACCGGTGGCGCGATGCCATCACGCAGAGGCGCCCCGTCGCGAGGTCGAAAGCCGACGGCTCCGACACCCCCGAGAGCGGGTGGACCGCGATCATCACCGCGCGCTCAAGACCCTGCCACCGCTCGGCGGTGTCGACGCGGATGTGCTTGCGCAGCGCAGCTGGCAGAAACTCGTCGATACGCGCGAGCATCACCCGGTGGCTGGCGACGATGCCGATGTCCTGCGCCGTCAACGCCCGCTGGACCTTCTGGTCCTCCTCGATGACCACCGCCTTGCGCGCGAGCAGGCGCCTGGAGGTCTCGATGACAAGCTGGGCGATCTCGTCGTCGACTTCCAGCGGCGGGTTGCCGCCGGGGCAGGCGAGCGTGACCCCGCTGATGCTCGCCGCCGAGAGTTGGTCGAGCGCGGAGTCGAGGCCGTCCTTGCTCTTCCCGGACAGCTCCACGCGCCGCTCGCCGGCGGCCGCGTAGGCGCCGAAGCGGAAGTCGTAGAACGAGTTCACCAGCTCCGCGCTGTCGTGCGGCAGGCGCCGCGAGACGGGCAGCTCGAGGAGCACCGGCTTGAGAGCCGGGTCCGCGAGCACCAGACTGGGCGCGGCGTGGTGCGGCGGCCGCGGTGCCGTCTCCCAGCGCGAGGCGTCGACGGGCACGACCGGTGGGATCTGCCCCGGGTCGCCGATCAGCACGAAGCGCGAGGCGACGTTCCCCAACCCGAGGAACCGGCCCCACGGCATCTGCCACGCCTCGTCGACAAAGACGACGTCGAAGGGCGAGGGTACGCTGAACTCCCACTTGGCGGTGGTGGCGACCACGACGCAGGGGCCTTCGGGGATCTCCTGCGCCTTGACGATGGAGCTGATGCGCGCGTCCTCCGCCGGGCCACCGCCGCTGCTGTAGAAGCGGAAGCAGGGCACCGGCTTTGCCCTCCCGACGAGTCGCTGGCAGATCTCGTCAGCCTGCGCGTTCGTCTGCGCGGCGACGGCGACCCGCAGCTTCTTGCCCAGCACCGCCGCCACCGACTCGACGAGCAGGTAGGTCTTGCCCGAACCCGGCGGGGCCTTCACGACAACCAATGCCTGCTCCGCCTCGACTGCGGCGCCCAGCTCCTTGAGGATGCGCTTGCTCTCCTGCTCGATCTGCTTGCGCGTGGCCATGGGTCACTCGTCCCCGTCGGCCGGGCTGGGCTCGGGCGTCTCTGGCCGTGCGTGCGTCAGCCACGCGCCCGGGCCTTCTTTGTTGAAGATCTTGCTGATCTTCATCAGCTGGAACGGGTCGGGCCCGGCGCCGATCATCTCGACGTCGGTCTTCTTCAGCCGCGCGTCGGTGGCGACCAGCACCGACGGATCGGGCTCGCGGGGTCCACGCTTCAAGCCGGTGATCTCGATCTCCAACTCGCGGCCCTTGTCCACGCGCCTGACGTCACGGATCTCTCCCTCCCGCGATGGCAGGCCGACCACGCAGACAGAGCTCCCCTCGCGCAGACGCAGGGGGCCGTCGCCCTTTACGAAGACTCTCCAGACCGGGACCATCGCGCGGCCCGTCCCTTCGTCGCGCACCGAGAGGATCCGTCCGCGGAAGCCGTCGCCGGCAGCGACCGCCTCGGCGAAGAGATCGGCGTCGTCGTGCAGCAGCACCGATGCCAGGACCTGCTCGCTCGCTTCGACCGTTCGGTAGCCGATCGCCGCGCTGAGCGGGTTGCGATCAGTGACCGGCGAGGGGATGAAGACGTCGGGGTCGCCGGAGTCGAGGCGCTCTTCCGTCGAGCGGTACCGCCAGTGCTGGCTGGCAGAGCGGTGCACGAGGCCCTCCACCGCTTTGTTCTCGTCGCGAGGGTCGGACTGTAGCGCCGCCCGGGCCGCGTCGACGAGGTCGAGCCTGCGCAGCAGCTCCCGCTTCAGCACCCCGCTGATCTTCGCCTCCGCCCCGCGCACGCCTGCCTCATCTTGCTCCCGCTCGGCGTCGCGCCTGCGCTCCACCTGCGGCGCCAGTTCACGTCGCTCCACCTCGGGGTCGAGGCTGGTCGCGACCGACTCCTGCTCCGCTACCGAGGCCGCGGCTCGGCGCGCGGTCGCGTTGCCGGCCGTGGTCAGCCAGGCGAGCAGGTAGCCCAGGTGGGCCTGCCGGATGTCGTCCGCCGGGAAGGTGAAGGCGTCGCGGAGCACCCGCGTCGCGTCGAGCGCCACGACCTGCCCTGGCCGCTCTGCCTCACGGAACAGCCATCCTGCGGCGCGGCCGAGCGCGTTGAGCCGCAGGATGCGCTCCGGCTCGCCTTTGCGCGCAAACGTGAAGGCGATGGTGAGGAAGTGGAACATCTCCACGTGCGTGGGATTCGGCAGCCAGATGGCGGCGGGCGCCTGCCCCTCTTCGATCTGCCCGAAGGCAGGATGCCCGAGGTGGGCGAGCAGCGCGGGTGCAAACTGCGCCGCCATCGCCGCGACGTCGTCCCTGCGGCGCGCGTCCGGCACCGAGAGCACCTGCGCCGCGCTCGAGCCCGCGCGCCAGGCCACGCCCCACGGTGACGACTCGCCCCCCATGCGGAGGAAGGCGACGCGCAGGTCGCTCTTGGCAGGCCGGCGCACCTGAAGGCGTTGCCCGCGCGGCAGGGGCCGGCCCGCCGCGAATGCCTCCAGCCTGCGCACGACGTCGCGGGCGCTCATTCGAGGCCTCCCTTCGCTTCCTGGATGCGGATGAGCAGCACGCGCTCAGCCTCGTCGCGGGGCTTGCCGGCCTTGCCGCCCTGGAGCAGCGCGGCGATCCGGTCGAGCGTGACGCCGCTCGCGAAACGGGCGACATCCTCGCCGAGCACGATCGGATCGCCCGCCGCCAGCGCACGCTCCTGGCAGCCCGTGGCCCGGTCGCAGAACGAGACGCATGACGGCACGTAGCTGCACGGCGCGGCGAGCACGGCGCCGATGCGATCTTTGAGCGCGCCCGCGTCGGCCGCGAGCGCAGTGGCCCGCTCGCGCAGCCGCACCAGCCCGCGCTCGGCCCGCTCGGCTTGGAAGCGGAGGTCCTCACCCGCCCGCACGCTGGGGAAGTTGGTCATCGGCTTGGTCAGCACGAGGAACCCCTGGTCGTAGACCTCCAACTTGCCGTCGAGGCCCATCGCTGCGAGCACCTCACGCAGCGCGTGCACGTAGACGCCGGCCTGCGCCCTCGCTGTGGCCAACTCGCCGCGATCCGTATGCCCGTGCCGGTCTGGATACGTCTTCACCTCGCCCACCACCAGCCGCGGCGGCGTGCCGGACAGCACGAGGAGCACGTCGAGCACGAGCATCGCCTCGGGCAGCATCGGCGGGCTGCCTGGCAGCTTCACCGTGGCGCTCGGCACAAGGAGGCCCTGCTGCGCGCCGCCAGCGGCCGCTTCGCGCAAGAGCTGCTGCGTCAGCTCAAAGGCTTCATCGAGGGTGTGCAGCCCGCCGCCGTTGAGCCGGATGCGCAGGTCGCGCAGCGACGCGCTCTTCGGGAGCGGCACACCCGAGTCGGCGAGCGCTTCGCGCAGGCGCTTGGCGTCCTCCTTGAAGAGCGAGGCCTCGAACTGCTTGCCGCGCGCGATGGCGAACGGCGATTGGCCCATGGTGGGAGGGAGGCCCTCGCGCCTGGCCACCTCGGCCATCGAGACGCCAAGGATGGCGGCGACCGCGTTGGACTCGCAGCGGGCGTTCTTCACCCACTGCTCGAAGCGCAGGCGCGTGTTGCGGCGGCCTTCCTGCTCCTGGCGCTCGGGCGCGTCCGCTGCGTGTTCGCTCACTGTTCCCCCTTGGACGAATGGCTGCATCACGGATTGGGAGGGTGCGGTTTGCAAGGGGGATGTTCGTCCATGGGAGGGGACGCAGGCAGGGGCGCAGGCTGACAGGCCCCGGAGCCACAGGAGGTGTCGTTTCTTCTTTCCGACGCCATTTGCCTTCCGAACCGGCACCCGACGCACTGTAGCCGTCGCGACCTCCGGCCTCCCCTCCCACCTCGCGCACTTCGGATGAGGACTATCGTGCCGTTCCGCGAGGCCACCGAGGAGATCGGCATGGTCAACGTGGTCGACAACGGGCCGCAGCGGCGTCGGCAAGAGTTCGCTGAACCCCCTCCACCAGAAGCTCGCTTACCGATCCACGGTGCGCCGAACGCCAGCCCTGTCAGCCGCTGGAGCCACAGACATCTACCTGGACAGGAGGCCTCCCATGTCCATGCAAGCCCACCGCATGCACCGCTCGCACCACCAATGCGCCTGCGGGCGACCGGCTCACTACGCGACGGCGTCCAACCCCCGCCAGCGGGCGCGCAAGGACCACCCGCTTTGCACTCGCTGCTGGCGTTCGGGCCTCGACAGCGCCCGAGCGGAGCGCACCACGCTCACGCTGCGCCCGCGGTAGCAGGTGCACGCGTGACGCCGGCGAAGCCTTGGTGCGGACGAGGGTGAAGGATGGCGAAAGCACCCCTGCTAGCCTTCGCCCTGAGCGTGTCAGCACCGCCGGGCCGGTGAGTCTCCAGGTGCAACCAAGCCACCGGAGACCCAAATGCTCACCGCGATCGCCGTCGTCTTCACCCTCTGGCTCTTCCGCATCGGCTACCTCGGCCTGCTGATCTGGACTGAGGGTCTTCATGTCCTGCTCGAGGATACCCTCAAGCCCGAGCGGGTCGTCTACCACCTCATCATCGGGCTCCTCATCGGCGAGGAGGGCCGCGCCCGGTCGAAGGTGCTGAGGGAGCGCATGCGCCGCGAGCGCGGCGAGTGACGGGTCAACCGAGCGCCAGGTCTCCGCCGGCCCCTTCGGAAATCGTCCCTCCCACCTGTCAGCCTGTCCCGCCTCTTCACGTCTACCAGACACCAACCCAGGAGGCCCACGTGCTGAACTCCCTCTTCTCCCGCATCAACATCGGCGAGCCCGCCTCCGCAGGCCCGCTCCGCGTCTTCCCCGTCTTCCCTCTCTGCCCACCCACGGCGCTCGTCGCACTCATCAGCGACGCCGTCGCCAAGGGCCTCGCCTCCATCGAAGAGGTCGATGGCGGCACCGGCGCCTGGTTCCGCCGTCTGGGCATCTTCAACGGCGGTCGCCTCCCGCTGCTCGTCCGCGACTCCGACCTCCTCAAGGGTGGCCGGCAGGACCGCACCATCGAGCAGACCTGCCTCCTCCCCACCGGCCAGCGCACGGTGGTGCCCACGCTCTGCGTCGAGCAGTCGCGCAGCCACTACTCGGGGGCGCACGACTTCACGGTCTCGCGCTCCTCGGTGGACGCGAACCTGCGCAGCGCCCGGATGCGCTCTGCGTCCGCGGGGCGCGACATGCAGGGTGAGACCTGGGACCAGGTCGCTAGCCTGCGTGCGGTGTCGGGGCTCCGGCAGAGCGGCGGCTCGCTCATCGAAGTGGAGCAGCTCAACGAGGAGCGGCTCGCTGCGCTCGAGGCCGCGCTGCCGCCGGTCTACCAGGCGACAGGCCTCGTGATCGCCTCAGCCCGGCACGGCGCGAAGCCGGCGCTGGTGGCCGAGTTCTTCTCCGACGCGCCGACCTGCGCCGCCGCCTGGCCCGGTCTGGTGCGCGCCGCGGCGCTGCGCAGCGGGGTCACTGAGAAGGCGCCGCGGGTGTCGCGCACCGAGGTCCGGTCGTTCCTGCAGGCGGCCGCGCGCGCGGAGGCGACGACCGCGCCAGTGGTCGGTCTCGGCCACCTCTCGCGGCTCTCCTTCGGGCAGGCCACGGGCTCCGTGCTGACGCTCGACGGCCAGGTCGTGCACGCGGCGCTGCTCGCTGCTTGAGCTGGATTCTTCACGAGTGGTGTCAGCGGGTGCAGGGCAGGGCGTCCAAAGGGTGAAAGGGAGGTTCGCCGATGATCACCATGTCCAACTTCACCGACGACGACGCGACCACCGAGGCGTACTTCGGGAGCGCGCTGCCGCTGACGCAGCAGCTGCTGCAGGCGGAGCGCGCGGCGCCGTTCACCCATGGCGTCTCGACGGGGGAGTACCGGTCGGTCGTCGATGCGGCTGCCGCGGCGTCCTCCTCCGAGCTGCGCGAGGCGATCCGCGCTTACTACACCGGCGACGGCCCGCCGCTCTGCGTCCGCTGGACCAGCGGTCAGGTCGAGAAGTTCGACGCCCTCTTCTCTCAGTGGCTCCTCACTCCCGCCCGCCACCGCCGTCGTACCCGCCGTCCCGCCCGCAGCTGATCCGGAGACCACGATGAAGATCCTCCACACCTCCGACTGGCACCTCGGGCACACGCTCAACGGGTTCGACCGCACCAATGAGCACGCGCAGTTCCTCAGCTGGCTCATCGAGCGCCTCGAGGAAGAGCGGGTCGATGCGCTCCTCATCGCGGGCGACATCTTCGACCAGGCGAACCCGAGCTCAACCGCCCAGCAACAGTATTACGATTTCCTCGACGCGGCGGCGGCTCGCTGCCCGGGCCTCCAGATCGTGGTGGTGGGCGGCAACCACGACTCGGCCGGGCGGCTCGATGCGCCGGCTTCCTTCCTGCGCCGCCGCAAGGTCCACGTCGTCGGGGCGATCACGCGCCAGGTCGACGGCAGCATCGACGCCTCGCGGCTGCTCGTCGAGCTGTTCGACCGCGATGGCAGGCGTTCGGCCATCGTCGCGGCCGTGCCCTTCCTGCGCCGCTGCGACCTGCCGCCGGAGTGCGGCGACGACCACGTCGCGGCGACCAAGAGCGTTTACGGCGAGATCTGCGCTGCGGCCAAGGCGCGGCTCGGGAAGGGCGAGGCGCTCATCGCCACGGGCCACCTCTACATGGTCGGCGGCCAGGTCTCCGAGGACAGCGAGCGCAAGGTGCAGGTCGGCAACCAGCAGGCGGTGCCGGTCAGCCTGTTCGGAAAGGAACTGGCGTACGTCGCGCTGGGCCACCTCCACTTGGCGCAGGCCGTGGGTGGGCGCGAGAACGTGCGCTACTCCGGCTCGCCGCTGCCGCTCTCGATGGCGGAGCAGGGCTACCACCACGAGGTTCGGCTGCTCACCATCGACAAGGGCCGCGTGAAGGAGCAGCGCGCTCTCGCGGTGCCTCGGGTGGTCGAGCTGCTCCAGCTGAAGGCGACCAGCAAGAAGGAGCTCGAGCAGCACCTCGCACGGTTCTCGCCAGCGACGCCGGTGGTCGAGCGGCCCTTCGTCGAGGTGACCTTCGAGCGCGAGGGGGCGCAGCCGAGCCTGCGGGCCGAGGTGCTCAAGCTGGTCGAGGGGCGCGGCGTGCGGCTGGTCTCGCTGCGGATGCCGGTGAAGGGCGACGGCGCCTCCCTGGCCGACGCCCTCGGAGGGCAGGGGCTGTCAGACCTCCAACCCGAGAACGTCTTCTCCTCGATGTTCGAGCGCGAGTTCAAGCGCCCGCCCGGCGCGGCGCTGCTCGCCGTGTTCCACCAACTTCTGGAGGACGCCCAATGAAGATCCTGGCCATCCGCGGCGAGAACCTCGCCAGCCTCGCCGGCCCGTTCGAGGTCGATCTCGCAAAGGGGACGCTCGGCGCGGCACAGCTCTTCGCCATCACGGGGCCGACGGGTGCGGGCAAGAGTACGCTGCTCGACGCGATCTGCCTCGCGCTGTTCGACGAGGCGCCGCGCTTCGTCGGCCACGGCAACGCGCAGGTCGGGGACCTGACCGAGGGGCCCACGCTCCTTCCCGCCAACGACGTGCGCGGGCTGCTGCGCAAGGGGACCGACAGTGGCTTCGCTGAGGTCGACTTCCTTGGACGCGATGGCCAGCGTTACCGTGCGCGCTGGAGCGTGCGCCGCGCTCGGACCGGCAAAGTGCAGCCGCAGACGATGTCGCTGAGCGACGGCGACGGCCGCATGCTCGCCGGAGACCGCAAGCTGGAGGTGTTGCGCCGGATCGAGGAGGTGCTCGGTCTCAGCTACAACCAGTTCCGGCGTTCCGTGCTCCTGCCGCAGGGCGAGTTCGCAGGCTTCCTGAAGTCGAAGGGACCTGAGCGCAGCGAGCTGCTCGAGCAGATGACGGGCACCGAACTCTATTCGGAGCTGTCGCGCCTCGCCCACGTGAGGGCGGCGCAACACCGGAAGGAGGCCGAGTCGCTGCAGGAGCAGGTGACGGCGACGCCCGTGCTCTCCCTCGACTCTCGCGCGTCGGTCGCGCAGCAGCTCGCCGAGGCGATGCAGCGGCACCAGGAGCTGTCGCCGCAGCTCGAGGCCGGGCGCGCCGCGCTCGGCTGGCACGACCAGCGCGTGTCGCTCGGGGACGAGCTCGCTGCCGCGCTCAAGAGCCAGGAGACGGCGGTCGCGCAGCAGGCGGCCGCGGCGCCGCTCCGGCAGGAGCTGGCGGTGGTGCTGCGGGCCGAGCCCGTGCGTCCCGCGCTCGTCGCGGTCGAGGCGGGCCGGAAGGCGCTCAGGTCCCGCGCTGTCGCGGTGCAGGAGGCCGCCGCCGCCTCGAAGGCTGCGACGCAGACCGCAGGGTCGGCCCAGATCGTGCTGCTCGAGGGCCGGCGTGTCCTCGAGGCCGCGCGGGCGGCTCGTGAGAGCGCGCAGCCCGCGATCGCCCTGGCCCGCGAGGCCGACGAGGCGCTGGCGCGCGCCCGCGACGCGCACGACCGGGAAGCCAAAGCCGAGAGCAAGGCTCGCGCTGCGAAGACCGCGGCGACCGGGCAGCTGCGGGTGGCCACCGAAGCGGACGCGAAGCTCGCCCGCAGTGAGGCGGAGACGCAGGCGTGGCTGGAGCGCAACCAGGCGCTCCGCGCGCTGGCCGAAGGCTGGACCGCCCGGGAGCGCGAGCTGCGCCGGCTGGCCACGCTGCTCGGCGAGGCAGAGGCGGCGCGGGTCGGGGCGCTCGCCAAGGAGGCGGCGAGGAAGGCCAACGCCGAGGCGCTCCCCGGGCTGCTCGCGGCGCGCGAGGAGGCCGCCCACACCGAGCACGTCGCCGAGGAGAAGCGCGCCGCCGCCGAGCGCGAGCGCGCGGCCCTCGACGATGGCACGCTGGAGAAGGGTCGGGCCGAGGTCGAGCCTGCGCTCGCACGGGTTGACGCCCTCCTTCCGCTCGCGCAGAAGACGCTGGCGCTCCGCACGGAGCAGGCCTCGGTCGCCGAGGCGCAGCAGGGGGCCGCGCGCGATTACGAGGCGCACTTCAAAGCCGCCACCGAGACGCAGGAGGCGCTGAAGGGGCTCGACGAACGCGTCTCCGAGGCGAGGCACGCCGAGGCGACGCTGGTCGGGGTGCTGGGCCTCGACGAGCGGCGCGCCGACCTCCACGACGGTGAGGCGTGCCCGCTGTGCGGCTCGCCCGACCACCCCTATTCCCACGGCGCTGCGCCGGCGTCGGAGGCGCTCGCTGCGCTCCGTCTGCGCGCGGAGCAACTGGCTGCAGAGCAGGCGGTTGCCGCGGACCGTCTCGCTTTCGAGCGGGCGAGCGCTACGTCGGCGAAGAAGGAGCAGGGGCGCCACGGGAAGCGCCTCGCGCAGCTCGATCAGGAGCTCGTCGCCCAGGGAAAGGCGTGGACCCGCGTCGGCGGCAGCGCAGGGGCGCTCGCCGAGGAGGGGCTCGCGGCCCGGATCGAATCCGAGCGCTCGGCTTTGCTGGCCCGCCGCGCGGCGCTCGAGACGCTCAGCGCGCGTTTGCTCGCCGCCACGCAGGCCGAGAAGGCCGCCAACGCAGCACTCACGAGCGCCAGCCGCGCCAGCGCGGCGGCCGTGGCCAAGGCGCGCGCCGCCGACGAGCGCGCCGCGGTGCTCGCCGGCGAGCTCGCGCAGGTCGAGGCGCGCCGCGAGGAGAAGAGCG
>JAYWAO010000325.1:0-4649 GCA_043782365.1 Deltaproteobacteria bacterium
AAGGATGGCTGCTTCGCCGTGGCGCAGCTTCGCGCCGTGCGTGCCGATGCGTCTGCAGTGCAGCTGGGACTGCAACACCTCGCGGGTGGAGAAGAACTCCGCCCTTGCCTCGCTTTGGCAGAGGATTTCGCGCTCGGCGTTGCCGGCCGTCAAGGTGCCGTCGCGGCTCCCCGCGATCTGGCAAAGTGGAGCCGGCCCGCGAGGGCCACCCAGCGGGCGCGCGCGTCACCCGGCTTGTCGGCCTGCCGACGGCGATCGGCATGATGGCCTCGTCGCCGTCGATTGACGGGG
This sequence comes from Deltaproteobacteria bacterium, assembly GCA_043782365.1. GTDB lineage: Bacteria > Myxococcota > Myxococcia > Myxococcales > 40CM-4-68-19 > CAIWCD01. Next base: position 292 of record JAYWAO010000325.1, read on the forward strand.
ATTCCTCCGTCACCTACCGTCCGCCCGGCTGGAGCGCCGGCCCTCGCCGCTCCCCGCGAAGCCAGCGCCGCCACGCCCCCGCATTCGCCAGGTGCCACCGATGACCACGCCGCTCTGCCGCTTCCTCGCGCGCGCCGCCGCGCTCCTCTACCTGCTCTCGATGGTCACGGGCGCCCTCGCCGGCCTATCGCTCTCGGGCCAGCTCCCGGCCGACGGCCACATCGTGCTCGGCGCCCACGTCTCCGCGCTGACCGGCGCCTTGATGCTCCTCGGCTTCGCCTACACCACGCCGATGCTGCGCTACACCGACGCAGGGCTGAAGCGGCTGGCCTGGGCCTTCATCGTGGCCAGCTATTCCAACTGGGCGATCTCGACTGCGAAGGCGTTCCCTGCCGTGCACGGCGTCGGCCTCACGGGCCGGCTCGCGAACGACGTGGTCTTCGTCCTGCTGGGCGCCTTCGTGGTCGCGCCCACCTTCGTCGCGGCGGTCGCCTGGGTGTGGGGCTTCAAGAAGCAGTAGCGCGGCGCCCCATCGGTCGGATGCCGCCTTCCGCCGCCGCCGCGCCTTGGGGCACTGTCAGCGGATGGACCGGTCTGCCCGCCTCGCCGCCTCCCTCTGCTGCGCCCTCGCGCTCGCCTGCTCGTCCACAGCGCCAGCCACCCACGACCCGGTCAAGCCGCCCGCCCCGGTCGCGCTCCCCTCGGGCGTGACCACCTGCGACGTCCTCGGCGCCACCTCGCCCGCGGGCACCTGCCGCCTCTACGACACGCAGGCGAAGGCCTTCGCGACCGCGCCAGACCCGCTCGCGCGCCGCGCCTACCTCTACGACCGCTGGCTCGACCTCTGGCACAAGCCGGAAGGCCAGGTGGTCGAGCGGCGCACGCGGCGCGCCGTCAAGCCCGAGGAGGCCGAGTCGGTGTGGAGCGACGAGGCGCTGCTCGAGACCTACGACGACGAGGGCGACTCGGCCAACTGGACGGGCCACGCGGGCATCGCCGCCGCATTTCGCTATATCGCCACCGGCGCTTCGGCCGATTACGACCGGCTCGCCGCGGCAGTGAAGGCACAATTGCTTCAATTCGAGGCGACGGGAATGGAGGGGTATCTCGCCCGCCACCACTATGCCGGCGTGCCCCCCGGGACCCAGATCCTCAACCAGAAGGCGGTCCGCTGGCGGAGCCCGGGCGACCACAACGCCTTCGATATCCCCGCCGCGCAGCTCTCGCAGTTCCCGGCGTACTACACGGCTGGCGTCGACACCGGCGGCCAGCACGTCGCGACCCAGGCGAGCTGGGAAGGCCACACCTCGATCGACGCCTGGTCGGGCCCGCTCCACTTCTTCCCGGTCGCCATCCCGCTGGTGAAGGACGCGGCGCTCAAGGCGCGGATGGTCCGCCACTACACCTGCTTCTTGAAGCGCCTGCGCTTGTTCCACATCACCAACCTCTCGAAGAACACGCGCCTCCAGTCGGACCTCGCGGGATATCTCGCGCAGGGCCTCGTCAACAAGGACCCGGGCGACCCGGACCTCTCCAAGACCGACGACATCTGGGGCTTCTATCTGCCCCAATACAACGTCAACAGCGCCGCCAACTACCCGCGCGCCTGCCCTGACCAGCCCAACTGGGAGCCGGCGGAGGCCGAGGTGATCGACGCCTCGGCCAGCACCGCCACCAGCAAGATGCTGCTGCTCTTCCTCCGGCAGGGCGAAGGCGACGCGAAGGACGCGATGGACTTCGCCTACTACCCGAGCGTCCGCGGCGGCGACGGCGTGATGCTGCACGCCTATGCGACGGCCGCTCATCAAATGACCGGCGACGATACCTGGCTGCGCTGGCGCGACGAGCTCTTGATCGGCAAGGCCAACGCGGCGGAGGTGATGCGCACGGTGGGCTCGTTCGCCATCCCCAAGGCGTGCAGCAACTACTACCGGCTGCAGAACACCTATACGGCCCACTTCGTGCGCCTGCTCACCGAGGAGCCCGGGCCCTCGCTCGACTTCGCCAACTACCTCTGGTCGCAGAAGTACGCGGCTCGCGAGATCGCGCCGCTGCGGGACGCGCTGTTCGAGGTCGAGTACGCGGCGAGCACGGGCAAGAAGGGCGCCCGCCTCGACACCGCGCTGGCCGATCTCGCCTCGCTCGGCGGCACGCCCGCGCTGCTCGACTCTCCGCGGCGCGACTATGACGTCGATAGTGAAGCCAATCCGCCCTCGGGTATTACGGTCGCGCCCGCGCCGCAGGCCGACGTCGCGCTCTGCAAGGCCGGCGTCACCGTGCTGGGCATCCACATCGAGGGGAGCGCGGCCGATCCGTGGGAGCGCTTCGCCGACCCGGCCCTGCCCGTGATGGCGCGGCCGCCGAAGAACTTCATGTGGGAGAAGGACCCGTACTGGGCCAAGCGGGTGGCCGGCGCGGGCGCGGGCAGCCAGCAGTACGAGGGGCTCGACCTCACCATGCCTTACTGGATCGGGCGCGCGTTCGGGGTGATCCCCGACCCGCACCTCGTGCTGGCGTGGGGCCCCGCGCAGTAACGGGACCGCAGGCTGCGGGCCCAGTGACCGTCTGCCACATCGCCTCGGCGGGGGAGGCTGTCTATGCTGTCCATGGCGGTGGGTTCGAGGCAGTTCCCGCGGCACCGAAGGAGGTCTAGATGGTCGCGATGATTCGCAAGGAGAGCGCCATTTGGGAGTGGATCGCCCGGATCGCGGGAGTCTTCGGTGGCGAGGCGTTCGTGCTGGTGGATCACTGGGAGGGCGACCTCTGCGCCATCGGCATCGGCAACCCGTCCGACGCCCGGCGGCGCCTCGTCTACCTCTGCACGTTCGGCGAGAAGCCAGGGCTGTGCGGGTACGACTGCGAGGAGCTGAATGCGCACGGGCTGCCCCACATCCTCGAAGAGGGCACCGAGGCCGACCTCGCGAGCCTCACCGAGGTGCTCGGGCGGCACCTGGGGCTGGTGGCGAAGAAGTAGCCCGGCAGCCCAGGTCCTCCTTGACCGACTGCACGCCTGTTCACTAGGTTGCGCCAATGTCTACCGATGGCGGACCCGGTCCGCTGGAGCCCTTGCCGCCCGCTCCGCCCGCCCCTGGCGCCGAGCCGAGCATCGCCAACGCGGTCGCCTCGGCGGTTCCCCGCAAGCGGACGTACGCGCTCAAGAGCTCGCAGCCCGCCAAGGGCCTCGTGGACTACTCCCTGCTCAACCACGAGCAGGAGGTGGTGGCCCTCTGCGACGAGGGCCCCACGCTGGTGGTCGCCGGTGCGGGCTCGGGCAAGACGCGCACGCTCACCTACCGGGTGGCGCGCCTGCTCGAGACGGGCACTCCGCCCGAGAAGATCATGCTGCTCACCTTCACCAACCGCTCCGCGCGCGAGATGATGAAGCGGGTGGAGGAGCTGTGCCGGGTCGATCTGCGGCGGATGCTCGGCGGAACGTTTCATCACGTCGCGCACCAGCTCTTGCGGGATTATGCCGAGAAGCTGGGGTATCACGGCCGCTATGCGCTCCTCGATAGAGAGGACTCCCGCGAGCTGATGGCCTCGGCCACGGCAGACCTGGGCTTCGGCGTGGGCCAGCGCCGCTTTCCCAAGGCCGACGTGCTGGCCGACCTGTGGAGCACCGCGGTCAACACCCAGCGGCCCATCGCCGAGGTGCTGGCGAACGACCGCCCGCAGTTCCTCCAGTTGGAAGACGAGATCCTCCGCGTCTGCCGCCGGTACGCCGAGCGCAAGAGCGAGATGAACTCGATGGACTACGACGACCTCTTGCTCAACTGGAAGCGGCTCCTGGTCGAGCTCCCGGAGGTGGCAAAGGCGCTGCAGGCCCGCACGTCCGCCGTTCTGGTGGACGAATACCAGGACACCAACCTGTTACAGGGCGACATCGTCGACGCGATGGCCAAGCAGCACAAGAACCTCCTGGTGGTCGGCGACGACGCGCAGAGCATCTACGGGTTCCGCGGCGCGCACTTCGAGAACATCCTCAAGTTCCCCGAGCGGTGGCCCGGGTGCCAGCAGTACCAGCTGACGGTCAACTACCGCTCGTCGCCACAGATCCTCGCGCTGGCGAACGCCTCGATCCGCCACAACAAGAAGCAGTTTCCCAAGGAGCTCACCGCGCACCGCGAGGCAGGCGTGCTGCCCGCCCTGGTGCCGCTGCGCGACGTGCACCAGCAGGCCGAGTTCGTCGCCCAGCGGCTGCTCGAGCTGCGCGAGGAGGGCATCCCGCTCAAGGATCAAGCCGTCCTCTACCGGGCGCATCACCACTCGATGGAGCTGCAGATGGAGCTGACCCGGCGCGGGATCCCGTTCCTGGTGCGCTCGGGCGTGCGCTTCTTCGAGCAGGCCCACATCAAGGA
>JAYWAO010000326.1:0-1620 GCA_043782365.1 Deltaproteobacteria bacterium
CCTCCTCATCCTCACCGAGGGGTTCCCCACCTACGGCGGGCTCGCCGGGCGCGACCTCGAGGCCATCGCGCAGGGATTGTCGGAGGTGGTGCGGCACGATTACTTGAGATATCGCATCCGCTCGACCGCGTACCTGGGCGACAAGCTCCAGGCGGCCGGCGTCCCGCTGGTGCTGCCGACGGGCGGGCACGCGGTCTACCTCGACGCGCGCGGGCTCTTGCCCCATCTCCCCCCGCTCGAATACCCGGGGCAGGCGCTCGCCTGCGCGCTCTACACCGAAGGCGGCGTGCGCGGCTGCGAGATCGGCACGGTGATGTTCGGCCTCGCGCCCGACGGCACCGAGCGGCCCGCCGCGATGGACCTGGTGCGGCTCGCCATCCCGCGGCGCACCTATACGCAGAGCCACATGGACTACGTGGTCGAGGTGGTCACCCACGTGGCAGAGCGCGCGAAGACGCTCAAGGGGCTGAGGATCGTCGAGCAGCCCAAGGCGCTGCGGCACTTCTCGGCGCGGTTCGCGGAGAAGTAGCCGGCGGGCTTGCTGCTCCAGTGCAGCTCCAGCGCGGCGCCCGCGTGGCATCGCGGCCTCGTCCGTGCAGGGGAGCCCCCGGAGCGGGCAGCTCTCTTGCTCCTGCGGTCCGTTCCCGCTAGTTGAAGCGGCCATGATGATGCCACCGGCCCGCGTCCCCTGCCGCTCTGCCCTCTGCCTGCTCGTCGCAGCGCTCGCCGCCTGCGCGACCGCCGCCCCTGCGCCGTCGCCTGCGCCCGTGGCGAGCGCTGCACCGGTCGCGGCCGCTCCGGCGCCTGCGGCGACGCTCCCCTCGCGCCGGCTCGGCACCTGGGCCAACGGCGCGGTCTTCTACGAGGTGTTCGTCCGCTCCTTCCTCGACACGAGCGGCGACGGCAAGGGCGACCTCGCCGGCCTGATCGCGAAGCTCGACTACCTCAACGACGGCGACCCCAAGACCACCTCCGACCTCGAGGTGGACGCGCTCTGGCTGATGCCGGTGTTCAAGTCGCCCAGCTATCACGGCTATGACACCACCGATTATGACCAGATCAACCCCGACTATGGGACCAACGCCGACTTCGAGCGGCTCTGCGCCGAGGCCCACAAGCGCGGGATCAAGATCGTGGTGGACCTCGTGCTCAACCACTCCAGCGACCAGCACCCGTGGTTCATCGACTCGGCCTCCTCGAAGACCAGCCCGAAGCGCGACTGGTACGTCTGGAGCGACACCCAGCTGAAGTGGGGCCAGCCCTGGAACGCGAGCGGCAACACCTGGCACCAGAAGAACGGCGCCTGGTACTACGGCCTCTTCTGGGGCGGCATGCCCGACCTCAACTTCCGCAACGCCGAGGTGCGGGCCGAGGCGAAGCGGATCGCCAAGGAGTGGCTCGATCGCGGCGTCGACGGGTTCCGCCTCGACGCCAGCCGCCACTTGATCGAGACGGGCCCCGGCGCCGGCCAGAACGACACGCCGGAGAGCCACGCCTTCTGGCGCGAATTCGCCGCCTACGTGCGCTCGGTGCGGCCCGACGCGGCCCTGATCGGCGAGAACTGGACCGATACTCCGCTGATTGCCCCGTATTACGGCAATACCGAGGCGGTCCCGGGCG
>JAYWAO010000327.1:0-4634 GCA_043782365.1 Deltaproteobacteria bacterium
CACGGTGAGGCCCGCGCCGCGCAGGCGCCGCACGCCCTCGCCGCGCACCTTGGGGTTCGGGTCGATGCTGCCGACGAAGACGCGCTTGATGCCCGCCGCCAGCACGGCCTCGGTGCAGGGCGGCGTGCGGCCGTGGTGGTTGCAGGGCTCGAGGTTCACGTAGAGGTCCGCGCCCTTCGCGCGCGCGCCCGCTGCGCGCAGCGCGGCCACCTCGGCGTGCGGGCCGCCCGCCTTCGCGTGGAAGCCCCGGGCGACGATCTTCCCGCCCCGGACGATCACCGCGCCGACGATCGGGTTGGGCCGCGTGCGTCCGCGGCCGCGCTCCGCCTCGTCGAGCGCGTCGTACATGAAGCCCTCCTCGACGGAGAGCCTGACCCCGGGCGCGCGCGGAGAGGTGGCCATCGGGTTACTTCTTCTCGGGCGCGGGAGGAGGCGGGACCGGCGCGGGCGCCTTGCGCTCGTGGATCAGCTCCTTGAGCTCGCTCATGAACTCGCCCAGGTCCTTGAACGACCGGTACACCGAGGCGAAGCGCACGTAGGCCACTTCGTCGAGCTTGGAGAGCTCGCGCATCACCGCCTCGCCGATCAGCGAGGAGGCCACCTCCTTCTCGCCCATCTCCTGCAAGCGGCGCTCGATGCCGTCGACCACGCCCTCCAGCTGCTCGGCCGAGACCGGCCGCTTCTGGCAAGAGTGCTGGAGCCCGGCGATCACCTTGGCCCGGTCGAACGCTTCGCGGCGCCCGTCCTTCTTCACCACCATCGGGAGGATCTCCTCGACCCGCTCATAGGTGGTGAAGCGCCGCGAGCAGGCGAGGCACTCCCGCCGTCGGCGGATGACCGCGCCCTGGTTCGACAGGCGCGAGTCGATGACCTTGTTCTCCAGCTCGGTGCAGAAGGGGCATTTCATGCGGGCGAGAAGATAGCAGGGAGCCGGGGCCGCCGTGCAACTGCGTTACGCCGTGTTACGCCGTGTCAAGCGAGCCGGTAGCTGTAGAGCGGGAACTGCTGCCCGAGCGCCTTCACCTCGCCCCGCACCTGCGCGCTCACCTGCGCGTCGAGCGGCGCGTCGAGCACGCGCAGGATCAGCTTGCCCACCGTCTTCATCTCGTCGGTGTCCATCCCGCGGGTGGTCAGCGCCGGGGTGCCCAGGCGCAGCCCGCTGGTGACGAACGGCTTCTCCGGGTCGCCCGGGATCATGTTCTTGTTGGTGGTGATGTGGGCCCGCTGCAGCGCCTCCTCGGCGACCTTCCCGGTGAGCTTCTTCGGGCGCAGGTCGCAGAGCATCAGGTGGGTGTCGGTGCCGCCCGCCACCAGGCGCAGGCCGCCCTCGATCAGCGTGGCCGCGAGCGCCTTGGCGTTGTCGAGCACCCGCTGCTGGTAGACCTTGAACTCGGGCTTCATCGCGTCGCCGAAGGCCACCGCCTTGGCGGCGATGACGTGCTCGAGCGGCCCGCCCTGGATGCCCGGGAAGACGTTCGAATCGATCACCTTTTGATGCTTGCTCTTGCAGAGGATGAGGCCCGAGCGCGGCCCGCGGAGCGTCTTGTGGGTGGTCGTCGTCACCGCGTCGGCGAGCGGCACCGGGCTCGGGTGCAGGCCCGCCGCGACCAGGCCCGCGATGTGGGCGATGTCGCAGACCATCACCGCGCCCACCGAGTCGGCGATCTCCTTGAAGCGGGCAAAGTCGAGCGTGCGCGGGTAGGCCGACGCGCCCACCAGGACGGCCTTCGGCTTCACCTCGAGCGCCAGCTTCGCCGCGGCGTCGTAGTCGATGGTCTCCGTCTTCGGGTCGAGCCCGTAGTGGTGCACTTGGAAAAGTTTCCCCGAGAAGTTCACCGGCGAGCCGTGCGTGAGGTGGCCGCCCTGCGCGAGCGAGAGCGACAAGATCGCGTCGCCCGGCTTGAAGAGCGCGAAGTAGGTGGCCATGTTCGCCTGCGACCCCGCGTGCGGCTGCACGTTGGCGTGCTCGGCGCCGAAGAGCTTCTTGGCGCGGTCGATGGCGATCTGCTCGACCTTGTCGACCACCTCGCAGCCGCCGTAATACCTTTTCCCGGGCAGGCCCTCGGCGTACTTGTTGGTGAGCGTGCTGCCGGCCGCCTCGAGGATGGCCTCGGTGACGAAGTTCTCGCTGGCGATCAGCTCGAGCCCATACTCCTGGCGTTCGGTCTCCTCGCGGATGAGGGCGGCGATCTCGGGGTCGGCGACGGACAGGGGCGAGTTGAAGGCCATGAGGTGGGCTCCGGGCGGCGGGAGGCGCGGGTTCTACAAGAGGGGCGCGGCGGGGGCAACAGAGGAGGCACCCGGGGCCTTGACAGGCGCGGTCGCCACCGCACACTGTCCGTACCTCCGGCGCCTCCGGCAGGACGAGGGAGTCTTCAATGTCCGACGCAGCACTCGCCTATCTGGACCTCAACGCGGATCTGATCTGACGAATCGGCGCCCTTACGGAACCACTTGGGCGCGGGGGCTTCTGCATCCCGTTCCCTGCTCAGCCTCGACGTCGAGCGCCTTCAGCTTCTCCACCCGCTTCGCGTGCCGCCCGCCCTCGAAGAACCCGTCGAGGAACGCCGCCAGGATCGCCCCGGCCACTCCCGGCCCCACCACGCGCTCGCCCAGACAGAGCACATTGGCGTCGTTGTGCGCCCGGGCCATCCTCGCCTCGAACTCGGTGTGCGCCAGCGCCGCCCGGATGCCCGCGTGCTTGTTGGCCGCGATGCTCATCCCGATGCCCGTGCCGCAGACGAGCACGCCCAGCGCGGCCCGGCCCGAGGTGATCTCGGAGCACAGCCTCGCCGCATAGTCGGGGTAGTCGACGCTTTCGCCCGTGGCGGGTCCGAGGTCGATCAGCTCGACCCCACGCTCGCGGAGCACGCGGGCCACTTCAGCGCGCAGGTTGAGTCCAGCGTGGTCGGAGGCGATCACGACTCGGAGCGGAGCGGTCACGGTGCTCTCCTCGGTGCGGTCACGTCGTGGGAGCCAGGACGCGCGATAACTACCTACTAGGAAACCAGGAATGGAGGAAACCAGGAGTCAGGTCAGGACTGCCGGACGCTCCTGGGTTCCTCCATTCTTGGGTTCCTGATAGGTCTTTTGCGGCTTCTTCCCGTGCGGCGCGCCCCAAGGGTTCAGCGAACCTTCGTCAGCGCGATCACCGCGTTCGTCCCGCCAAACCCGAACGAGTTCGAGAGCACTGCGTCCACCTGCTTCTGGCGCGCGGTGTTCGGGATGTAGTCGAGGTCGCACTCGGGATCGGGGTTCTCGAGGTTGATGGTGGGCGGCAGGATGCCGTGGAAGATCGCCAGCGCCGAGAGCCCGGCCTCCACTCCGCCCGCCGCGCCGAGCAGGTGCCCGGTCATCGACTTGGTGGACGATACCATCAGGCCGTTCTTCGCCCAGTCGCCGAAGACGGTCTTGATCGCCTTGGTCTCGGCGATGTCGCCCACCGGCGTAGACGTCCCGTGGGCGTTCACATAGCCGATCTGCTCCGGGTTGAGCTGGGCGTCCTCCAGGCAGCGCTTCATCGCCCGCACGGCGCCGTCTCCCGAGGGAGAAGTGATGTGGTAGGCGTCGGCGGTGGCGGCGTAGCCCGAGACCTCGCAGTAGATGCGGGCGCCGCGGGCCCTGGCGTGCTCCAGCTCCTCGAGGATGAGGATGCCCGCCCCCTCGCCGGGCACGAAGCCGTCGCGGTCCTTGTCGAACGGCCGGCTGGCCTTCTCCGGTGCGTCGTTGCGCTCGGACAGCGCGCGGGAGGAGACGAACCCGACGATGCCCAGCGGCGTAATCGTCGCCTCGCTGCCGCCGCAGATCATCACGTCGGCGTCGCCGTGCATGATGGTCCGGGCCGACTCGCCGATGGCGTGGTTGCCCGTGGCGCAGGCCGAGACCGGCGCCCAGTTGGGGCCGCTCGCGCCCGTGCGGATCGAGACCTGGCCCGCCGCCAGGTTGATGATGATCGACGGGATGAAGAAGGGGCTGACCTTTCGATACCCGCGCTCGTGCAGGGTGAGCTTGGTCTCCTCGAGGCCACCCAGCCCGCCCATCCCCGAGCCGATGACGACGCCCACGCGCTCGCCCAGGTTCTCCTTGGGCAGGCCGGCGTCGTCGAGCGCGAGGTCGGCGGCGGCCATCGCGTAGTGGATGAAGGGGTCGTTGCGGCGGACCTCCTTCTTGTCGAGGTACTTCTCGACGTCGAAGCCCTTCACCTCGCCCGCGATGCGGCTCGGGAGCTCGGCCACCGGGAAGCGCGTGATCGGGCCGATGCCGCTCTTGCCGGCGATGGCGGCCTGCCAGGTCGCTTCCGTGCCTGTGCCGAGCGGGGTGACGAGGCCGATGCCCGTCACCACCACCCGCCTCTCGACTCGCTGCATGGGGCGCTCCCCTGCTGCTCGCAGCGGGTGACTACTTCTTGTGCTCGTTGATGAAGTTGACGGCGTCCTGGACGGTCTTGATGTGCTCGGCGTCTTCGTCCGGGATCTCGACCTCGAACTCCTCCTCCATCGCCATCACCAGCTCCACGATGTCGAGGGAGTCGGCGCCGAGGTCCTCGATGAAGGCGCTCTCGGCCTTGATCTCGTCCTCACCGACACCGAGCTGCTCTGCGATGATGCTCTTGACCTTCGCCTCGACGGACATGC
>JAYWAO010000328.1:0-12713 GCA_043782365.1 Deltaproteobacteria bacterium
CCGGGAGCGAGGCCGGGTCGACCGCGAGCGCGGGTCCGCGGTCGTCCACCAAGAGCGCGGCGGGGAGCTTCACCTCGTGCCCGAGGTCGTCGGCCACGAACACGGAGAGCGCCGCCGGGCCTTCGCTCCCGGGCGCCGCAAAGCTGCACGGCACCTCCAGCAGCAGCGGACCGCCGGCCAGTTGCGACGACGTGCCCCGCAGCGCGCCGGCCTCGAACCGTCCGCTCGCAACCCCGCCATGGGCGCGGGTCACCTGCACCCGCAAGAGCCCCGTGCCCGTGCGGGCGCAGGTGGTCAAAGGCAGCTCGACCGTCGCCAGCGGCGCGCCCTGGCAGACGCCCTCGGCGCAGAACGAGCCCGCGGGACCCGCCGCGCAGTCGGCGTCGGCCTGGCATTGCCCGCGCGGCGCGGGGCAGGCGGCGAGCATGCAAGCTGCAGCCAGCAGGACCCAGCGCGTGACCGCAGAGCGGACCGAGCACCTCAAAACGCCACCGACCAGACCGCTGCGCCGGCGGCGAGCACCGCCAGCGAAACGAGGGCGACCCCGAAGGCCCCCTCGCGGTGCGCGCGTGTGTAGCGGGGCTGGTCGGCAGCGGTCAGGTCGCCGGTGGCGAAGCGGGCGTCGAGCTCCGAGGACACGCGGGCCCCGTCCCAGAGGAGGAGCGCGCCCGCCAGCCCGGCAGCGGCGGCTCCGGCGGCGAGGGGCAGCGCAGGCCTCAGCGAGGAAGATGCCGGGACCGGCGCGAGCGCGCCCACCGGTGCAGCGGGGAGCGCGGCCGGGTTCCCTGCCGCGGCCGCCACCACCGCCGGGTCCGAAGCAGTGACAGGCGAGGAGGAGGCCGGGGCGAACCGGTGGGTAGCGCCGGCGCCGGCGCCCGATGCGGGAACGGGTGCGGAAGCGGGCACGGACTCGGGTACGGATCCGGTTGCGGGTACGGAATCGGTTGCGGGTACGGAATCGGTGACCGGGACGGATCCGGCTGCGTTGACGCGTACGGATTCAGTTACCGACACGGTTACGGAACCGGGTTCGGCCACGGCTCCGGCCACGGGTACGGCCACGGCTCCGGGCACGGGCACTCCTGCTCCCGCCTTCTTCCCTCCCCCTCCATGCGGCGCCCGCTCCGGATGCAGCCCCCGCTCCTCGATGAGCACCTGCAGCTGCGCCAGCTGCCGCTCCACTTCAATCCGCAGCGGTCCACCGGGCTCCTCCCGCAGATACCCGCGCAGCGCTTCCCGCGCCCCCGCGTAGTCGCCCAGATGCCGCTTGCAGAGCGCCAACCGATAGAGCAGCCCAGGCGCCTTCCCGTCCTTCACCGCCGCTTCATACAGCCGCGCGGCCTCGGCGAACTTCCCCACCTCTTCGAGCGCACGCGCGCGCTCGGCCGGATTGGGCGGCGTGCCCGCGTACGCCGGCGCCGGGGCGCCGAGCACCAGCGCGAGCAAGGAGGAGCGCACGAGCACCAGCACCGAAGTGAGCGCCAGCCTGGGCATCAGTCCGAGCTTCCGCATGCGCCCCTTCACTCTGGCGGGACGCACGCGCGCGGGTCAAGCCGGTTGCCCGCGCTCGCTCGGCCGTGCTACCGACCTCCGCCTCCTGCCGCGGCTCCAGGGCTGCGCTCCGGAGGGCAGGGCAGTGACCACCAGCGAGGCAAGCGGAGCGGGCCGTCCATCGGTCCGCCCCAGGGCACGACATGGCCAAGACCCGCAGCAAGGCCGCCTCCCCGGCCGATCCCGCCGAAGGCCTCTCCTCCGCGGCTGGCGGCGTCGGGGCGGCGGGCGCGCCCGCGTTCGGCGACGTGCTCCCCGAAGGTCTCCTCCGCACCCCGTGGCTGCGCTGGCTGGTCCCGCTCACCGGCGAGCAGCGCTGCGTGGCGCTCCTCGCCGCCTTCGCCGCGCTGGTGGCGGTCCCCTGGCTCGGCGCGACGGGCTTCTGGGACCCGTGGGAGCCCCACTACGGCGAGGTCGCCCGCGAGATGATCGCCCGCGGCGACTACCTCCACCCGTGGTGGGAGTCGGTCTGGTTCTTCTCCAAGCCCGCGCTCGACCTCTGGCTGATGGCCGCCGGCATGCTGGTCGCGGGCACCAACGGCGAAGGGCGCCCGATCGGCGTCTACACCGAGTGGTGCGTGCGGCTGCCCTTCGCGGCCATCGCAGCGCTGGGCGCTGTAATACTCTTCATCCCCGCCAGCCGCCTGCTCGGCCGCCGCCCGGCGCTGCTCGGCGCGGTCGGGCTGCTCACCGCGCCGCTCTTCGTGCTGCTCTCGCGGCAGGCGGTGCCCGACCCGGTCTTCGTCGGCCTGCTCACCGCGGCGATGGCCTGTCTCGCGATCGTCCTCTTCGATCACGATCCGGAAGGCGAGGGCGTCGATCGCGGCGTCTCGCGGCGCGAGGGCTGGATGCTCGCGTTCTACGTCTTCGTCGGGCTCGGCACGCTCTCGAAGGGGATGCTCGCGTTCGCCATCCCGGGCGCGGTCGCGCTCGTCTACTGCGTCGCCACCGGTGAGTGGTTCCGCCTGCGCCGACTGCGCCTGCTCACCGGCGCGCTGGTGGTCCTCGCCATCTGCGGACCCTGGTACGGCCACATGTTCGCCTTCGACGGCCGCGACGACGAGGGCAAGACCTTCTTCGAGCGGTTCATCATCCACGACCACTTCAAGCGGCTCGCCGTCGGCGTCCACACCACCACCCCGGGCGGTTCGTTTACCTACTATTTGGAGCAGCTCGGGTTCGACGTCTTCCCCTGGGTGTTCGCCGTCCCGGGCGCGATCGGCCGCCTCGGCCGCGCCACCGTGCGGCCGGAGAGCAAGCGCGAGCGGATGGAGCTCTTCCTCCTCCTCTGGGCGGTGACGGGCTTTGCCGTCTTCGCCTTCAGCGTGACGAAGTTCCACCACTACTGCTTCCCCATCCTGCCGCCGCTCCTGCTCTTCTGCGCGCTCTGGCTCGACCAGGTGCTCGAGGACGGCCTGCGCGCCCACGCCGGCGAGCTGTTCGCAGGCGGCATCCTCTACGGGCTGGTCGCCAAGGACCTCGCGCTGACGCCGAAGCACCTCTCCGATCTCTTCGTATATCAATATGACCGGGCGTATCCCGACCGCGACGTCGACCCGCGGCAGACCTTCAACCTGCTCTTCTTCGCGGCGCCGGCAGTGGCGCTCTCGCCGTGGCTGTTCGACCGGCTCGCCCAGGGCGTTGGCCTCCTGCGGGCGCTGGCGAACAAGCGCGAGCGGGCGGCGGTGGGCGAGGCCGTGAAGGCGCGGATGTCCGGCGCCGCTGCGTCCGGGCCCGAGCCCGAGGCGCTGCAGGACCGCCAGGTGGTGGTCTGGAGCGTGCTCGGCCTCGCGGTGGCGTTCGCGCTCTTCCTCGGCTGGTTCCACTGGCGCAAGCTGTCGCCCCACTGGACGCAGCGCGACCTCTTGTGGACCTACTACCAACAGTCCACTCCCGACGAGCCGATCGCCGCCTATCAGATGAACTGGCGCGGCGAGACGTTCTACTCGAAGAACACGGTCAAGCAGATCGGCCGTGGGGCGGCGCCGCAGGGGACCCTCGAAGGCTTCCTCGCCGCGCCCGGGCCGCGCAAGTGGTTCCTGGTCGAGCAGGGCAGGCTCTCGGCCCTCAAGGGCGCCGTCGCCGCGCCGTGGAGGCTGCGGGTGGTCGAGACGCGCAACATCAAGTTCGCGCTGGCGGTGGCCGAGCCGGTGGCGGCCAGCAGCGCTCCGGTGCCCGCAAGCGCGGCGCCGGCGAACGGCGCAAGCGCGCCTTTGGCGGTCCCGAAGCCGCAGGAGAGCTCCGGCGGCGGGACGCCACAGCCAGCGCAGCCTGCGCAGCCAGTGCAGGCCGCACCGCAGCAGCCCACGGGCGTGCCTCCGTAGCGTCCCGGCAGGGGGGAGGCGGCTTCGTCCTGCCTTTCGCGCTAGAACATCGGCGTGACCGCACCGAAGCCCGACTCCACCGCGCCGCGGGTCCTCGTCATCGACGACGAGCCCGCCATCCGCGAGAGCCTCGCCTTCGCGCTCTCCCGCAGCGGCTTCCAGATCGACGAGGCCGGCACGCTGCGCGAGGCCCGCGAGCGCGCGCCGCAGGCCGATCTGCTGCTGCTCGACCTGGTGCTCCCCGACGGCAGCGGCCTCGACTTCCTGCGCGCGCTCCGCGCCGGGAGCGACGTGCCCACCATCGTGCTGACCAGCCGCGACGACGAGCAGGACCGCGTGCTCGGCCTGGAGCTCGGCGCGGACGACTACGTGGTCAAGCCCTTCTCGCCGCGCGAGGTGGCGGCCCGGGTGCGCGCGGTGCTGCGCCGGGTCCGGCCGCCGGATGCGGGCGCTGCGGAGGCAGACCCCGCGGCGAGCCGGGAGCTGCGCGGGCCGCTCGGGCTCTCGCTCGACCCGCGGACGCGCCGGGCCGTGCTGGGCCCGGTCGAGCTGACGCTCTCGCGCACCGAGTTCAACCTGCTGCAGGCGCTGCTGCGCGAGCCCGGCCGGGTGTTCGACCGGCAGGCGCTGCTCGACTCCGTCTGGGGCTCGGAGGTGGTCGTCGGCGAGCGCACCGTGGACGTGCACGTCAAGGCGCTGCGCCACAAGCTCGAGGCGGCCGGGCAAGAGCCAGGGGCGGGCGGGGTGATCGAGACGGTGCGCGGCGTCGGCTACCGATTGAAGGAGCCGTAGTGTTCCCGCAGATCCCGCGCGAGGTGTGGCTGGTCCTCTCCGGGACCCTCTTCCTCCTCGGCGTGGCCGCCACCGCCGAGCGCATCCTCCGCGCGCGCCGGCACGGCTACTCGGTGCGGCTGCAGATCTTCGTGCCCCTCGCGGCCACCACGCTGGCGCTCTCGGCGTCGTTCGCGGCCATCGTCATCGACCGCATGCAGGCCCGCGCCGCCCTCTTCGCGCGCCGGGCCGCCGAGGAGGAGGCGCAGGTGGTGGCGGCCCTCTTGCGAAGGTCGCTCGAGGCCCGCGAGGGAGGCTTGCCTGGGGCCGCGCGCGAGGTCTCGTCGAGCGGCGTTCTGCAGGCGTTCTCGCGCGGCGTGGCCGACACGCAGGTGCAGATCCTCGGCGCCGACGGCGCGCTGCTCATCTCGGTGGGCGCGGTGCCCGAGGCCGGGGTGCTGCCGCCGCGCGTCGGTGTTTCGGTCAGCGAAGCCGAGGTGCTGCTCGAGGGCGGCGGCCGGGTGCGGGTGCGCAAGGGGACGTTCGGGATGGCGCAGCTCCTCTCCGACGTGGCGCCCAAGGTCTCGCTGCTGGCGCTCATCTTCGCGGTGGCGAGCGCAGTGGTCGCAGGGCTGATCGGCAGCGCGGTGGCGTGGCCGATCGAGCGGCTGACCCGGGCGGCGGAGCGCATCTCGGCGGGAGAGCGCCAGGCGGCGCTGCCCGAGCCGCGCGGCCGCGAGGTGCGCGCGCTCACCCACGCCTTCGAGTCGATGCGCCGCGAGCTGGAGCAGCGCCACGCGCTGGAGGCCTTCGTCGCCGACCTCTCGCACGAGCTGAAGAACCCGATCGCCTCGATCCGCGCCTCGGCGGAGGTGCTCGAGGAGGGCGCCGCCGACGAGCCCGAGACCGCGCGCCGGTTCGCCGGCCGCATCCGCGAGAGCGCCCTGAAGCTGCAGGCGCTCACGCAGGACCTCCTCTCGCTGGCCCGGCTGGAGGCGCGCGGCATCGAGGGGAAGATCGGCCCCGTCGAGCTGGCCGCGCTGGTGAAGGAGGCGCTCGAATCGCAGGCTTCGCAGGCGGCGCGGCTGGGCGTCTCGCTGGAGCTGCAGGGGAGCGCGCGGGTCGAGCGGGGCCACGCCGACTGGCTGCGCCGCGCCGTGGAGAACCTGCTTGCCAACGGCCTGCAGCACTCGCCGCGCGGCGGCAAGGTGACCGTGCAGCTCGCCGAGCAAGGCGCGTTCGCGGCCATCGCGGTGGGAGACCAGGGGCCGGGCGTCGACCCGGCGGTCACCGGCAGGCTGTTCGCGCGCTTCGCGACCACGCGGCACGGGCAGGGCGGCACCGGGCTGGGCCTCGCGATCGTGCGGGCGGTGGCGGAGCTGCACGGCGGGCAGGCACGGCTGAAGGAGAGCGGGGCGAGCGGGGCGGTGTTCGAGCTGCGGATCCCCCGGGGCTAGCCTGGCCGGGGCCTTCGGGTCGCCGCCTGGCGTGCGGCTACTTCTTCTTCGCCTTCTTCGCGGGCGCCTTCACGGCGCTCTTGCCGGCCTTCGCCTTGGCCTTGCGCTTGGGCCTCCGATCGCCCTGCATGAACTTGTAGTCGGGCCGGGCGGCGGGCGGCTGCGCGTCGGGCGCGCGGTAGCCGAGCCTCGCGTCGAACAGCGCGGCCAGCGCGCCGGTGGTCAGCGGGACGCGCTCGTCATTTCGCCCTGGGGGCAGCGGCGCCGAGGGGGCTGCGTCCTCCGCGCGCAGCGAGCGGCCCGCTGCCCAGACCGAGCGCAGGCGCGCGGCCGAGACGGCGGATCTCCACCACGGGCCCGCGGGGAGCTGCGCTGCAGCGGCCTGCTCGAGCTCGCCGCCGAGCCGGGCAGCGAAGAGCGCCGCGCGCAGGGCGGCCGCGGGGCGGAGCCAGGGGTCGGCCTCGAGCGGCCAGCGGCCCGCGTCGGCGGCGGAGAAGGCGCTGCGGGTGGCGCGCTGCAAGAGCTGCCGGTAGAGCGCAGCGGTGGCGGCTGCGTCGAGCGGGCCCGGCGGCGCGGGCGGCGCTGCAGCAGGAGCGGCCTCGGGAGGCGTCGAGGTGGACGCCGCGGCCGCGCTTGCGCCTGCGGTCACCGGATCGACAACCGCCGCGGGAGCGCGCCACCAGCCGCGCCGGCCCAGCTCGAACAGCACCAGGGCGGCCGCCCGACGCACCGAGAGCAGCCGGCGGGTCGCCTCGGCGTGGACCACGTCGTCGAGCACCTGCCCGCGCAGGCCCGTGAACTCGCGCAGCCACTGGGGGTCGCCCGCCAGCGATTCGACCAGGAGCGCGGTGCCCGCGGCGGCCGTGCCATCGCCGAGCGTGGCGAGCTCCCAGCGGGTGGGCGCGGTGAACACCCCGGCGACGGCGCGGGTCGATTCCTGCAGGAGCGCGCGCTGCTCGTCGAGGCCGCCCGCGGGGCGCAGAGAGAGCCGGACATCGGCCGGCGGATCGACCAGCAGCGCCAGCGGCCGCGCGGCCTTGCCCTGCGCGACGCCGGCCTCGATCAGGAGCAGCGGCGAGAGGCGCGGCTTCGCCTCCGTGCTCGTCGCGGACCCGCTGGAGAGCGCGTGCAGATCGACGCCCAGGGCCAGCAGCGTCTGCCGCGCGTTGTCCCAGCCCTTGCCGGCCGCCAGCTCCGCGTCGGCGGCGCCGGTGCGGACGAGGCGCGCGAGGTCGGCCCGCTGCACCCGGTCCGGGGGGAGGCCGAGGTTGCGCTGCGCGCAGGCGGCCACCGCCTTGTCGGCGAGCGTGTCGGTGGCCTGCAGGGTCCGCTCGGCGAGGAGCGCGAGGTCGGCCGCGGAGACGCCGTGTAAGAGTAATACTCGCTCCTCGAAGCTGCCCGCGCCCAGCTGGCGCGCGGCCCCCTCCAGCGCCGCGTCGCGGGCCAGCGCGAGCGGGGCCAGGGACGCAGCCGCGCGCCCCTCTGCCTCCGCGATGGCGTGCCGCCGCTGGTCGGAAGGCTCGTCGGTGAGGAGCCGGTCGAGATCGCGCTCGCCGTGCTCGGCCTTTGCGTCTCCTGGCAGCGCGAAGACGAGCCCCGCGCGCGCCCGCTCAAAGGCGAGCGCAGGCGCGCCGGCCGCCTCCCAGACCGCGCGGGGCGAAAGCGTGGCCAGCACCAGCTCGAACGCGCGCCGCTCGTCTCCAGACGACGCCGCAGCGGCGGCCCGCAGCCCGGCGAGCGACGCCGCGGTGACCGGGGCCTGCGCGTCGGGCGCCTCCGCAGGGAGCGGCCCGCGGCCCTGCGTCCAGCGCGACCACGCCGCCTCGGCCTCGGCCCTCAGCCGCGCGCGAAGCCCGGTGGCCAGCGCTTGCGCGGCAGGCTTCGGATCGACCGGGGCTGGCGCGGGCGCGGCCAAGGGCGCGGGCGGAGCAGCGGCGAGCCCGTGGACGCAAGCGGGCGAGAGGAGCAGGGCGGCCGCCAGCGCGCCCCAGGCGGTCCGCTGCGCTGCGTGGTGCGCTGGCTGGCTCGGCTGCAAGGGCAGGACTCCTCTCTCGGAACGGGTGCGGGCGAGGGCAGCGGCGGCGCGCTGCCGTGGGCCGTGCATCGTTCGCATCGCGGGTCGCGCCTGGGCAAGCCGATTCGTCGGCGCGCGCGCCCTGCAAGACAGACCCGCGAGAGCGGGCCGAGCGCACATGCAACGGCCACTCCTGAGCCACCGGGCCGGCTCCACCGCCTCCGCGCCCCACTCCCTGGTAGAACCCCGCGCATGCCCGCCACACCGGAAACCGCCCGTCTCCGCGCCGCGCTCGCCCGCTCCCTGCGCGACGGCCTCGAGGCCCGCGGCTACCTCGAGACCGAGACGCCCATCGCCGTCCCCGTCGCTGGCCAGGAGCCTTTCCTCCGCCCGTTCGAGACGGCCTTCCGCCCCGACCTCCCCGTGCCCCCCGGCGGCGTCGAGGGGGCGCGCCGCCTGCACCTCCACACCAGCCCCGAGTATGCGATGAAGCGCCTGCTGGCGCGCGGGGGCTACTCGCGCATCTACCAGCTGGCCCGCGTCTTCCGCGACGGCGAGGTCTCGGCGACCCACAACCCCGAGTTCACCCTGCTCGAGCTCTACGCGGCCCCGGGCGACGCGGCGCTCTTGATGGAGCACGTCGAGCAGCTCGTCGCCGGGGCGGCGCAGGAGCTGCGGGGCGGGCTGCGCGTGCCTGCGCGGCAGCAGCGCGGCAGCCGCAGGGAGCTCGATCTGACGCCGCCCTACGAGCGACTCACCTGCCAGCAGGCTTTCCTGGAGCACGCGGGCTTCGACCCGCTCCCGCTCGACGCCGCGGCGCTGGCGCAGGTGTCGCGCACGGCAGGCGTGCGGGTGACCGACGGGACCTCTTGGGACGACGCCTTCACGCAGGTGCTCCTGGAGCTGATCGAGCCCGCGCTGGGTCTCGACCGGCCCGTCTTCCTCTGCGACTACCCGGCCTCGCAGGCGGCGCTCGCCAAGGTGAAGCCCTCGGACCCGCGGGTGGCCGAGCGGTTCGAGCTGTACGCGGGCGGCCTCGAGCTGTGCAACGGCTTCTCCGAGCTGACCGACGCCGCCGAGCAGCGCCGCCGCTTCGAGGACGAGCAGCGGCAGCGCAGGGAGCTCGGCCGCGACGTCTTCCCGCTCGACGAGCAGTTCCTGGCGGCGCTGCCGTCGATGCCGCCGGCCGGCGGGGTGGCGGTGGGCGTGGACCGCCTGCTGATGATGCTCCTGGGAGTGAGGGAGATCTCCGAGGTATTACTGTTTCCGGCCCACCAGGAATACCAGCACGCGCGCCTTCGCGATTGAGGCCGGCGGCCGCGCGGCAATAGTTGCACTGCGCGGGAGCAAGGGGAAACCACCACGGGGACCACCCTGACGGCGGCGCGCCCGTCTCCGTGTGATCACGCCACAGCCTGAGATTCCCTTCGTCCGCTCGACCAACGCCTGCTACCTTGACCCACATGCCGCTCTCGCCGCCCGCCAGCGCTGCGCTCCGTGACGCCCTGGCGACGCTGGGCCGGGCGCTGGCGCGGCTCCCGGTGCTGCTGGACACGGCGGCGGAGCTCGAGGCGCCGCCCGACTCCATCGAGGCCGCGGCGACCGCCTTTCGCGAGCTGCTCAAGCTGGAGACAAAGGTGGTGGTCGAGGTGCAGCCCGCCGCGCTGGCCTGCGACGGCTCGGTGGTCTACAGCGACCCACCGCGCGACGCCGGCCTCGCGGCGCGCCTCCACCAGGGAGGCGTGCGCACGCTCACGTTTCACCGCGGCCTGCCCCCGAGCGAGCTGCTGGCGCTCTGCCGGGTGGCGCTGCCCGAGCCGCCGGGAGGTCCGGGCCGCGACGACGCGGTGACCGAGCTGTGGCGCGCCGACCTCGCCTTCCTCGCGTACAGCGCGCCGGGCGGCTATGCGCTGCAGCACGAGGGCTTCGACGCGGGGGCCGTCGCGCAGGCGGTGGGCAGGATCGCGGCGCGCGCCCGTCCGCTGCTCGAAGGACCGGGCGTGCCCCGGCGCGCCATCACCGATTCGGCGCCAGGCGAGGGGCAGCCGCTCCTCGACGAGGAGCAGCTCGCCGAGCTCGACCCGCAGAGCTGGCCAGAGCTGGCGCGGCGCTCGTCGCTCGCCATCCTCAAGCTGGTGGAGCAGGGGTTCGCGGGCTCCGACCTGGAGCGGCTGCAGGAGACCTTCTGGCGCCTCGTCGACGCGCTGGTGCTGCGGCGCGAGACGGCAGCGCTGACGGCCGCGCTGGAGGGCCTGCGCAAGCTGGATGGCCCCGCAGCGCCGGGCTTCAAGCAGGCGGTGGGCGAGCGGCTGGCCGAGCCCGCGCGGCTGCAGCGCGCAGCAGAGCTCGCCGCCCATGGGCAGGCGGGCCTCACGCAAGCGCTCCCCGCGTGGATCGCGCTCTTGCCGCAGAACGCGGGCGTGGCGCTGCTCGAGGTGCTCGCGCGCGCTCCCGCCGCCGCGCAGCCGCTCCTGGCGCGGGCGGTGCTGCAGCGGGCCGACTCCGCGCTCGAGCGGCTCGGCGCGGCGCTCGCCAAGGGACCGCCGCCAGTGGCGCTGGCGCTGCTCGGCGCGCTCGAAGGCCTCAGCCCCTTCACCCGCGCGGAGTTCGCGGCGCCCGCGCTGCAGCACCCTTCTCCGCGGGTGAGGCTGGAGGCCGCCGCGGGGGTAGGCGGCGAGCCCGAGCTCGCGCTGCAGCTGCTCGGTCCGCTGCTGCAGGCGCAGGAGTCTTCGGTGCGCAGCGGCGTCGCGCATGTGCTGAGCGGCTGCGGCGGTGTCGCCGAGGGGGCGGCAGCGCTCCTCATCGACACGATGGACTCCCACCTCTTCGACACCCGCGAACGCGAGGAGAAGGCGGCGTTCCACCGCGCGCTCGGGCGGCTCGCCTGCGAGACGGGCTTCAGCTTCCTCGCGACGCGCCTCCTCGGCCACCGCGGCGAGGGCCGGGGCGTGTTCCGCAGCTTCCGCCGGCCGCCCGTCGAGGAGGACCGGCTGCTCGCGGTGGTCGGGCTCACCGAGGACGCCTCGCTGCGGGCCGCGCGGGCGCTGGAGTCGGCGGCCGAATCCGGGCAGCCGGCGGCGCTCGTCCAGGCCGCGCGCGCGGCGCTGCAGCGCAGGCAGGCGCAGTGGACGAACCCTCACCCCGCGCTCAAGGGAGCTCCGTGACCGCCGCGAAGACGCCCCCGCCGGCCGCGAAGCTCGACCTCTCGGGCCGCCTCACGCGCGAGATGCGCCACAGGCTGGGGCAGCGCGTGGTGGTGGCGTTCGGCGCCCTGGTGCGCCACGTCCGCAGCCCCACGGGGCAGGAGGAGGGCGCCGGCTGGGCGGTCCCGCTGCAGGCGCTCGCCGAGGGGCTCAACGAGCTGCTCGCCGAGGAGGGCCGCTTCGAGTTCACCGCCGATCGCGGCGTGGTGGCGATCAACCGCGAGCCCGTGCGCCTCGACGTGGGCACCCGGCAGCTGGCAGAGCTCGCGGAGCGGGCGCTGCACCAGCGCGGGCTCGGCGGCTTCCGCGCCCGGCTCGCTCCCCCGCGAGACGAGCTGCGCGAGCTGGTGCGGATCTTCGGCCCCGGCGGGTACGAGACGCCCGACGAGCGTGGCGACCCGGCGCGTCCGCTCAAGGTGGTCGAGCTGCTCCCGCGCGAGGCCGGCAAGGCGCAGGTGCCCGAGTCCGAGGTGCCGGAGCGGCTGGTGCAGGCGTACGCGCACGCGGCCTTCTTCGTCGACCGGACCATCGCGCTCCTGCGCAGCGGCGGGCAGAGCCTGCCCTCGCGCGCGGCGAGCCGGGTGGTGGCCGACCTGGTCGAGCTGCAGCGGCAGGCGCCGCGGCCGTTCCTGCAGCTCGCCCGCTGCAAGCCTCCGCCGCTCGACTACTGGGGCCAGCACGCCGCCAACGTTGCGCTGCTGGCGATTACCTTTGGGGCCCGGCTCGGGCTCGACCGCTCGCGGCGGCACGACCTCGGGATGGCCGCGCTGCTCCACGACGTGGGCCTGGCGGCGCTGCCCTCGGCGCTCCTCGACAAGGGCGAGAAGCTCAGCGAGCGCGAGATGACGGCGGTGCGCCAGAGCCCGCTGTTCGCCGCCCGCGCGGTGCTGCGCGAGCGCGAGGTGCACACGGCGGCGCTGGAGCGGGCGATGGCCGCGTACGAGTGCCACCTGGATCTCGTGCCCGCGCCGGGCGAGCCGCTGCCCGAGGTGGGCCTCGCGGGCCGCGTGGTGGCGCTCTGCGAGGCCTGGGACGCGCTCACCAGCGACCGGCCGCACCGGGCCGCGCGCACGCCCGAGGAGGCGCTGCGTGTGCTGCGGACCGAGCTGGTGTTCCGCTTCGATCCGCTGCTGCTCGATCTGCTGCCGAAGGTGGTCGGCTGACCTTCACCACCCCGAGAGCAGGTCGCCCCGGAGGGGCCCGCTCTAGAGCACCCGCAGGATGAGGCACTTGAGGTACCGCGTCTCCGGCACCCCGAGCAGCGTCGGGTGATCGCGCCCCGCGCCTCGCCGCTCGATCACCTGCACCGCGCGCCCCGCGTCGGAGGCGGCCGCGAGCACCGTCTTCTCGAAGAGCAGATCGTCGACATGGTACGAGCAGCTCGCGGTGATGA
>JAYWAO010000329.1:0-12704 GCA_043782365.1 Deltaproteobacteria bacterium
GTGGGCCTTCCTCACCGCCTGGAACCCCTGCTCGCGGCAGCTCTCGCGGCCCGAGAACGAGCGGCGGCAGGCGCAGCTCATACGGGAGCTGGGCCGCTACCGCTTGTTCCACGGCGAGGGCCGCGACGACGCGGGGCTCTGGACCCCCGAGCTGAGCGTGCTGGCGCTCGGGCTCCCGCTCGCCGAGGCGCTCGAGCGCGGCCGCGCGTGGGGCCAGGTGGCGGTGCTGGCGGGCAGGCGCGGGGAGCCCGCGCGGGTGGTGCCCTGCCGGCCGGGCTCCGGCTGGTAGGCAAGGGACGCAGCGCCGCCGCGCGCGGGTCAGAGTGCGCGCCGCCATCGTCACCGAGGCGGGGACGAAGCTGGCCTACCCGACGCGGTCGATCGCCGACGACGGCGCGCAGGAGAAGGGCAGCACGGCGGCGACGCCCCCGCAGGCGCCGGGGAAGACGTAGCCGACGCTCTGGCCGCTACTCGTCGCCGGGCCCGCGCGGATCGAGCGTCCAGCGCGGCGGGGCGCTCTCGTCAGGCCGGCCCACCATCCGCTCCTGCGGCAGGAAGCGCCCCTTGTAGCGCAGCGACGCGCAGCCATCGACGCGGTAGCCGAGGTAGACGTACGCGAGGCGCTCCTCGCGCGCGCGGGCGATGCAGGTGAGCACGTTGAGCGTCCCCGGAGAGAGCTTCTCGTCGGCCGGGTCGTAGTAGCAGTAGACGGCGCTGAGCGCGTTGGGGGTGCGGTCGGTGATGCCGATGGCGACCAGCCGCTCGCCGTCCCAGTACGAGTACTCGAGCGCGCTGGGGTGCGGAAAGCAGAACTGCAGCGTGTAGGCCTCCCGGTCGAGCTCGCTCGCGTCCCAGCCGCGGGCGCCTTGCCGCGCGGCGTGCCATCGGGCGTGCAGCTCGAGGCGGGCTTCGTCGCAGACGGGCCGGGCGATCTCGACGCGCAGGCCCTGCGCCCGCTTGAGCACGCGCTTCATGTTGGCGGACGGGGCGAACCCGGCCACCGGCACCCGCACCGAGACGCACTCGCGGCAGCTGGTGCAGATGGGCCGGAAGTAGACGGGTCCGAAGCGGCGCCAGCCCAGCGCCAGCAGGTCTTCCAGCTCGCGCGGGGTGACGTCGATCATCACCCGCGACTCGGTGGTCATCGCCACGTCTGGAAGGTAGTGGCAGGCGTCGGGCCCGGTGATCAGCTGTCGCAGGAGGCGGGCCATCGGAGTTGGCAGTCTACCAGCAAGCGGTCGGGGCGGATTCGACCGCGGGGAGGTCGCGGGCTTGCGCTCCACCAGAGGCGCGAGCGCGGAGTCCCTCTTTGCCCCCGACAAGGTAGAGTGATCCCCATGAGCGATCCCTCCGGTGGACCCTCGGCCAACGTCGAGCTCTCGATCGACGAGCGGCTCGAGCGCCTCGAGATCCCCTTCAACGCGCGCGGCGTCGACAAGTTCGGCACCAGCAAGTGGCACCTCGGCGTCTGGTACCGGATGCTCGAGTTCTTCTACCGGCGGTACCTCTCCGTCCAGGCGCACGGCCTCGCGAACATCCCCGCGCGCGGCCGCGCGATGCTGGTCGGCAACCACTCGGGCGGCGTCGCGCTCGACGGCGCGATGGTGGTCGCGGCCTGCTTCCTCGAGCTGAACCCGCCGCGCATCGCGCACGGGATGGCGGAGAAGTTCCTCAACGCGCTGCCCTTCTCCTCGACCTGGCTGCAGCGCACGGGACAGCTCACCGGCCTGCCCGAGCACGCCCAGCGGCTGCTGGAGGACGACCGCCTGCTGATGGTCTTCCCCGAGGGCGCGAAGGGCACCGCCAAGCTCTTCAAGGAGCGCTACTCGCTGGTCGACTTCGGCACTGGCTTCCTCCGGCTCGCGCTCAAGACCAAGACCCCGATCATCCCGGTGGGCTTCGTCGGCGGGGCCGACGCCATCCCCACCATCGCCAACTCGCTCGCGCTCGGGAAGCTGTTCGGCGTGCCCTACGTGCCGATCACTCCCTGGCTCCTCGCCCTGCCGCGGCCGGCGCGCTGCGAGGTCCACTTCGGCGCGCCGCTGGTCTTCGCGGGCACGGGCAACGAGGAGGACGAGGTGATCACCCGCCACGTCGACGAGGTGAAGAGCCGCATCGCCGAGCTGATCCAGCGCGCGCGGGAGACCCGCCACGAGCGCGGGCCGATGAACCTCCTCACCGGGCCCTTGTTCGGCGCCGGGAAGAAGGACGGTGGCAAGTGAAGGTCCTGATCACGGGCGTCGCCGGCGGCATCGCGCAGAAGCTGGCGATGGAGCTCGTCACCCGCGGGCACCAGGTGGTGGGCATCGACGTGCGGCCGTGGCGCGAGAGCCCCTCGGCGATCGAGATGCACCGGACCGACCTGCGCAAGCGGGCCGCCGAGGAGGTCTTCCGCAAGACCCGTCCGCAGGCGGTGGTCCACATGGCCACCGTCTCGCAGTTGGTGGCCTCGAGCAACGAGCGGTCGCGCATCAACCTGGGCGGCACGCAGGCGGTCTTCGACCATTGCAAGAGCTATGGGGTCGAGCATTGCATCTTCGTCGGGCGGCATACCTACTATGGGGCCGCCGCCGATACCCCGCTGTATCACACCGAGACCGAGCCCCCGCAGGCGCTGGGCGAGTACCCCGAGCTCGCCGATCTGGTCGCCGCCGACCTCTTCGCCGGCAGCCAGCTCTGGCAGATCCCACAGCTGGTCACCTCGGTCCTCCGCTTCTGCTACACGCTCGGCCCCATCGGGCAGGGGACCTTGGCGACCTACCTCAAGGGCCGGGCGGTGCCGATGGTGATGGGGTTCGACCCGCTCTTCCAGTTCCTCCACGAGGACGACGTGATCGGGGCGCTGATCCTCGCCCTCGAGAAGCGGCCGCGCGGCATCTTCAACGTGGCCGGCCCGATGCCGCTGCCGCTCTCGACGCTCGCCGCCGAGTGCAAGCGGCCGGTGCTGCCGATGCCCGAGTTCCTCCTCAAGGCGATGCTCGGCCGCGCCGGGCTCCCCAACCTGCCGATCGGCGCGCTCAACCACATCAAGTTCCCGGTGGTGGTGGACGGCACGTCGTTCCAGAAGACCTGCGGGTTCCAGCACCAGTTCGACGAGCTGCAGACGGTGCAGACCTTCGCGCAGGCGTATCCGCCTCGGTAGCCGCCACGGAGCTCGACGGAGCTGCTACTTCGGCAGCGCGCCTCCCGCTGCTCGCAGCCGCGCCAGGTTCTGCACCGCCTTCGCGTTCTGCTCGTCCTCGGCGACGCTCCGCAGGAAGGCCTGCTCGGCGCCGCGCAGGTCGCCCAGGTCCCAGCGCGCGAGACCCAGGCCGTTCCACGCCTCGCTGTAGGCGGGCCGCGCGCGCACCGCCTCGAGCAGCGCGCGCTGCGCCTCGCCTGGCCGGTGGGCGCGCCACAGCTGCGTGCCCAGGTTGTAGTGCGCCTCGGCGAGGTCGGCGTCGACCTCCAGCGCCTCGTGAAACCGCTGCGCCGCCTCCGCCGGGTGGCCCTGCTGCTGCAGCACCACGCCCCAGTTGTAGAGCGCCATCGCCTCGTGTCGCCCGGGTGGGTGGAGCGGGAGGTTCGCGAGCACGATCGCCGCCAGCGCCGCCGCCAGGGGGCCGGCCAGCGCGCGCCCCTGCTCGGCGCGGCGATCCCAGGCGGCGCTGAGACCGGCGGCAGCGAAGAGCATCAATACCGGCACTATCGGCAGCCGGTACCTGGCGAAGAGGAAGAACGCGCTCACCGCCGCCCACTGCGAGAGCACCAGCGCGTACAGGATCCACTGCGCGCGCCGGCCCGCCAGGAAGGCGCCCAGCACCGCCAGCGGGAAGAGCACGCCGAAGTGCCACACCGCGCCGCCGCCGCGCAGCACCCACGACCAGCGCTTGGAGAACTCATAGTCCTGGGTATCGGGCAGCTCATAGGCGTTCCAGAAGAGCAGCGCCTTGTGGATCATCAAGCGCAGCCACGCCAAGGGGTGCGCCGCGACAAACGCCAGCGTGCGGCGGGTCCAGTGCCGCGACACCTCGCCGGACGAGAGGGCGCGCCCCTCGGCCTTGCTGGCGAGCGCCCCGGCGTCCTCGCGCTCGAAGCGGGCGTTGGCGCGCCCGGGGCGCAGCGGGACATAGGTGCCGTCGGCTGCGGGCCCGTTGCCGATGTAGAGGTTGGGCCCGAGGTTCGAGGTGGCCAGCACCAGCTCGTGGCCGACCAGATGGTTGCGCAGCGCCACCGGGAAGAGCACCAGCGCCACGCCGGCGACGAGCGCCAGGGCCCGCGCGAGGCCTCGCCCCTGGCCGACCTGCGGAGCATCCGCGCCGCGCGCCCGCAGCCAGAGCCACGCAGCGAGCAGCGGGATCCACACCATGGTGTTCTCGCGCGTCAGGGCCAGGAGCCCGAGGAGGGCGCCGAGCAGCAGCGCCTGCCACCAGCGCGGCGCCGTCCTGATCCGCGCGACGCACCAGAGCAGGCCGCAGCAGAGGACCACCGCGAGGCTCTCCTTCTGCAGGATGCCGTCGAAGAAGATGGCGGGCGGATAGAGCGCCAGCAGCGCGCCGGCGAGCAGCCCTACCCGCGCGGAGAACAGCGCCGCCCCCGCGCTCGCCAGCGCCGCGCAGGCGAGCGAGCCCAGCAGCGCCTGTACCAGATAGGGCGCGAGGATGCGCTCCCCGAACAGCAGCCGGATCACCCCGAGGAAGTGCGCATACAGCGGCGCCTGATAATACACTTCATTCCCGAGCCAATCCCCCCCGGCCAGGCGCCCGGCCCAGGCCCAGAACGAGGCCGCGTCGCCCACCAGCGCGTAGGTGAAGGGCATCGGGCCCACTTCCCAGAGGCAGAAGAGGCGCGCCGCGAGCGCCAGCACGAAGACGCCGCCGAGGCGCTGGAGGGTGGGCGGCGGCGGTGTGGTCGGCGGTTCCAAGGGCGGGCGCGGTCGAGGATACGCGATCTCCTTGCGCCAGGGCGCCCCCCCTTGCACAAGTGCAAGCACCCATGGCCGACCGCACCCTGACCTTCCGCCGCCTCCTCGGGCTCGCGCGCACCGAGCAGCGACGCCTCTTCTTCGCCACCATCTTCCTGGCCGTCGGGGTGCTGGCAGGCCTCCTCTATCCCCAGGCGATCAAGGTCCTGGTCGATGGCGCGCAGGGCAAGCAGGACACCGCGCAGGTGGACCGCGCGGCGCTCTGGATGGTGCTGCTCGCCTTGGTGCAGGGCCTCGCGATGGGCCTGCGCGCATACCTCTTCTCCACCGCCGGCGAGGCGATCGTCACCCGGGTCCGCGAGCAGCTGTACCGGGCCATCCTCGACCAGGAGATCGGCTTCTTCGACGAGCGGCGCACCGGCGAATTGACCAACCGGCTCTCCTCCGACACCACGGTGATGCAGAGCGCGGTCTCGGCGAACATCTCGATGGGCCTGCGCAACCTCGCGCAGGTGGTGGGCGGGCTGGGATTCCTCTTCTATACCTCGCCGATCCTGACCGGCTTGATGCTGGCAGTGGTGCCGGCCATCGCCATCAGCGCGGTGGTCTACGGCCGCTCGATTCGCGCGCTCTCGAAGAAGGTGCAGGACGTGCTGGCCGAGAGCAGCGAGGTGGCCGAGGAGAGCATCTCCAGCATCCGCACGGTGCGGTCGTTCGACGCCGAGCGCAGCGAGCTCGTCCGCTACTCCCGCGCCATCAACCGCTCGTTCGAGCTCGCCCGGCAGCGCGCCAAGGGGGCTGGCTTCTTCATGACCTTCGCGTCGTTCGCGGGCTTCGGCGCGGTGGCGCTGGTGTTCTGGTACGGCGGCCACCTGGTGGCGGCGGACAAGATGACCCTGGGCGGGCTGACGTCGTTTCTCTTCTACACGTTGATGGTGGCCTTCGCGCTCGGCGGGCTGGCCGATCTCTACGCCGACTTCATGAAGGCGCAGGGCGCCAGCGAGCGCGTCTTCGAGCTGATCGACCGCACGCCGAAGATCCCGCCGGGCACCGCTGCGTCGGCGGCAGACCCCGCGCGGCCGAAGGGCGAGATCCGCTACGAGGGGGTCTCGTTCTCCTACCCGAGCCGCACCGACGTGCCCGTCCTCACCGGGCTCGACCTCGAGCTGCGCGAGGGCGAGGTGGTGGCGCTGGTGGGCCCCTCGGGCGGCGGCAAGACCACCATCGCGGCGCTCCTGCAGCGGCTCTACGACCCGGTCGGCGGAAGAGTGTTACTCGACGGCAAGGACCTGAGGGTGCTCGACCCTGGCTGGCTGCGGCGGCAGGTCGGCACGGTGGCGCAGGAGCCCGCGCTCTTCTCCGCGTCGGTGGCCGACAACATCCGCTACGGCAAGCCGGGCGCGACCGACGCCGAGGTGGAGACGGCGGCGAAGGCTGCCAACTGCCACGACTTCGTCGCCCGCTTTCCGCAGGGGTACCAGACGATGGTCGGCGAGCGGGGGATCCAGCTCTCGGGAGGGCAGAAGCAGCGGGTGGCGATCGCGCGCGCCGTGCTCAAGGACCCGCGCATCCTCGTCCTCGACGAGGCCACCTCCGCGCTCGACGCCGAGAGCGAGGGCCTGGTGCGCGACGCCCTCGTGCGGTTGATGCAAGGCCGCACCACGCTGATCATCGCCCACCGGCTCTCCACCGTGCTGGGCGCGGACCGCGTCGTCGTCATCGACGGCGGCAGGGTGGCCGAGACCGGGACCCACGCCGAGCTGCTGGTGAAGAACGGCATCTACAAGCGGCTGGTCGAGAAGCAGTTCGCGGCGGCCTAGCTTAGCTAGACAAGATCGGGCGCGTACGAGGTGGCCCCACTTCTGCCCGCTCGGGCCCTCGTGGTAGGCATGCGCGCCCTCCCCGGGCCACAAGACGGCCTGCAGCCAGGAGCCTCGCCCGCATGAAGTCGCACGCCATCCTCTGCGCCGCCCTGCTCTGCCTCGGGCTCGGCAGCGGCGCCGGGGCCAAGGAGAAGAGGGCTGCCGCGCCCGCCAGGGGAACGGCCGGGAGCGCCGCGGCCGGCGCCGGCGGCAGGGGCTGCGACCCGAGCGACCTCGAGGGGTGCACCAACGTCGCGGAGCGGCAGCTCGCGGCCGATCCCGGCGACGCCTCCTTCGACGCCGGGCGCAAGCAGGCGCAGGCTTGGCTGCGCGCGGCCTGCGCGGGCGGAGTGCTGCGGGCCTGCTCGAGGCTGGCTGACTCGCTGGAGCGCTTCGCGAGCCCCGCGGCCGCGTCGGACGACGCGCTGAAGATCGTCACGCTGCGCACGCGCACCTGCGACGCTGGCGACGCGCGCGACTGCGAGAAGCTGGGCCAGGACCTCCTCGACCGGCGCGGCCTGCACAGCCCGCGGGGCGCCGCTGCTGCGCTGCAGCGGGCGTGCGAGGCGAAGCGCGCCTCCGCCTGCCTGCGGCTCGCGGCGCTGCTGGAGAGCGGTGATGCGGGCGCCTCCGACGCCGGCGCCGGCGTGAAGCTGCGCGAGAAGGCCTGCGACCTCGGCGACGCCGAGGCGTGCGCCGCCGCCGCCGATGCGCTCGGCCGCGGGCTCACCTCCAAGGACCAGCAGCGGGTCGCCGCGCTCGACGAGAAGAGCTGCACGCTCGGCCGCGGCGCCACCTGCTGGAGCCTCTCCCGCGCCGCGCTGCAGGCGGGCCCGGACGCCAAGAAGGACAAGAAGGTCGATCCCGAGCTGCCCTTGAGCTACCTGCGCAAGGGCTGTGACGGCGGCGACGGCAACAGCTGCTGGGAGCTCTCCCGGCTCACCTCCGCTGGCCAGGCCGGCGGTCCGCGCGACGACGACAAGGCGCTCGACCTGATGCTGCTCGCCTGCGCCCAGGGCAAGGGCGGGCTGGAGTGCCGCGACGCCACCGT
Source organism: Deltaproteobacteria bacterium (assembly GCA_043782365.1). GTDB lineage: Bacteria > Myxococcota > Myxococcia > Myxococcales > 40CM-4-68-19 > CAIWCD01. Next base: position 7,817 of record JAYWAO010000329.1, read on the forward strand.
GACTACCCTGCGAGTGTTCCTGCCGCCGCCGCCTCCTCCTCCTCCGGCCCCGCCGCGGGTGCACAACTGGGTGCCGACGCTGGTCGCCGCCGGGCTCACCGCCGTGGCCGGGATCGCGGGCGTGCAGCAGGCGATGCAGAGCCAGTCAGGCGCGTCGGACATCAAGCTCCAACCCTCCACCGACTCGGTCGCCACGCGGGCCGCGATCGACAACGCCGACCGCCGCTCGCGCGTGCTCTACGCGACCGCGGCCGGGCTGGCGGCGGTCACCGTCACCTTCTCCTTCGTGTTCTAGGAGCACCGATGACGCGCTGGACACCTCCGCTCATCGGGTTCGCGCTCTGCGCCGCCCTCGCCTTCGGGATGCTCGGCGGCTGCGGCGTCGCGAGCGACTCGATCTGCCACCCGGTCAACAACCCCTGCGCCGGTGCGCTCATCTGCTCCGGCGGCGCCTGCGTCGAGCGCTGCGACGTGAACCCCTCGGTCTGCCCCGCTGGCTTGGGCTGCGATCGCTCGACGGGGACCTGCGCCGCGTTCTGCTCGTTCGGCTTCTGCCAGCCGCCCGCCGTCTGCTTCAGCGGGCTCTGCGTCAAGCCCTGAGCCGCTACGGCGAGGGCGGCGGCAGGAAGCGGACCTGCGCGTCGACCACCTTCGCGAGCGCCTCGAGGTAGTCGGCGCGCGGGAGGTCGACGCAGCCGAGCGACCCGAGGTGGTCGGAGTGGGCCTGCACGTCGAAGAGCGTGAAGCCGCGCGCCACCAGGTGCTCGGCCATGCTGGCGAAGGCCACCTTCGAGGCGCCAGTCTCGCGGTGGAACATCGACTCGCCCGCGAAGAGCCCGCCCACCGCCAGCCCGTAGAGGCCGCCGATCAGCTCGCGGCCGCCGCCGCCTCCACCATCGACGGGCTGCCACACCTCGACCGAGTGCCCCCAGCCGAGCGCGTGCAGCGCGCAGTAGGTCCGGTACAGCTCGGGCGTGATCCAGGTGCCCTCCCCCGGCCGCTCGGCGCAGGCGCGCATCACCGCGGAGTAGCCCTGGTCGAACGTCACCTGCCACCCGGCCCTGGCCCGCTTGAGGTCGCGGCGCACCGAGCGTGGCCAAGAGAAGCTGCCGTCGCGCAGCTTCGCGAGCGGGAAGTTCGTGCGCGGCTCGGGGCTCGCCCACGGGATCAGCGCGCTGCGGCTGGTCGGCCAGGGGAAGATGCCCTTGCGGTACGCCTCCAGCACGAGGTGCGGCGACATCGCGTGGGTCACGCCCACCACCCACTCTTCACCGAGCCCGCGCGGGTCGGGGAAGCGCACCGGCGCTGGCGACTTCGGCGGCTGCACCGGCGGCCAGGGGATCGCAGCCGGGGCTGGGAGCTCGGGGAGGCTGCCCTTCTTTCGAAGCGTGGTCATCGAGAAGTCACACCGGCAGGTGCTTGGGGCAGCTCTCGAGCCACGGGGTCTCACCGAGCGCGGCAGCCGGGAGCGCGTCGGCGCACACGGCGCAGCGGCCGAACCGTTCGGTCCCGAATGACTTGATGGCGCGGTCGAGCTGGTCGAGGAAACGCCGCAGCTGGAGCTCGGGATCTTCGTTGGGCTTCTTCGGCGGCGGCAGGTCGGTCAGCTTGACCTCCTTCTTCGACAGGAGGCCCTCCAGCCGCAGGGCGATCTCGGACCCCTTGGCGAGCAGCGTCCTCTTCCAGGTGGGGTCTTGGTACATTCCCGCATCATAACAGCAGCGCGCCAGGTGCGCCGGGAGCCGCCGGGCCTGCAGACAAGACCGGCGCGTCCCGCCCGAGCTGTTCGGTGTCCACCGCGCCCTCCCACTTCGCCACCACCACCGTGGCCAGGCAGTTGCCCACCAGGTTGACGCAGGTGCGGGCCATGTCCATCAGCTCGTCCACCCCGAGGATTAGTGTAATACCGGCGAGCGGCAGGTTGTAGCTGGAGAGCGTGCCCGCGAGAATCACCAGGCTGGCGCGGGGCACCGCGGCCACCCCCTTGCTGGTGAGCATCAGCGTCAACATCATGGTGACCTGCTGGCCCCACGTCAGGTCCACCCCCGCCGCCTGCGCCACGAAGACCGAGGCGAGCGAGAGGTAGAGCGTGCTCCCGTCGAGGTTGAAGCTGTAGCCGAACGGCAGCACGAACGACACGATCTTCGCCGGCACCCCGAACTTCTCCAGCGCCTCCATCGCGCGCGGGAAGGCGGCCTCGCTCGAGGTGGTGGTGAAGGCGATCACCGCCGGCTCCTTGATGGCCGCGATGAACCTGCGCACCGGGATCTTGAAGAGCAGCGCCACTGGCACCAGCACGCAGAGCAGGAAGACGGCCAGCGCGCCGTAGAGGGTGAGCACCAGCCGCGCGAGGTTGAGCAGCACCGGCAGCCCGCTGTGGCCCACCGTGTAGGCGATCGCCGCGCCGACGCCGATGGGCGCGTACTGCATGACGATGCCGGTCATGCTGAACATCGCGGCGGTGATCGACTCGCAGAGCGCGATGATCGGCTTGCCCTTCTCGCCTGCCATGCCGACCGCCACCGCGAAGAGCAGGCCGAAGACGACGAGGTGGAGCACGTGGTTCTGCGCCGCCGCCTCGATCACCGAGTTGGGAACGAGGATCGCCTCCCAGGACGCGGCCGCGAGCGGCTTCACGTCCGAGAGGTCGTGGGGGATCTGCAGCCCGCGCCCGGGCTGGGTCAGGTTCACCGCGGCGAGCCCGACCACCAGGGCCAGCGTGGTCACCACCTCGAAGTAGAGGAACGCCCGCAGCGCCATCCGGCCCACCAGCTTGACGTGGCCGGCGCCGGCCACCCCCGCCACCAGCGAGCAGAAGATCAGCGGCGCCACCATCATCTTGATCAGGCGCACGAAGAGCGAGGAGAACGGCTTGAAGTACTGGACCCACCCGGGCTTGAGCGCGTGGGCGGCGGCGCCGAGCAGCACGCCGACGACGAGCCCGATGAGGATCTGCCTGGTCAGCGAGAGGCCCGCCTTGCGGGGCGGGGTGGACGGCGCGCGAGTGGTCACCCGCTGCCTGTAGCAGGGGGCGGGAGACTCCTCCACTTCCGGGTCGCCACCGTCGCTCGCGGCCCGGTCAAGGACGGGCTGCGGTGCGCTCGTCGCGGGCCCCCGTCAGACGAGCAGCGGCAGCTCCGTGCCCAGCTCCATCCCGTCCGGGTGCGCCGTGCACCCCAGCGCGGCGAGTCTGACGCCCGCCTTGCGCGCCCTCGCGAGGGCGGCGGCGAACGCAGGGTCGATCTCCCGATCCGGCGCCACCGCGCGCGCATCTCCGCGCTGGGCGACGAAGACCACCGCCGCCGAGAGGCCCGAGCCGGTCTTGTCCCGCTTGCGCTGCAGCCTGGAGAGCTCCGCGAGGTGGCGCGCGCCCCGCTCGGTGGGCGCGTCGGGGAAGAGCGCGAGGCCCTCGCGGGCGGCCCCCACGCTCTTCACCTCGCAGAGCACCAGGCGATCCTCTTCCCGCCCGGCAGCGACGGAGCTGGAAGGGGCTCCGAGCCTCGGCCCCAAGAGCAGGTCGATGCGCGAATGCGCGCCGTGCGCCACCTCGCGGCGCACCACCCGCAGCCCGGCGAGCGAAGGCAAGAGCCCGCGCTCCAGCGCCGCCTCCACCAGCCGCGGCGCGCCCGCCGGGTCCAGGCAGACCCACGGAGCAGGCGGGGTCTTCGCCCGCGCGAGCACCAGCGTGAAGCGGGTCTTCCTCGGCGGCCCGCCGCGCGCCGCGGGCTGCGCGGCCACCAGGACGACGGGCTGCCCCGGCACCAGCAGGTCGAGCGCGCGGCCCCGGTCGGGGACGTGCGCCTCCACGGTGCTGCCCGCCAGCTCGCAGACCGCGAGGAACTTGTTGGGCCGCGCGATCAGCCGCGCCTCCAGCGGAGGGCCTGGCCAGCGGTGGGGGATGAGCGAGGGCATTCTTGATCGACCGTCGTAGCGTGAGCGCCTTCCACGCACGACAACTACTTGCTCATGCATGCCTCGGGTGCGGCTAGACGGCTATGATGCGCGCCCATGGCCACCACCTTCGATCACGAGCAGCGCCGGATCTCCCGCGAGGAAGCGCTCGCCTACCACTCGCAGGGCCGCAAGGGGAAGATCGAGGTGGTCCCCACCAAGCCGGTCGCCACCTCGCGCGATCTCTCGCTCGCCTACAGCCCCGGCGTCGCCGAGCCGTGCCTGGAGATCGCCCGGGACCCGGAGCTGTCGTTCCAGTACACGGCGCGCGGGAACCTGGTGGGCGTCGTCTCCAACGGCACCGCGGTGCTGGGCCTCGGCGACATCGGCGCGCTCGCGGGCAAGCCGGTGATGGAGGGCAAGGGCGTGCTCTTCAAGAAGTTCGCCGACATCGACGTCTTCGACATCGAGGTCACCACCAAGGACGTCGACGAGTTCTGCACGGTGGTGCGCAACCTCGAGCCGACCTTCGGGGCCATCAACCTCGAGGACATCAAGTCGCCCGAGTGCTTCACCATCGAGCGGCGGCTCCGCAAGGAGATGGCCATCCCGGTGTTCCACGACGACCAGCACGGCACGGCGATCATCTCGGCGGCGGGGATCATCAATGCCTGCGAGATCACCGGGCGGAAGCTCGAAAACATCAAGGTCGTCCTCAATGGCGCCGGGGCAGCGGGTATCGCCTCGCTGGAGCTGATCAAGTCGATGGGCGTGCGCCCGGAGAACTGCATAGCCCTGGACACCAAAGGGGTGATCTACCGCGGCCGCACCGAGAGCATGAACCAATGGAAGAGCGCCCACGCGGTGGAGACCGATGCGCGCACCCTGCAGGACGCCCTGAAGGGCGCCGACGTGTTCCTGGGCCTATCGGTCAAGGGCGCGGTGACGCAAGAGGACATCAAGCTGATGGCCGCCCGGCCGATCATTTTCGCCATGG
>JAYWAO010000330.1:0-4616 GCA_043782365.1 Deltaproteobacteria bacterium
GTCTTCCGACTTGCCGTCTTCCGACTTGGCGTCTTCCGACTTGGCGTCTTCCGACTTGGCGTCTTCCGACTTGCCGTCTTCCGACTTGCCGTCTTCCGACTTGCCCTCTTCCGACTTGGCGTCTTCCGACTTGGCGTCTTCCGACTTGGCGTCTTCCGACTTGCCGTCCTCCGACTTGCCGTCCTCCGACTTGCCGTCCTCCGACTTGCCGTCTTCCGACTTGCCGTCCTCAGAGGACTTGGCCTCGACGTCCTCCTCCGTGCGCTCCTCGGCCAGCTGCTCGGCCTCGGTCTCCTCGGCGACGCCGCCCTCGACCCGCGTGCGGTCGATGCTGGTCTCGACGGTGGCCTGCGAGTGGTCGACGGGCGCCTTGTAGCGCGCGACCGGCTCCCAGCCGTTCTTGGTCTGCCGTTCGAGGACGAAGTTGAGCTCCTGGCCCTCCAGGCCCGTGGCCTGCGCGACCAGGTCGACGAAGTTGTCCTTGCCGAACTTGAACGCGGCCGCGAGCAGCTCGGCCTTCCCGGCGGGCAGCATCACCGGGATACGCGCCTCGTGGCCGTCGATCTTGCCCGTAGTCTTGCCGGCCTCGACCCACTCCTCGCCGTCCTTGCGCTCGATGATGACGTCGACCGCGAGGCCGTCCATGCCGGCGGCCTTGACCACCAGCTCAGCCATCTTCGGGGCGGCGTACTTCTTGGCGTCGAACTGGGCCTTCACCAGCGCCGGGATCTCCGTCTGGACCTGGGCGACCTCGCCCTCGACCACAACGTCTTCAATCGTGCGGACCGGCGTCCACTCATCGTCCTTGCCGCCGGTCTTGCCGCGCTCGAGCACGAAGGTGACCGTCTGCTGGTCCATCTCGCGGACCCGGCAGATCAGGTCGGCGCCGAACGGGCCGTCCCAACGCCAGGCGGTGGCCACCGGACCGGGCTCGCCCTTGGGCACGTGGATGCCGACGTGCACCTTGCCGGAGCCGATGTTGCCGACCTGCGCGGCCGACTCGCCGACGGCCTTCCACTCGCCCTCGACCTTGTGCTCGAGCACGAACTGGACCTGCTCGCCGTCGAGCCCGTGGGCTGTGGCCTTCAGCCAGGCGGTGTCGCCGGCCGCGATCTTCTCGTCTTCGAAGGCGAGGTCGGAGAGCTCACCGACCACCTTCTTGTAGTTGTCGAAGACCGGCTTGATGGTCTGGTAGACGTCGATCGACTTCGAGTCCTTGATGGTGCCCTGCCAGCGGCCGACCACCCGCCAGCCGTCCTCGTACTGCTCCTCGACGTCGTAGACGATCCAGTCGCCGTCTTTGTAGCCTTCGAGCTCGACGTCCATGCCGAGGCGCTCGCCGGCCTTGGCCTGCTCGCGTGCCCACGTCGCCGAGATGATCTTCCCGTGCGGAGGCGGCAGCGGGATCTTGAAGGTGACCTTCGCTTCCTTGCCGCCGTCCGGGGTGGCCTTCAGCGTGGCGACGTCGTTCCAGCCCGCGACCGGACTGCCGTCGGCGCGCTCGACCGTGATCTCGAGCGGCTTCTCGCCGAGGCCTTCGCCCTCGATGATCAGCTCGGCGTCGTCGCCGGGGGCGTACTTGTCTTTGTCCCAGCCGCGGTAGAAGACGCGGTGCTTGGGAAGGACGAGGGTGAACTCGGTGCCCGTGACCAGCGGCCGTGAGGTCACCGGATCCGGCGGCGGCGGCATTAGCTCGACCCGCGTCTTGCCACCGCTCTCGGCCACCGTGAACCCCGTGTCCAGGGGCCAGCCCCGTGTGGGGAGGCCCGAGCCGCTCCGCAATTCTTCGCAAACAGAATCGTTTGCACGGACCTACGCCGTGCCGAATATCATACCCTACAAGAGGGCAAGCGAGCAAGGGGGTTCAGGTGATCCTTGGTAACGACCTTGCGGTACTACGGATTCCGGCAAACCGGACGCGGCACAAAGCCACGGGCGATTCGCGAGCACCGCCGGCACTGAAATACGTCGAGCTCTGAGGAAACCAGGAAACCAGGAAGAAGTCGATTCCCGGTCCGGGTGGCGATCCCCTCCTGGTTTCCTGGTTTCCTCAGAGGCCCGTTGTTCAGGCTGCGACCTGGCTCCCAATGAACCGGAACACCACCTCCGCCACGCACGCCGGCTTTGCCGACCCCTCGATCTCGATGGTCGCCGTGATCAGCCCCTCGTGCGCGTTCCCGGTCTCCTTCACCTCGCCCAGCTTGCACGAGAGCCGGTAGCGCGCGCCCTCCTTCAGCGGCGACGGAAAGCGCACTTTGTTGAGGCCGTAGTTGATCACCATCGCCATGCCCTTGGTCTCGACCACCTCGAAGAAGAGGCCCGCGATCACCGACACAGAGTAGTAGCCGTGCGCGATCGGCGCGCCGAACGGGCTCTCCTTGGCGATCCGCGCGCGGTCGACGTGGATCCACTGGTGGTCGCCGGTGGCGTCGGCGAAGCGGACGATGTCCTCGAACTTCAGCGTGCGCCACTCGCTCGCGCCGAGCTCTTTGCCGATGAGGGACTTGAGCCCGGCGATGCCGTCGATCTGCGTCTTGGCCATGGTGTCTTCCTCTGGTGTGCCCGCGGGGTGCGCGGGGCCTTGCGGTCGTCCGGGCACGATAACAGCAACGGGCCGGTTTGTTGCGGGTGGCCCCGCTCCCTGGCAACGTATCCGGCAGCAGCGCGAGCGGAGCGACTCATGGGCGACGAGCGACGACAATATCCCCGCCTGCAAGCCCCCGTGCTCTGCAGGCCCGCCGGACTCCTCTTGCGCCTGCTCAAGCCGCGCTCCACCATCGACGTCTCGCTCAGCGGCATCCGCATCTTCAGCGACGACCCCGTCAAGGTGGGCTCGCTGCTCGACCTCGAGCTCTTCCCTGCCGACCACCAGCCCTTCTCCTGCAAGGCCGAGGTGATGTGGGTCGAGGAGCTCTCGCCCGGCGCGCCCGCGCTCTACGACGTGGGCCTGCGCTTCACGCAGCTGAAGGAAGCGGACCGCTCGCGGCTGGCGGCGGTGCTGGAGAAGTAGGCTACTTCTTCCGCAGCCCGTCCAAGATGATGCTGACCAGGAGATCTGGCGCCTCGAGCGGGTTGCCGATCTCCTCTTCCGAGAGCACCGCGTAGAGCAGCCGCTCGACCGCGCCCACCACCGCGAGCGCGCTCACCTCGGCGCGCACGGGCCGCAACAGGCCGTGGTTGTGCGCCTTGGCGGTGATCGCAAGCGCGTACCCCGAGAGCAGCCGCGAGAGCGCGACGATGCGCGTGCGGGCCCCCACCGCCGGGCCGCGGCTCTCCTGGAGGTAGAGCCGCACCATGCCCGCGTGCTTGAGGATGACGCCGAAGAAGGTCCCGCTCAGGGTGCGGTAGGCGTCGACCATCGCGGCCACGTCGCGGGCGGCGCCCAGCGCGCGGCCGCACAGCTCGAGGGCCTCGACCAGCTCCTCGCGCACGGGTGCGAGCAGCGACTCGACCAGCGCGTCCTTGTCGTCGAAGTAGCGGTAGAAAGTGCCCTTGGCGACGCCGCACGCCTTCGTGATGTCGTCGATGGTGACGCCGTCGAGGCCGCGCTCGAGGAAGAGCCGCAGCGCTGCCTCCTCGAGCCCGCGGACCTTCTCCTTGCGGTTCTGGTCGCGCCGTCCGCCTGCCGGGCCGGGCCGGAGCACCGGGGCCGGCTTGGGGATGGTCTTGGGCGCGCGCGCAGGCTTCGCCGCGGGCTCGGTGCTGCGCTTGGTCGGTCCTGCGCTCCCTCTCACCATGTCACCACGCTCGCCCGGGGCTGGCCCCAGCTTGACACTTCCAGAAAAGCTGACTATACAGTCACTTTTTCTCCGACACCAAGCTTCCCACGCTACCGGAGCACTCCAAATGATCGGAATCCCGCTCGGACTCCTCGTCGCCAACGCCGGCGAGTGGCTGATCCACAAGCACATCCTGCACGGTCTCGGCCGCGACCGTAAGAGCTTCTGGAGCTTCCACTGGCACGACCACCACGCCAAGGCCCGCAAGGCCGAGATGCTGGACGACCAGTACACGAAGCCGCTCTGGGAGCCGTGGCAGCCGCAGACCAAGGAGGCGATCGCGCTCGCAGGCCTCGCCCTGGCGCACGCGCCGCTCTTTCCGCTGATGCCGTTCTACGTGGGCACCATCTGGTATAGCGCGCTCCGGTACTACCGGATGCACAAGAAGGCCCACCTCGACGTGGAGTGGTGCCGCGAGAACATGCCCTGGCACTACGACCACCACATGGGCCGCGACCAGAACGCCAACTGGTGCGTGACGCACCCGCTCTTCGACGAGCTCTTCGGGACGCGGAAGCGGTACGCGTACGGAGGAGGCGTGCCGCAGGAGCTGCCGTCCATCCAGGCGGCGCCGGCGCGGATTCGCGAGGCGCTCCTCTTCGCGGTGACGCGGCAGCTCGGGAGCGAGCCGGAGAAGATCCCGGCGCCGAAGATGGCGGCAGCCCAGCGGGCGGCGGCGTAGGCGCCAGGTCCTCTAGCCTGCTCTAGCCCCAATGCCGCTCAAGTTAGCACCGGGGTTGGGTCGCACTCAGGAGCCCCGGCAAATGCCGGGGCTAGAAAAACGGTCGCCCCTACGGGGCTGCCTCCTTGAGCGACACATCTGGCGAACCGGGACAA
>JAYWAO010000331.1:0-4606 GCA_043782365.1 Deltaproteobacteria bacterium
GCGCGCTTGCCCACCGCGGCCGCCAGCCGATCGACCATCGACATCATCGGCAGCGCCGGCAGCGTCCAGGTGGGGCGGTGGTCCTGCAGCCAGGTGTCGCGCTCGGGGTCGAGCGTCCCCTCCGCTGGCGGCATGCCTGCGGCGGGCGCAGCGCCGGCGACGATCCGCATCCCCAGGCTCTTGGTCGAGTAGATGCGCTTGCCATCCACCCAGAGGTAGCCGTCGGCGACCACATAGGGCCCGCGCGCGTCCTCGCCGACCTCGGTGATCACCAGCTCCGAGTTGATCACCTTGTTCTTCGGCACCACCTGCCCGCGGTACTTCCAAGTAACACTTTTGTCGAGCATGAGCGGCTCGAAGCGCGGGCTCTCGAGCCCCTCGCCCATCCCCTTCTCCAGCATGAAGAACTGGAGCAGCTGGCAGAGCGCCTCCACGCCCAACGAGCCGGGCTGCACCGGGTCCTGGAAGAAGTGGGCCTTGAAGAACCACTCGTCGGCATCGACCGCCTTCTCGGCGCGCAGCGTGCCCAGCTTCCTCGGGCCGCCGTCAGGGAGATAGCCGATCACCCGGTCGAGCATCAGCAGCATCGGCCCGGGCAGGCGCAGCGCGCCCCCGCAGTACTTCTCCGGGCGCGTTTTCAGGTCGACGGTGAAGTCGGGCGGCGCCGCCAGCCGCGCGCGCTCGTCGGGCGTGGCCGGGAGGCCTACCTGGTTCTCGAACGCCTCCTTGGGGAAGAACCCGAACACCGTCTTCATCTCGAAGACGCGGGTCTCGCCGATGAAGCAGGCGACCTCGAAGTTCTCGATGATCATCCCCGCGCTCTGCGAGATGGAGAGCAGCTTCACCTGCGTCTTGAAGACCCCGCTCGCGGGCAGCACTTCTTGCAGGAGCGTGCCCGTGCCGTCGAGGTTGCGGAACAGCATGTCCGTCTCGGTGGTGAGCGCGCTGCCCACGTAGGAGGCGAGCCAGCCGCAGGGCTGCAGCGCGGCCTCCATGATCACGCAGAACGGCATGGTGGGGCTGCCGTTCTCTACGAAGTACCACTGCTCCACGGGCACGTCGTACTCGACCTCCACCGTGGTGCCGGCCTTCATGCCGCCGAGCGGGCCGTCGACCCTGGTGATGCGCGACATGAAGTGGTACGGCGGGCCCGGGAGCCGCGCGGCGCGCCGGGTGCCGTCAAAGCGGGCATAGAAGGGACCAAATGCCTTCGAGGGTGGGCCCCAGGCGCAGGCCAACAATGATTGGTAATCGAACGCAAAGCCGTCGACCACTGCCGCGGGCCTGGGCTCCGTGTACTTCACCAAGCCCGCGAGCGCGCGGAGCGGCACGGGCGCGCCGGTGGGCTGGGTCGCGGCGGGGCCGAGGTGCTGCCAGTGCTCGAGCGGCCAGTCTGGGGTCAGCCGCAGGCCGACGCGCTTCGCGTGGAACGCCTTGCGGCCGTCCACCGTGCAGAGCAGATCGGCGAAGACGGTGGGGAGCGGCCCGGCGCGCACCTCGGAGACGAAGACCTCGTAGACGAGGTGCTTGCTCGACGGCGTCACCTGCCCGCGGCAGCGCATCGGGTAGGCCACATCGGGCACGGGCTCGAACCGCCAGCCGTCGCGCTCGATGGTGAAGCCCAGGCCCGCGAGGTAGATCGACATCGCCTGCAGGCAGCCCTCGAACATCAGCGTGCCCGGCATGCAGGGGTCGTTCTTGAAGTGGCCCTTGAAGAACCAGTCGTCGGGCGTCACCTTGGTCTCGGCGCGCAGATAGCCGCGGCCCCAAGGCCCGCCCTGCGGGTCGAACTCGGTCACCTCTTCGAGGAACCGCATCTTCTCGGAGGTGATGCGCGGCGAGCGCACGTGTGGCTGGGTGGTCTCCCAGCCCTTGCCGAAGCAGTCGAACGGCTTGCCCGCTGCAAACGCCTTCAGCTCAGCCGAGGAGAAGCGGCGCTTCTCACAGGTGGCAAACGGCCCATCGACCTGCGCGGGCGTGGGCTTCTCGACCGCTGGGTCCCAGAGCACGCCGGCCGAGTTCGCCAGCTCCTCGTCGGTGAAGAAGCCGGCCTGCCCGTTGCGCACGGAGAGCCGATTCTGTCCTCGCACTTTGCAATCATAGTGAAAGAAGAACAGCCGCACGTCACCCTGCGTGGCGTGGCCATCGACGTGGATGTCATAGCACAGCGTATCGCCCGGTATCGGCAGGCCGCCGCGCCAGGTGAGGTCGCAGCCGAGCAGGCGATAGACGCGCTCGCCCTGGTTGAGCGCGTCGACGCCGAGCCAGCTGATCAAGAGCAGATCCGCCTGACCCGCTTCGATCATCACGCCGGCCGGCATGCGGCCCTCGTCGTCGAGGTACCAGCTCTCCGGGCGCACGTCGGTCTCGGTCCAGAGCGCGCCCTTGCCCATCGAGCCCGGGGCCGCGTCGATGCCCGTGACCCGGTCGGCGAGCAGGAGCGGCGGCTCGGGCATGCGGACCTGGCGCGGGTAGCCGTCCTGGCCTTTGAACTGCGGGCCGAAGACCGAGGAGATCTGGCCGCCCGCGAGGATCTCCAGTTGCTTGCGATCGTACTTCGGGCCAGGGAGCACCGCGGGCTGCGCGGAAAGTGTAAGCGCTGTGGCGGGAGCGGGCTGGTGAAGCGCGACCGGGGCCTGCGCGATCACTGGCGCCGCGGCAGGCGCTGGGGCAGGGCGCGCCGTCGGGGTCGGGAGCTTGGGAGCCGGGTCCACCAGAAGCGCAGCAGGCGCATCTGCCGAAGAGCCCGCGGAGGCGGGCGACTGCAGCTCTAGACCCGGCATCCGCCGGGGCCCCCCCTGGCCAGTCTGGCCCGACTGGTGCCCGCCCTGCGTCGCTGCGCCAAAGCCCTGCGACGCCGCCCCAAACGCCTGCCGCAGCCCGGCCTCGGCAGACTGCTGCAGCGCGAGGAAGCGCGCGTGCATCGCGGCCTGCTGCTGGAAGAAGTCGCGGTGGACCGCGCCCAGCAGGGCTTGCTGCGCGGCAAAGCGGGAGAGCGTGTCGTTCATGGGGGAAGCCTGGCGGCCCGGGGCAGGTGCGTGCGGGGTGGAGGCCCGCGGACCCTGCGGCGTGGGCGCGGCGAGCGGAGCAGTGTGATGCGCGGCGTGCGGCGCGAGCGCTGCGCTGGAATTCGCGGCGCAGGGCGCGTGCACGACCTCGGAAGCGGCGTGATTTGCGGGCAACTGGTTGGGCTGCGCCGCCTTCGCCTGCGCCTCGGGCGGCCCAGCCACCGGAAGCGACGTCGCCGATTGCAGCCGCGGCGCGGAATACACCGCGCCCTGCAACAGGGGCTCGAGCTTCGGCGCGGCCAGCATCACTTGCGACTCCGGGTGCGTCTTGACGCGGCCCACGGGCAGGACGCGCGGCGCAGGTGGGTGGGCGGGGAGCGTCAGCACCGGACCCGTCGCGCGCGGCTTGGGCGCTGCGGCGTCGAGCGCGCGCTGCAGCGCCTGCACGTCACAGCGCACCCCTGCCGCCACCAGCCACGCAGCGGCGTTGAGCGCCTGCCGCGCGCCCGAGCGGCCGGCGACGTCGAGCGGGACCGCGAGGTGCTCGCGCTCGCCGAGGATGCGCTTGATCCACCCGCTGCAGAGCCCGCGCGGGCCGTGCTCGATGAAGACCCGCACGCCGTCGCTCCACGCCTGCTCGACGGTCTTGGTGAAGTCGAGCGTGCGCAGCGCCTGGCCCGTGATCGCGTCGGCCGCCGACGCCGAGGTCGGCGAAAAAGACCGGTTGGTAGAGTTGGTATAGAAGCGCACGCCGGGCACTTCGCTGACGGCGCGGTGGTGGAGCCTCCACCACGCCTCGCGGATCTCCTCGACCTCGGGGCAGTGGGCCGCCATCTCGTAGCCGAGCGGCAGCGTGCGCTGCTTGCCCAGCCGCTGCACCACGCGCTCGCAGGCGGCCGTCTCGCCGCCGATGACGCAGTCCTCGGCGGTGTTGACGATGGTCAGGTGGGCGAGCGGCTCGTTCGCGAGCGCGGCCTGCACCTCATTGACCGGCGCCGAGACGACGAAGCTCGACCACCCCGCGCCCTGCACCCCGAGGCGCTTCCAGGCCCGGCGCGGCGCTTCGAAGCGGCCGACCAGATCTTCGGTGAACGCAGTTCCAGTGCGGCTCTCCTTCATCATCGCGCCGAGGTCGTTCCACGCGCCCATCGCGAAGAGCGCGTTCGACTCGCCCGAGGAGTAGCCGATGGTGCCGTGCGGCTCGATCGCGAGCAGGCGGCGCGTCAGCTCCGCGTGCAGCTGGCACAGGTAGGAGGCGCCCCAGAGCTGATCGAGCGGGTGGGTCGGGTTGCCGTCGCCGGGGCCGTAGAGCCAATCGGTCGCGCCGCGGATCTCCGAGCAGCGCGCGGCCACGGCGGCCACCTGCGCGGGCAAGGCCAGGGACAGCTCGCGGCCCATGCCGGGATAGGCGGCAGCGGCGCCGGTGAAGACGAAGGCGGTCTCGCCTTGGATCGGCGCGGAGCGGAAGGCGACGCCCTCGGGAGCGGGTCCGCCGCCTTCCAGCCAGCGACGCGCCTGCCCGGCGCGGGCGGCCAGCTCTGTGTCGCTGGCGGCGACGAGCACGAGCCGCGCCGGTCCCTCGCCCGACTGCTTGCGCG
>JAYWAO010000332.1:0-4595 GCA_043782365.1 Deltaproteobacteria bacterium
ACGCTGCTCGCCGACGGCGCGGGCAGCCACGTGGTGCTCTCGGTGATCGACCAGGGCATGGGCATCGAGCCGCGCCACCTGCAGCGGATCTTCGAGCGGTTCTACCGCGTCGATTCGGGCCGCGCGCGCGAGGCCGGCGGCACCGGGCTCGGGCTCGCCATCGTCAAGCACCTGACGCAGGCGCAGGGCGGCGAGGTCGGCGTCGAGAGCGGCGCGGGCGGCAGCCGCTTCTGGGTGAAGCTGCGCGCGGCGGTGCCCCGGTAGCGCACCGTCGTTGATCGAATCGCGCGCCGGTGTGTTCACCGGCTCCTGCCGCTCCCGTCACGAGAGCGCCACGCTGGACCACTATTACCTGCACACCCGAAAGACGGGTCCCGGCTGGTCTGGGGCTCGTTGCCGGGAGCGCACCGGGCCGTCACGCCGCTGTCACAGAGCCGGCCCATCTTCCCAACGCCTCGCGGACGCGGGGTGCTCAAGGAGCAGCAAATGAAGCTTCGTTTCGCAGCTGGTCTCGCCCTCGTCCTTGCCCTCGCCGGCGCCGCCGTCGCCTCGGACAACCTCCTCATCACCGGCGCGGGCGCCACCTTTCCGGCGCCGCTCTACACGAAGTGGTTCAGCGACTACAACAAGCTGAACCCCACCATCCAGATCAACTACCAGGCGATCGGCTCGGGCGGAGGGATCAAGCAGATCACCGAGAAGACCGTCGAGTTCGGGGCCTCCGACGCACCGATGAGCGACGAAGAGCTCGGCAAGGCTCCCGGCCTGCTGCACATCCCCACCGTGATGGGCGCGGTCGTGGTCACCTGGAACGAGCCCGAGATCAAGACGCTCAAGCTCACGCCCCAGACGCTCGCTGCCATCTTCCTCGGCAAGATCACCAAGTGGAACGACCCTGCGATCGCCAAGGAGAACCCGCAGCAGGTCAAGCTGCCCGCCACCGACATCACCGTGGCCCGCCGCTCCGACGGCTCGGGCACCACCTACGTCTTCACCGACTATCTCTCGAAGGTCTCGCCGGAGTTCAAGGCCGGCCCGGGCACGGGCAAGTCGGTGAACTGGCCGGTCGGCCTCGGCGCCAAGGGCAACGACGGCGTCACGGGCCTCGTCAAGAGCACCAAGGGCGCCATCGGCTACGTCGAGCTCGCCTACGCCAACCAGAACAAGCTGCCGCTCGCCGAGCTGAAGAACAAGGACGGGCACTTCGTGAAGGCCACCCTCCAGGCCACCTCCGAGGCAGCCGCCGGGATCGAGATGCCGGCCGACTTCCGCGTCTCGATCACCGACGCGGCCGGCACGGGCGCCTGGCCGATCGCGTCCTTCACCTACCTGCTCATCCGCAAGGACCAGGAAGACGCCAAGAAAGGCGAGGCGCTGGTGAAGTTCCTCGGCTGGGCGCTCACCGAGGGGCAGAAGAGCGCCGGCCCGCTAGACTACGCGCCGCTGCCGGCCGCGGTCGTGAAGAAGGTGCAGGCGACCGTCGCCACCATCAAGGTCGCGGGCAAGTAGGCCGGTGGCCGCAGTGACGGAGCTGCCGATGACCAGGAGCCCAGACCAGCAGGGAGAAGAAGCTGCGGTTTCTGGGCGGCGGCTGTCGGACCGGCTGTGGGGCATCCTCCTCACCGCGCTCGGCGGGGCCATCCTGCTGGTGGCTGGCGTCATCGTCCTCTCCCTGCTGCAGGTGGCCGCGCCCACCCTGCACAAGATCTCGATCTGGCCCTTCCTGACCAGCAAGGTGTGGGACGTCGAGCGCGAGCAGTTCGGCGCGCTCACGTTCATCTACGGGACCCTGGTGACCTCCACGGTGGCGCTCGTGGTGGCGATGCCGGTCGCCATCGGCCTTTCGCTCTTCCTCACCGAGATGGCCCCGGCCGCGCTGCGGCCCATCGTCTCGTTCCCCCTCGAGCTGCTCGCCGGGATCCCCAGCGTCGTCTACGGGCTCTGGGGCCTCTTCGTGATGGTCCCCCTGCTGCGCGAGCACGTGGAGCCGTTCCTCGCGCGGACGCTGGGCTTCCTGCCGCTGTTCCAGGGGCCCCAGATCGGGCTCGGCTTCCTCGCCGCCGGGCTGGTGCTCTCGGTGATGATCCTGCCGACCATCACCTCGATCTCCATCGAGGTGCTGCGCACGGTGCCCGGCCCGCTGCGCGAAGCGGCGCTGGCGCTGGGTGCGACCCGCTGGGAGATGATCCGCCTGTCGGTGATGCCCTATGCGCGGGCCGGCATCATCGGCGCCGTCATCCTCGGCCTCGGCCGGGCGCTCGGCGAGACGATGGCGGTCACCATGGTGATCGGGAACTCGCCGCGCATCAGCGCCTCGCTCTTCGCCGCCGGGTACTCGCTCCCCTCGGTGATCGCCAACGAGTTCGCCGAAGCGAGCGGCCAGCTGCACACCGGGGCGCTGGCCGCGCTGGGCCTCATTCTCTTTGGCGTGACGTTGCTCCTCAACGCAGGAGCCCAGCTGTTGGTGCGGCTCGCGACCCGCGGTCCGAGGCGGAGCGCCGCGTGACGCTCTCCTCGCGGCGCGCGATCGACCACGCGATGACGGCGCTCTGCGGCGCCGCGCTCGTCCTCGCGCTGGTGCCGCTGGTCTCGGTGCTCTGGCTGGTGCTCTCCAGGGGGCTGGCCGGGCTCTCCTTCGACTTCTTCACCAAGCTCCCGGCGCCGATCGGCGAGAAGGGCGGCGGCATCGGCAACGCCATCACCGGCTCCCTCACCATCCTGGCGATGGGCGCGGCGATGGGCGTGCCGCTCGGCGTCGGCGCGGGCGTCTTCCTCGCCGAGAAGGGCAACGGCAAGCTGGGCGACGCGATCCGCTTCACCGCCGAGGTGCTCAGCGGCGTGCCGTCGATCGTCGTCGGCATCGTCGCCTATGGCCTGGTGGTGATCCCGATGCGCCGCTTCAGCGCGCTGGCCGGCGCGGTGGCGCTGGCGGTGCTGATGGTCCCCACGCTCGCGCGCGGCACCGAGGAGCTGGTGCGCCTGGTGCCGCAGTCGCTGCGCGAGGCGTCGCTGGCGCTGGGCGTGCCGGAGTGGAAGACCTCGCTGCGGATCATGCTGCGCACGGCGCTGCCCGGGATCCTCACCGCCATCCTGCTGGCGCTCGCCCGCGGCCTCGGCGAGACGGCGCCGCTGCTCTTCACTGCGCTCAACAACCAGTACTGGAGCGAGCGGCTCGACCAGCCCACCGCCTCGCTCACCGTCCAGATCTACAACTACGCGGTCAGCCCCTACGAAGACTGGCACGACAAGGCCTGGACGGCCGCGCTCGTGCTGCTCCTCCTAGTGGGCCTGCTCTCCGCGAGCGCGCGGTTCCTCGCCCGCAACCGCTTCCGGAGTCGCGCAAAATGAGCGAAGCAGCCATCATGACCCCGAACTCCCGGCCGCCCGAGGCGCTGGCGCGGCCGCCCAAGATCGAGGCCATCCGCATGGGCGCCTGGTACGGCAAGAACCACGTGCTCCGCGACGTCAGCCTCACCGTCGAGGCCCACACCGTGCTCGCCATCATCGGCCCCTCGGGCTGCGGCAAGTCGACGTTTGTTCGCTGCATCAACCGGATGCACGAGCTGAGCCCGGGCGCGAAGCAGGGCGGACAGCTGAAGATCGACGGCAAGGACCTGCACGGCAGGGACGTGGACCCGGTCGACCTGCGCCGCCGGGTCGGCATGGTCTTCCAGCGGCCCAACCCGTTTCCGACCATGTCGATCCAGGACAACGTCGCCGCCGGGCTGGTGCTCAACGGCATCAAGGGGAACCACGCCGAGCTGGTCGAGAAGTCGCTGGTGCAGGCGGCGCTCTGGGACGAGGTGAAGGACCGGCTGCAGGCCTCCGCGCTCAGCCTTTCGGGAGGCCAGCAGCAGCGGCTCTGCATCGCCCGCTCGCTGGCGGTGAAGCCCGACGTCCTCCTGATGGACGAGCCCGCCTCGGCGCTGGATCCGATCGCGACCGCTAAGATAGAGGAGCTGATCCACGAGCTGAAGAAGGTGCTCACGGTGGTGATCGTCACCCACAACATGCAGCAGGCGGGCCGCGTCTCGGATCACACCGCCTTCTTCTACCTGGGCGAGCTGGTCGAGCACGGCACCACCGAGCAGATCTTCACCAACCCCAAGCAGCCGCGCACGGAAGATTACGTGACCGGGAAGTTCGGCTAGGAGAGCGCGCATGGCATCCAGGCACACCGACCGCACCTACGAGGCCGAGCTCCACGACCTGCGCAACAAGCTGCTCGAGCTCGGCGGCAAGGTGGAGACCGAGATCGCGCTCGGCATGCGCTCGCTCGCCGAGCGCGACAGCAAGCTGGCGGAGGACGTGGTCGCGATCGACAAGGAGGTGAACCGGCTCGAGGTGGCCATCGACGAGGCGTGCCGGCGCATCCTCGCGCTCCGGCAGCCCGCGGCGAGCGACCTGCGGTTCATCACCACCGCGCTGAAGATCGTGGTGGACCTCGAGCGGATCGGCGACCTGGCGGTCAACATCTCCGAGCGCGCGATCGACCTGAACCAGAGCCCGCCGCTGCGGCCCGTGCACGACCTCGGCAAGCTGGCGCAGCTCTGCCAGATGCAGCTGCGCAAGGCGCTCGACTCGTTCGTCGACGG
>JAYWAO010000333.1:0-4595 GCA_043782365.1 Deltaproteobacteria bacterium
TCCCGGAGAGCGGCGCCGGATCGTCCAGCTCCAGCAGCAGCGCGCCGTCCACCTCCCAGCGCAGCTTGCTGCCCTGCCTGGTCACCACCATGTGGTAGCGCTGGCCCTTGACCACCTTCGGGTCGTTGCGCTTCACCACCAGCGGCGTCCCGGTCTTGAAGTAGGTGCCCGCCGCCAGCTTGTCGAGGTCGCGCCGCGCCCCCCACGCGACCAGCGGCTGGCGGAGCGCATCGATCAGCGCCTCGACCCCCGTGGCCCGCGTCGGGTACGGCCGCGCCAGCTGGGTGAGCTGCGACTTGATCTCCTCGGCGGTGAACCCGTGCTCGTCGAGCTTGGCGATGCGGTTGAAGCCCGCGCCGCCCGAGCGGCCGCCGTTGTCCCAGGCGCCGAAGAGGAAGAGGTAGCCGGTCGAGTGGGTGCGCCCGTCGCCAAAGGCCTCCCACTTGATGTCGCCGGTGGTGGCCTCCGAGCGGACGTCGAAGGTGATGCGCACGTCGGCCGGGAGCCGCGCCTTGAGCCAGAGCGGGTTGTTGCCGACGCCGGGCGAGTAGAGCTCGCCGCTCGCCAGCCGCCAGTGGCCGCCGTTGGAGAACCAATCCGCTCCCAGTGACGCGCGGTCGAACGAGTCGCTGAACGGCACCGCCTGCGTCACCTCGGGCCCGCCGCGCAAGGCGTAGTGCAGGAACGGCAGGTGCACCACCAGGAGCACCAGCGCGAGCGGCAGCCAGAGGCGGCGCTGCCTGAGCGGGTGCCCGGCCGCCACAGGGACGGGCGCAGGGACCGCGGCGAGTGGCGGAGAGGCGTCGCCGGGCGGCGCGCTGGCTGCGGGAGTTGCGGCGGTCATCGGGCGATCCTTACCACTGCTTTCGGCCTCAATCTTCTTCGGGTTCGTTCATCGACAGCTGCGCGAAGTCGGGCATCCGCGCCCGCAGGAACTGCCGCAGCTGCCCCGTCAGCCGCGCCTCCAGCTGGCGCGCGCGCTCGCGGGTGAAGCCGTACTCCTCGCCCACCTGCTGCAGCGTGAGCGGCTCCGCGCCGTCCAGCACCGAGATGCGCTTCTCGAAGAGGAACCGGTCGCGCGGGTCGGTGAGCGTCTTCCCGAAGGCAGCCAGCTGCTCCTTGAAGACCCGGCGCAGCTCCTCGTCGCCGAGCTGCTCCTCGGCCCCGCTGCGGTTCTCGGCGAGCCGGTCGACGTAGGTCTGCCGCGAGTCGTCGGAGCCGGCCACCGGCGTGTCGAGGGAGAACTCGTCGTTGCCGAGGCGCTGGTCCATCTCGCGGACGTCCTGCTCGGAGACGTCGAGCTTCTCGGCGAGCAGCTTGGGCGCCGCCTCGAACCCCTGCGAGAGCAGCTTCTCCTGCTCCTTGCGGAGGTTGAAGAACAGCTTGCGCTGCGCCTGGGTGGTGCCCAGCTTGACCATCCGCCAGTTGTCCATCAGATACCGCAGGATATAAGCGCGTATCCACCAGGCCGAATAGCTGGAGAGCTTGACCCCGCGATAAGGGTCATACTTCTGCACGGCCTGCATCAGGCCGACGTTCCCCTCTTGGATCAGGTCGAGCACGCTGAAGGCCGCGCGCCGGTACTCCATGGCGATCTTGACCACCAAGCGCAGGTTCGCCGTCACCAGGCGATAGGCCAGCTTCGGGTCCTGGGTCTCCTTGAACCGCGCCGCCAGGTCGTGCTCCTGCTCGCGCGTCAAGAGCGGGTGCCGGGAGATCTCCGCGAGGTAGCGCTGCAGCGCATCGGCGCGCGACAAGTCGCGGCCCACCGGCACCGGCAGGCGCGAGGCCTCCCCCGAGGGCGGCGCGAGCAGGACGCCGTCGAGCGGGGCGTTGTCCTCGCCCGCGTCGGCCTCTTCCTGCGCAGGCTCTGCCTCGGCGGCCTCGAGGTCGTGCTCCGGAGGCAGCACCTCCGGCACCACCGCGACCTGCCCAGGACCGGCCCCGGGCGCCACCGCGCCGTCGACCTCGGCGACCACGGCCTCCGGAGAGTCGTCTTCTGCGACCTCGGCGTCGGTCTCGTCGTCCGGATCGACCGACGGGGGCGCGCTCCCGTCGGCGTTTCCGGAGGCCTTCGCCGCGCGCGGCTTCTTGCCGCGGGGCCCGCCCGCAGCGCCGGTGGCGGGGGCAGCCTTCCTGAGGGGCGCCTTGCGGGCCTTGGGAGCTTTGGGACCGGCGGCGCTCATGTGTCGAATTCCAGGCGGCTGGCTATCCTCGACTTCTCTAAAGAGGGGATGCTATACAGGCAAACTTTTTCGCGTTCAAGGACGCCGTTTTGGCGGCCGGCGCGATCGTACAGGATTCGGCTTCGACATGAGTGAACAAACCCCCACGACCTCCACCGCTCCCGCCGCTGCTCCTGAAGCAGCCGCCGGCGCCGAGGCCGCAGCAGCCAGCGCCATCCCCCCCGCCGCCCCCTCTGACTACATCGCCACCCGGACGTTTGCGGAGCTCCCGCTCTCGGCCGAGCTGCGGCAGTCGATCGCCGAGAAGGGCTACACCTCCCCCACCCCGGTGCAGGCCGCCGTGCTCGGGCCCATCCTCGCGGGCAAGGACCTGATCGTCCGCAGCAAGACGGGCACCGGCAAGACCGCGGCGTTCGGCATCCCGCTGCTCGAGCGGATTCCGATGGGGACCAAGCACGTCGCCGCGGTGGTGCTCTGCAACACCCGCGAGCTGGCCCTCCAAGTCGCGCAGGAGCTCGAGCAGCTCGGCAAGCACAAGGGCATCGAGGTCGTCGCCATCTACGGCGGCGCCTCCGCCGAAGACCAGATGCGCGCGCTCGACCGCGGCGCCTCGGTGATGGTCGGCACCCCGGGCCGCGTGCAGGACCTCTTCGACCGCGGCCGGCTGAAGTTCGACCAGGTGCAGACCTGCGTGCTCGACGAGGCCGACGAGATGCTCGGCGCGGGCTTCTTCGAGGACGTCACCCGCATCCTCGACCGTCTGCCGAAGAGCCGCCAGACACTGCTCTTCTCGGCCACCGTGCCGCCGGACATCGAGCAGCTGGTGCAGAAGTACCTGCGCGACCCGGAGACCATCCTCTTGTCGGGCGACGTCTTCACCGTCGAGCACATCCACAACGTCATCTACGACGTGGTCGACCAGTACCCGAAGCCGCGCAACCTGCTCTACCTGCTCGAGCGCGAAGACCCCGAGTCGGCGATCATCTTCTGTAATACGAAGACCGACACCGAGCTGATCACCAACGTGCTCAACCGGCATGGGCTCGACGCCGAAATGCTCAACGGCGACCTCGCGCAGAAGGAGCGCGAGCGGGTGATGGGGCGGATCAAGAAGGGCGAGCTGCGCTTCATGGTCGCCACCGACATCGCCGCGCGCGGCATCGACATCTCCGACCTCTCGCACGTGATCAACTACTCGCTGCCCGAGGACCCCGCGGTCTACATGCACCGGGTCGGCCGGACGGGGCGCATCGGCAAGAAGGGCACCGCCATCTCGCTCTTCACTGGAGCAGAGATGGTGACGCTGACCGCGCTGGAGAAGAAGTTTGGCGTCAGCTTCGAGAAGCGGCAGCTCCCCACGCCCGAGGAGGCGAAGGGGCTGTGGACCAGCAAGCAGATCGGCGAGCTGCGCGACGCGATGCGCACGGGGTCGGCGTTCGAGGCTTACCTGCCGCTGGCGCGGGAGCTCGCCAAGGAAGCCGAGCACGCGACGCTGCTCGCGTATGCGCTCAAGTACTTCTTCCAGCACCACCGGATGGAGCGTGCGCAGGCGCGCGCGGCCGGGGAGAGCACGCTGGTGAAGCACGAGGCGGTCGAGGTCGTCCGCGCCGTGCAGCAGGAGCGCAAGAAGAGCTTCGACAAGCCGCGTGAGCGGGGCGGGCGTGAAGGCAGCAGCCGCGACCGAGGTCCGAGCCGTGAGCGCGATCGCGGTCCGAGCCGCGAGCGTCCTCCGCGCGAGCCCCGGCACGAGCCGCACGCGTCGGCGCAGGCTTCGACGCAGTCGTCGGTGGGCTTCACCGCGGCCGCTGCGGGCGCTGGTGCGCCGGGCGCGCCCGAGGGCGGCCCCGTGCTGATCTTCGAGGGCGTGGACACTCCGGCGCCCGTGCAGACGGCGCCGGTGGACCGCGTGAAGCTCTTCGTCGGCCAGGGCGCCGAGCAGGGCTGGGACGCGGAGGGGCTCGCTGCAGGGCTCGCTGCGCTCGCGGAGCAGGGGCGCGACTCGGTGCTGGCGATCGACCTGAAGCCGCGGCACGCCTATGTGGTGGTGAAGCCCGAGGCGCACGCGGCGTTCATCGCGAAGAATGGGGCGATGTTGAAGGAGAAGGCGACGCTGATCGAAGTGGCGCGGCCGCGCAGGCGGTAGCCGTGTGGGGCAGCCCCGGTGAAAATACCGGGGCCGCCGCATATTATTACCCGGCGGACATCGATCACATCGAGCCGCCGCCGCGGTTGGTATTGGGGCATATAGCCTTGCCTCATGCGCCGTTCCCCGCAGAAGCGTATCTGCGTCCGCGCTCTTCGCTCTTCAAGTACGTCTGGCTGGTCCTCGCCTGCGCGCTGACGCTGAAGTACTGGCTGTGGCGGACCAGTACTCTCCTGGCGAGTGACTTTCCGCCCGACCTGCTCTTG
>JAYWAO010000334.1:0-4587 GCA_043782365.1 Deltaproteobacteria bacterium
CGAACTGCACGGGCGCCCCGGCGCACCAGAGGCGGCCCGCTGCTTCGAGGAAGGCCTCGAGCTCGCCGCTCTCCTCGCCCGCGTCGGTCAGCGAGGCCGCGACCAGCCTGGCGCCCGCCTGCTTCGCCAGCGTGGAGAGCGCGCGGCCCGGTCCCACCTCGAGCAGGAGCGCGTCTGGCAGCGCCGCGGCCGCGCGCACGGCCGGGAAGAAGCGCACGGGCTCGCGCAGGTGGCGCACCCAGTAGCCCGGCTCGGCGAAGGCGGCAGCGTCGGTGAACCGGCCCTCCAGCGTGCTGGCGATCGGCAGGCTGGCAGGCCGCAGCGTCAGCCGCGCCACCTCCTGCGCGATGGCGGGCATCGCGGGCTCCATCATCGCCGAGTGGAACGCGTGCGAGGTCCGCAGCCGGCGCGCCGCCACCCCCTTGGCGGCGAGCGCTCGCTCGAAGGCCTCGACCTCCGGGGTGGGCCCGGCCACCACGCTGAGCTGCGGCCCGTTCTCGGCCGCCAGCGAGAGCCCGCCGGAGAGGAGCGGGCGCACCTCCTCGGCCGGGAGCCGCACCGAGAGCATCGCGCCCGGCGGCAGCGCCTGCACCAGCCGGCCGCGCGCGGCCACCAGGCGGAGCGCGTCCTCGAGCCCCAGCGCGCCGGAGAGCGCGGCAGCCGCGAACTCGCCGACGCTGTGCCCGACCAGGGCGGCGGGCTTGACCCCGAGCGACTCCCAGAGCTTCGAGAGCGCCCACTCGACGACGAAGACCGCTGGCTGGGTGACCGCCGTCTCCTGCAGCTTGGCGGCGGCCTCCGGTGAGCGCGGCTCGGGGCGGAAGAGCAGCGCGCGCAGGTCTAGCCCCTGCGCGGCGAGGACCTCGAGGCACTGGTCGGCGGCAGCGCGGAACGCCGCGCTGTGCGCGTAGAGCGCTGCGCCCATGGCCGGGTACTGGGCCCCCTGGCCAGGGAAGAGGAAGGTGACCGCGGGTGCACCGGCAGCCGGCGCCGCCGGCCCGGCCTTCTCCAGCGCGTCCGCGGCCTCGGCCACCGTGCTAGCGACCACCGCGCGTCTGTGCGGGAAGGCGCGCCGGCCTTCCTGGAGGGTGAAGGCGACGTCGGCGAGGTCCGCTGCCGGGTGCGCGCGCAGCCAGGCGGCGAGCTGCGCCGAGGCCGCGGCGAGCGTGGCCTCGCTGCGCCCCGAGACGACCAGCAGCTGCGCTGGCCAGGCCGCGCCCGCCGCGAGCGGGGCCTGCTCCTCGAGGATCAGGTGCGCGTTGGTGCCGCCGACGCCGAAGGCGCTGACACCAGCGCGGCGCGGCTGGCCCGCCGGTGGCTTCCACTCCTTGAGCGTGGTGTTGACGTAGAAGGGGCTGCTGGCGAAGTCGATCTTCGGGTTGGGCGCCGTGTAGTGCAGGCTCGGGGGTATCACCCCGTCGCGCACCACCAGGGCCGCCTTGATCAGGCCCGCCACGCCCGCCGCCGCCTCGAGGTGGCCGAGGTTGGTCTTCAGCGAGCCGAGCGCGCAGTACCCCTTCTGATCGGTGCGGGCGCGGAAGGCCCGGTTGAGCCCGTCGAACTCGATGGGGTCGCCGAGCGGGGTGCCGGTGCCGTGGGTCTCGACGTAGCCGATGGTCGCGGGGTCGACGTCGGCGAGCGCGTGGGCGGTGGCGATCACCTCGGCCTGCCGCTCCGGGCTGGGGGCCATGAAGCCCACCTTGAGCGAGCCGTCGTTGTTGAGGGCGGCCGCCTTGATCACCGCGTAGACGTGGTCGCGATCGGCCAGCGCGTCCTCGAGGCGCTTGAGCAGCACCACCCCCGCGCCGCTGGAGAAGATGGTGCCCGAGGCCTGCGCGTCGAAGGCCCGGCAGCGGCCATCGGGCGAGACCATGCCGCCCTCCTGGAAGAGGTATCCACGCTTCTGCGGAAAGGTGATCGACACGCCCCCCGCGAGCGCCATGTCGCTCTGGTACGCCTGCAGCGAGGCGACCGCCTGCGCCACCGCCACCAGCGAGGTGGAGCAGGCGGACTGCACCGTCATCGAGGGGCCCTTGAGGTCGAGCCGGTAGCTGACCCGCGTCGCGAGGTAGTCCTTGTCGTTGCCGAGGACCGTCGGGTACGAGCCCACCTGGTACTCGCCGGCGATCTTGTCGAGGAAGGCGCGGCCGGTGACGAGGTTCGCGTAGAAGTAGGTGGGCAACGCCTGCCCGGCGAAGACCCCGACGGCGCCCGGGTAGCGGGCGGGGTCCCAGCCGGCGTCCTCGAGCGCTTCCCAGCAGATCTCGAGGAACACCCGGTGCTGCGGGTCCATCACCTCGACGTCCCGCGGGGTGAAGCCGAAGAACCCCGCATCGAAGGACTCGACGTTCTCGAGCAGGCCGCGCGCGCGCACGTAGGCCGGGTCGCGCGAGAGGGCCGCCGGGTCGCGGGCCTCCAGCTCCTCCCAGGTGAAGTGCTGGATCGATTCGAGCCCGGCCTTCACGTTCGTCCAGAGCTGCGAGACCGTGCTCGCGCCCGGAAAGCGGCCCGACATGCCGACGATGGCGATGCCCTCGATGTTGTCGTTGCTCACGGCTTCCTCCCCTTGGCCACCGCGGCGCGAGCGGCGAGCGCGGCGCGCTGCTTGTCGGCACGTCCGGCCACGCGCGCCCCCAGGTCGTCGGCCGCGCCACGCCTGGCCAGGTGCCGCGCCAGCGAGGTGACCGTGGGGTATTGGAATAGCTTGGTGATCTCCAGCCCCTCGCCGAGCTTCTTCTCGAGGCGCTCGTGGACACGGGCGAGGTGGAGGGAGGTCCCGCCGATCTCGAAGAAGTTCTCGTCGGCCCCGACGCCCGGCCGGTGGAGCACCTCGCTCCAGATCGCCGCCAGGTCCTGCTCCAGGCCCTGCGACGGCAGGGACACGGGCGCCGCCGAGGTCCGCTCGAAGGGGTCGGGGAGCGCGCGGCGGTCCACCTTGCCGTTGGCCGTGAGCGGGAGGGAGGGCACCTCGCGCAGCGCCGAGGGCACGAGGAAGTCGGGGACCCGGGCGGCGAGGAAGGCCCGCAACTCCGCCGCGCTCACCGCGCCCGGGCTGCGCGCGACGAACCAGGCGACGAGGCGCTTGTCTCCCGGCGCCGCTTCCCGAACCGAGGCAGCGGCCTCGCGCACTTGCGGGTGGGCGGCGAGCGCCGCCTCCACCTCCCCGGGCTCGATGCGGAACCCGCGGACCTTCATCTGGTCGTCGATGCGGCCGAGGAACTCGTAGGTGCCGCCTGGGAGGCGGCGCGCGCGGTCGCCGGTGCGGTAGGCCCGCTCGCCCGAGGAGAGCTGGGTGAACTTCTCCGCGGTGAGCTCTGGCTGGCCCAGGTAGCCGAGCGCGAGCCCGAGGCCGCTCACGTAGAGCTCGCCAAGGCTCCCCTCGGGGACGGGGAGCCCGGCGGGGTCGAGCAGGTGGCAGGCCGTCCCCTCGATGGGGGTGCCGATGGGGATGCTGCGCCCCGGGCTGACGCCGCGGACGGTGTGGCAGAGGGAGAAGGTGGTGTTCTCGGTGGGGCCGTACCCGTTGATCAGGCGCAGGTGCGGGTGGGCGAGGAGGACGCGCTCCACGTGCGGCGGAGAGAGCACGTCGCCGCCGGCCAGCAGCTCCCGCAGCGGCGCGAGATCGGCGAGCCGCTCTTCGACCATCGCGTGGAAGAGGCCCGCGGTCAGCCAAAGCGTGGTCACCCGGTAGCGCGCGATGGCCCGCCCGATGTCCGAGAGGGAGGGCGCGCCCGGCGGAGCGATGGCGAGGCGGCCGCCGTTGAGCAGCGGCCCCCAGAGCTCCAGCGTCGAGGCGTCGAACGAGCTGGGCGAGAGCAAGAGGAAGCAGGTGTCCGGCCCGAAGGTGGCGAAGGTCGACCCCAGCACCAGCCGGAGGACGGCGCGGTGCGGGACCATCACGCCCTTGGGCTGGCCCGTCGAGCCCGAGGTGAACATCAGGTAGGCGAGGTCCTCGGACCCTCCCTCCGCGGGCGCCGGGCCGGCCGGCGCCGGTGGTGCGTTGCCGAGCAGCAGGACGCGCTGGCCTGCGGCGATGCCAGCCGGCGGGGGGCGATCGGCGAGCAGCAGGCTCACCTGGGCGCCCGCGAGCATCAGCCGCAGCCGGTCCTCGGGGTAGGCCGGGTCGAGCGGCACGTACGCCGCGCCGGCCTCGATGATGCCGAGGATCGCCGCCACCTGCGCGAAGGAGCGCTGCGCCAGGAGCGCCACCCGGTCACCGCGCTGGACTCCGGCCCCCCTCAGCAGCGCGGCCACCCCGGCCGCGCGCGCGGCGAGCTGCGCATAGGTGAGGGTCGCGCCGTCCTGCTCCAGCGCCACCTTCTCTGCGTGGGTGCGAGCGGCCGCCGCGAAAGCGGCCCCCAACGAGTGATGAGCCTCCGAGTTGTCGGCCATTTCCTCGTGCATTTTATCTCAGGGAACCTGCGGGCGCGAGGGGAAGCGTCAGGCTCGACCCAGCCGCTTCGCGAAGTAGTCCACCGTCCGGCGCAGCCCCGCGTCGAGCTGCACCTTCGGCTCCCATCCCAGCTTCTCGCGCGCGAGCGAGATGTCCGGCTTGCGCTGCTTGGGGTCGTCCGCCGGGAGCGGCTT
>JAYWAO010000335.1:0-12599 GCA_043782365.1 Deltaproteobacteria bacterium
TGTAAGACACAAAGGTGCGCGCCCTCGTCGATCAACGGCTTCCCCTACGGCGCCTTCCACGGCCAGCGGGTGAAGGAGGAGGTCTACCTCCCCGACTGGCGCGACCCCGAGCGGGCGGCCCACACCGCGCGGCTGGCGCGCATCCTCGGGGGGTGGCTGCAGGCGGCGCCCGGGCAGACGGGCGTCATCTCCACCGTGCCGCTCGGCTTCAAGGGCCAGCCCGGCGCCGACTGGTCCGAGGCGCGCAAGCAGCTGGTCTCGGCGCTCGAGTCGCTCGACGCGGTCTCGCAGGCCACCGGCCGCGAGCTGGTGCTCTCGCTGGAGGCCGAGCCCGCCTGCCTGCTGGAGACCACCGCCGAAGTGATTACATTTTTCGACCAGCTGAAGCTCCCGCCGGCGCTCGCCCGCCACCTCGGCGTCTGCTTCGACTGCTGCCACCAGGCGGTGCAGTTCGAGCGGCCTGCCGAATCGCTCCGGGCCTTGCTGGACGCGGGCGTGCGGCTCTCGCAGGCGCACGTGACGTGTGCGCTGCGGGTCCCGGGCGGCGCGCTGGAGACGCTGCGGCAGTTCGCCGAGCCCGTCTACCTGCACCAGACGGTCGGCCGCCGCACCGACGGCCGGCTCCTGCGCTTCGCCGACCTCCCGCAGGCGCTCGCCTCGGGTGTCGACGGCAGCGGGATCGACGAGTGGCGCGTCCACTTCCACGCGCCCGTCTTCGCCGAAGAGGTGGGCGGCATCCGCACCACCCAGCCGGAGCTGCGCGAGCTGCTCGCGGCCCTCCCGCCCGAGGTGCCGCTGGTGGTCGAGACCTACACGTTTGGTGTGTTACCCGAGGCGCTGCGCCTGCCCACCGTGGCGGCGTCGATCGCGCGCGAGCTGCTCTGGGTCCGCAGGCAGGCTGGGGCGATGAGCGGGTCCGCCGCGAAGGGCGCGCGATGAAGCGCACCGTGGTGCTGAACGTGGTCGGCCTCACCCGCGCGCTGCTCCCGCGCCTGCCCCGGCTCGCGGCGCTGGCGAAGGAGGGCGGCGCCGCCGACCTCGCCGCCGTCACGCCGGCCGTCACCTGCTCCGCCCAGGCCACCTACTACACGGGCAAGCTCCCGCGCGACCACGGCGTGGTCGCCAACGGCTGGTACTACCGCGACACCGGCGAGATCGCGCTCTGGAAGCAATCGAACAAGCTGGTGCAGGGCGAGAAGCTCTGGCAGGCGGCGCGGCGGCGCGATCCCTCGTTCACCTGCGCCAACACCTTCTGGTGGTTCAACCTGCACACCGACGTCGACTGGTCGGTGACCCCGCGCCCCATCTACTGCGCCGACGGGCGCAAGCTCCCCGACTGCTACTCCAGCCCGCCCGGCCTGCGCGACGACTACAACCGCCGCTTCGGCCAGTTCCCGCTCTTCCAGTTCTGGGGCCCGGCCACCTCGATCGCCTGCAGCGACTGGATCGGCAAGGCCGCGCTCGACCTGGAGGAGCGCTTCTCGCCCACGCTGCAGCTCGTCTACCTGCCCCACCTCGACTACGCGCTGCAGAAGGTCGGGCCTGAGGGAGACCTCGGCAAGGACCTCGCCGCGCTCGACGCGCTCTGCGGCCGGCTGCTCGACCGCTTCCAGGAGCGCGGGCTGCGGGTGGTCGTCCTCTCTGAATATGGTATTACACAAACGACGCGCGCGGTGCACCCGAACCGGCTGCTGCGCGAGGCCGGCCTGCTGGCGGTCAAGGTGGACGTCGGCCGCGAGTACCTCGACCCGGGACAGAGCCGCGCCTTCGCCGTCAGCGACCACCAGCTCGCGCACGTCTACGTGGAGAGGCCCGCCGACGTCCCCGCGGTGAAGGCGCTCTTCGCCGGCGTGCCGGGCATCGAGCAGGTCTTGGACGCAGAGGGAAAGCGCGCCGCCGGGCTCGACCACGAGCGGTCGGGAGAGCTCGTCCTGGTCTCGTCGCGCGACGCCTGGTTCACCTACTACTTCTGGCTCGACGACGCCCGCGCTCCCGACTACGCGCGCACCGTCAACATCCACGCCAAGCCGGGCTACGACCCCTGCGAGCTGTTCCTCGACCCGCAAAAGCCGCTAGCGAAATTATCGATCGCCGCCGCGCTCGCCAAGAAGGCGCTCGGGTTCCGGTATCTCATGGAGGTGATCCCGCTCGACGCCTCGCTGGTGAAGGGCTCGCACGGCCGCCCGACCGACCAGCCCGAAGAGGGCCCGCTCTTCGCCACCAGCGAGCCCAAGCTCCTGCCGGGCGGGCAGCTCGCCGCCACCGACGTGCAGGGTCTCCTGCTCGACCACGTCTTCCGCGACTGAGGCCCGGCATGAGCGACGTGCGCAAGCAGCCCGGCCTCCTGCGCAGCTACCTGGAGCTCTGCCGCGCCTCCAACCTGCCCACGGTGTGGACCAACGCGCTCGCGGCCACGCTGCTCTCCGGCGCGCTGCGGCCCACCTTCTCGTCGCTCGCGGCCGGGCTCTCGGTGACCCTCACCTACCTCGGCGGGATGGCGCTCAACGACGTGCTCGACGTCGCCGAGGACCGGCTGAAGAAGCCCTCGCGGCCGATCCCCTCGGGCCGCATCCCCGTGGCCCACGCGGCCGCCTTCGCGCTCGGCCTGTTCGCCGCAGGGCTGCTCCTGCTCGGGCTCTTCTGCCCCGTGCCGGCGCTGCAGGCGGGCCTCGCGCTCCTGGCGGTGGTCTACCTGTACGACCGGCTCCACCAGCAGAGCTGGCTCACCGTGCTCTTGATGGCGGGCTGCCGCGCGCTGGTCTTCGTCGTCTGCGGCTTCGCGGCCGCGGGCTCGCTGACCCGCCTCGCGGCGCTCGGCGCTGCCTTGCAGTTCTCCTACATCGTCGCGCTCACCGCGGTGGCGCGCTGGGAGAAGCAGGCCCCGCGCAGCTTCAAGGTGCCGCCGGTGCCCTGGCTGATCGCCTGCGTCTCGCTGCTCGACGGCGCGATGCTCGCGCTCTGGGTCCACCCGGCCTGGCTGCTGGCAGGCCTTCTCGGGGTCGGACTCACCCGGGCCGCGCAGACCCAGGTGCGCGGGGATTAGTCCCTGTGAGCCCTTGCTTTCGAGCGCCCCGCGCGCGGCCGACCGCTGCGCGCCGCAACGTGCATGCCCCACCGGACCCGCTTCCCGGTTAGCATCGCGGGATGGACTTCAAGTTCATCGAGGTGTCGTACGCCTGCCGCGACTGCGCGGTGCACGAGGAGTTCTGGACCCGCATGTTCGGGGCCCGGGTGATCTTCCGCGGCAAGATGATGTCGCAGCCGTTCGTGCGCCTGCTCGCCTGCGGCATCACCGTCATCTTCCGCGAGGACCCCACGCTGCCCCTGCCGGCCGGCCCGGGCGAGGAGCGGCAGTACCGGCAGCACTTCGGGTTCCGGGTGCACGACATGGACGCGGCCATCGCCGCGCTCGAGGCCAAGGGGGCGAAGTTCGTCCTCACCCCTGCGCTGGTGCGGCAGTACCAGCAGGTCAAGCAGACCACGGGCGCCAGGCAGTTCGAGACCGACTTCATCGCGCCGCCGCTCACCCGCGAGCGGATCGACTCGGGCGAGTACCAGCACGACGTCGCCATCTTCGCCGGGCCCGACAACCTCTGGTTCGAGCTGAACGAGGTGAAGGAGCCGGCCGATACGCAGTGGTTCCCGTACATGGATTCGCCCGGACCCGGCGCGAAGCCCGGAGCAGCCTAAGTGAGCCAGACCGCCGCAGAGCCGAGGACGTCCGCGCCGCCCGCCACGCTGCCCGCAGGCGCGCGCCTGCTCCCCGAGACCGCCTTCATCAAGGTGGACGTGATGTTCGACGGCGTCCGCTACACCCCCGCCCTCGGCGCGGCTGCGGCTGCGTCGGCGCCCAACTTCTACCCGTACCGCTTCGCCCCCGGCGAGCCCGACCCCACGGGCACCGGCAAGGCGGCCATCCCGTACCTCTTCACGCTCGAGGACGGCACGCTCATCCGCATCAAGGGCAACTTCACGTCGCCCTGGCACTTCGAGGAGGACGGCGAAGGCGGCCACCACCTCTGCCGCGACGGCAAGCCAGAGCGGAAGATCTCCTTCGTGCCGCGGCCGAAGTGGCTCGACCTGCACGCCAAGGACGGCACCTCGCTCGCCCGCACCGGGGCCGAAGCGCTCGGCGACATGCTGGTGATCAACGTCGCCCCCGGATGCCAGTACTTCACCCAGAAGGAGCACGGCGAGACGCTGCGCTGCTCCTTCTGCGGCTACGGCCGGCCCGACGAGCGGATGGTGACCCTCGGCCAGAAGATCGACCGGCTGGCGCTAGAGTCATACACTTTACCGCGGATGCAGGAGACCATCGCCGCAGCCCTGGCGACCGAGAAGATCCGCCACGTCTACCTGGTGGGCGGCTCGCTCACCGACTGGCGCGAGGAGGGGCAGCGCTTCCTCGGGATTGCGCGCGCCGCCCGCGCGGTGGTGGGGCACCGGGCCCACCTCTCGCTCGGCTCGGGGGCCATCCCCTCCGACCTGCTGAAGGTCTTCAAGGACGAAGACCTCGTCGACGGCGCCTGCTTCAACCTCGAGGTCTGGGGCGAGGCGCTCTTCAAGTCGGTCTGCCCCGGCAAGGAGAAGTTCGTCGGCTACCAGCGGTGGCTGGCGAGCCTCTACGAGGCCGCCCGCCTCTTTGGGAAGGGCAACGTCTACACCGCGCTGGTCTGCGGCGTGGAGCTCGAGCCTGAGCACGGTGGCCTCTCGATCGACGAAGGCATCGCCAACGCGATGACCGGCGCCCGCGAGCTGATCTCGCACGGCGTGATCCCGCTCTGGTCGATGTACTGGCCGATCTGGGGCATGACGCACCCCGAGCGGCTCCCGGCGCTGCGCGCGTACTATGAGCAGCTCAACGCCGCCTACGCGGAGCTGCGCAAGGAGCTCGGCGTCAAGATCAGCGAGCAGTTCCAGTGCCGCGGCTGCGCCTACATGCAGCTCGAAGTGGACCTCGACCGGGGTTGGTAGCCGAAGCGCGGCTCAGGGCTTCTTCCCGAGCACCAGCCCCTCGGGCCAGGGCGGCGGGAGAGGCAGCTCGCGCGTCTCGACGAAGCCCGCCTCGGTCATCCAGCGGGCCACCTCCTGCGCGGAGTGCACGGTGCCGTAGGTGGCCGTGAGCGCCATGTTGAGGCCGAAGAGCATCGAGAACGCCGGGCCGGTGCGCTGCTCGTTGGCGAGCACGTCGTGGACGACGACGAGGCCGCCGGGCTCGAGCGCGGCGAAAGACTTGCGCAGGATCGCCTGGCACGACCCGGCGGTCTCCCGGTGGAACATCCCAGAGCAGAGCACCACGTCGTTGCCCGCCGGGTACGCATCCTGGTGGTAGTCGCCGACGCGCGCCTCGACGCGCTCCGAGAGCCCGAACCCCGCGATGATCGTCTTCGCGATCGCCACCACCGCCGGCAGGTCCATCGAGACCGAGGTGAGGCCCGGATTTTTCTTCACCAGCAGGCAGGAGTACGTGCCCGGTCCACCGCCCACGTCGAGCAGGCGCCGCCTGCCCGAGAGGTCGAGCACCGCCGCCATCGACTGGCCGATGCCGAGCGCGCGGTTGTGCATCCCCAGCACGAAGTGGCGGGTCTTCTCGGGGTCGTCGCCGAGGATGTCGTGGTGGGGCAGGGCGGGCGCGCCGGTCTTGAGCGTCTCGCCGAGCTTGCCCCAGACCGGGTAGAGGTCGTCCGAGTACCGCAGCGCCTGGCCCATGTACGCGGGCGCGCCCTCCACCAGGAACGTCGCCGAGAGCGGGCTGTTTGCGAACGCGGCGCCGCGCTTCTCCAGCAGGCCGAGCGAGACCAGCGCGCCGAGGAAGTTGTCGAGCGGGTACGCTGAGAGGCCCAGGCGCGCGGCCAGCGACTCCACGGTGGCCTCGCCCTGGCCGATCGCCGTGAAGACGCCGAGCCGGTTGGCGGTGAGCAGGACGCTGGAGGCCCAGTAGCCCGTGGCCATCTGCACGATGGGCGCGGGGGAGACGCGGGGCGGAGCTCCTGGAGCGGCCCCCTGCGGGTGCGAGGCGGGTGGCTGCTGCGCGGTGGGCTGGGTCATCGCTGACGCTCGGTGGACTGCAAGGCGGACTGCACGGCGCGCGAAGATACTCCCATCGGTGCGGGGCAGTGAGCGGCGAAAGGGCGGCCTTTCGCGCGCCGAGGCGACCAGCCGCCGGTCTTGATTTTCGCTCCGGAGCCAAGCTGCCCGCGTGGTAAGCGGAGCGGGTGACGCTTGCACAGTTCCTCCCAGCGTCCCGGGTGCCGCCCATGCGACCTCTCGTGCTCTCCCAGACCCCGCCCCTCGCCGCTGCGGTCGTCCTCTCAGCCTTGGTCCTGGCCGCGCCGCTCGCTGGCTGCTCGCGCTTTGGCCCGCGCGGCAACGAAGAGGAGTGCAAGAAGGCCTGCGCGAAGGTGGCGCAGCACGAGACCAACCAGCTGCGCAATGGCCAGTTCGTCACCGTCCACGAGGCCGACGAGCACCTCGAGCAGGCGGAGGACGCCTACCGGGACAACATGAAGGCGCTCGACCAGGAGGAGGCGGCCGGCGCGCTCCAACCCGACACCGCGATGCTCGCCAAGCTCTCCCCGGCGCGCCGCCAGTCGGTGCTGGTGGCGCACAAGTTGCGCGAGGAGGAGATCGCCGCGCAGCGCAAGCTTGCCCGCGAACGGGTCAAGGCGTCGCTCAAAGCGGTGGAGGAACAGACCGCTGACATCAAGTCAAAGAGCAAGGCACGGGTCGAAGCCGCGACGACGGAGAGCCTCGCCCGCTGCTCACCTCTATGCCTGGCCGGGTCACTTGCCCAGGCGCAGTGCCTCCAGCGCACCCAGGCCATCGAGGACGTCGCACACTGCAAGCCCTGATTCCTCCAGGGATCGATGGGGAAGGCCCCGACGCAGACCCCGCTGTGGGCAGAAGTGGTCGAACTTCCTGCTTGCACCGCACTTGCACAGGACATTTTCTTCAGGCGCAAGATCTGCCAAGATGTAGCGGCTGGACTGTAGAAGCACGCTGCGGGTGTGGGTTCCCCCCGGGATCCCTCGGTGCAAGTTTTCGGCGCTGCCGCCGATGAGCAGAAGTGGTTGTCTGGAGGTGGGCATGTCGGCTTGGACGCGTTGGGTGAATCCCGTCGGACTCTTCACTGCCGTGGTCGGCGCGCTGCTCCTCGTGGCCCCACGGGCCGAGGCGGCGTGCAACCCGACGGACCCGACCTGGGCCAACCGCGACGATGATGGCGACGGCATCTGCAACGGCGCCGACAACTGCCCCTTCGAAGCCAACCCGCTCCAAGAGGTCGCGGCGGCGGGCGGAGGCGCCGCGTGCCAGCCGCAGCCGATCACCGTGCCCTGGATCCCGGCCAACCCGAACGCGCCCCACGTCATCTACCCGGGCGCGACCACCACGCTGAAGGGCATCGCCCGCTACGTCGGCTCGGGGGCTGGCTACCAGTACCAGTGGGACTACGGCGACGGCTCCGGCTCCACCGCCTTCACCGACATCTCCGACCCCTACAACCTCGGCGTCAGCCACACCTACCAGGGCACCGCCGGGCAGCTCTTCTTCGCCACGCTGTACCTGAAGAACGTCGCGTCGGGCGTCACCTCGAGCGCCCAGTACCGGCTCCAGCTGGTCACCAGCAGCGACCCGATGAACGACCCCAACCACATGGATGTGCGCACCGCGATGGCCATCGACAAGGGCCTCTGGTACCTGCACACCACCGCGTCGCGCAGCGCGTTCGCCGACAACGCGCCGGGCTACCGGCAGGACTACGCGGTCTGGGGCGACGTCGTCAGCACCTGCGGCGTGGTGGACGCCTTCGACCTCCACGGCAGCAAGCCCCTGCAGAACTACGACGTGGACCCCTACGTCGAGGACAGCCGCCGCGGCCTCGCCTTCATGCTGAACACCGCCGCGACCCCCGGCATCTCGGCGGGCCAGGGCCCCTCGGGCAACTACGACCCCCGCGTCAACGGCCACGACTACGGCGTCACCTTCAGCGGCGGCAACAACACCTACACCGACGGCATCTGCGCGGTCGCCTTCGCCTCCGCCGCGGCGCCCGGCCGCGTCGCGCTCAACGGCAACGGCAACATCTTCAACCAGAGGTACCAGACCATCGCGCAGGACACGGTGGACTGGTTCGCCTACGGCCAGAGCGACAACGGCACCTATCGCGGCGGCTGGCTCTACACCGCCAACTCCCAGGGCGCCGACGGCTCGACCAACCAGTGGCCGATGCTGGCGATGGCCGCCGCCGAGGACACGATGGGCGCCACGTTGCCGGCCTTCGTGCGCGCCGAGGTGCCGTACTTCTTGGCCTACTCGCACAACGCGTCGACGGGCGGCTGGGGATACCGAGTCGGCGGTGAATACGACAACGAGGTGAAGACGGCGGCCGGGCTGCTCTCCCACTACTTCCGCGGCGACGCGACCGGCGGCGGCCTCTCCGAGGTGAACCAAGGCCTCGGCTTCATGTACGCGCACTGGGGGCTCGGCAACAACAGCTGGCAGGACTACCTCTACGACAGCTCGTACGCGATGTTCGGCGTGATGAAGGCCATGCGCAAACCGCAGCCGAACATCCTCCGCATCACCAACTACGGCGCGACCGCCAGCTTCGACTGGTACTACGGCCCCACGCCCAGCGGCCCCGGCCTCGCGCCCCACCTCGTCGGCAACCAGTTCGCCGACGGCCACTGGGCGGACGGCACGAACCCCAATGGCGCGACCTTCGGAAACCCCGCGGGCGCCTTTGGTATCCCGGCGGGGCTCTCGGTGCCGCTCACCACCGCGTGGCGTTCGATCATCTTGAACAAGGGCGTGACCACCATCCCGCCGACCGCCGCCTTGTGCAACTGCTCCGCTACCTGGAGCAGGAACGCGCCGACCACGTTCGACGGCTCCTGCTCAACCGACAACGACCCCACGCGCTTCATCACCAAGTACGACTGGGACTACAACTTCAACGGCTCCACCTTCAACCAGTCGCAGGACAGCCACGGCTTCGGCATCACCGGCATGCAGGTCACCAAGGCCGGCGGCTTCCCCTACACCGAGGACTACCTCGGCAACCCGCTGCCCGGTGCCAAGATCACCGTCGCCCTCCGCGTCACCGACAACAACCCGGGCTCCCTCGGCGGTCCCAATACCTCGATCGCCACCTGCGCCATCCACGTCAAGCCGCCGCCCCACTGCCCGCAGCCGGTGATCGGCGGCCCGTACCTCGGCGCGGTCAACGTGCCGGTCAACTTCGACGCCTCGCAGTCCGTCGACATCGACGGCAGCCCGATGGAGTTCGCCTGGGACTTCCACAACCACAGCGTCTTCCCGTCGCCGACCAGCACCGCCGACCGCAACGGCGCCACCACGCAGTGGACCTTCGCGCTGCCCGGCACCTACCCGATCGCCATGCAGGTCACCGACCACCCGGCGCTCAACCCGGATCCCACCCTGTTCCCGGGCGCCGCGCCCCCGGACTGCAAGGTGGTCGCCTACACCACCGTCGAGATCGGCGCCCACGCGCCCATCGCGAAGGCCGGCGGCCCCTACTCGGTGGTGGTCGGCGGCAACTCGATCCAGCTCGACGCGAGCGGCTCGACCGATCCCGACGGCCTCGCGCTCACCTACGCCTGGGACCTCACCGGCAGCGGCAGCTTCAGCGACAGCACGGCGATCAACCCCACCTTCACCGTCGGCGCCGCGGTCCCCTCGGGCACCAGCTACACGGTCTGCGTCAAGGTCTCGAACACGGCCCGCTCGGCCACCTCGTGCACCAGCGTCAACGTCATCAAGCAGCTGGTGGCGCCGGTCTGCCAGATCATCGCGCCGACTGTGGTCGCCAGCTGCACCGGCGGCACCATGCCCGTCCAGATCGACGCCAGCCGCTCGTACGACGGCAACGACAACAACGACCCGCTCCTCTTCTCCTGGACGAGCAACTGCGGGGGCGCCGCCACCTTCAGCAGCACCACCGCGTCGATCACCACCTTGTCGTTCAACTCTGCCCAGCTCGGCTGCACGAAGAGCTGCACGGCGACGGTGGCAGTCACCGACAAGCTCCACCCCACCGACTCGGGCGGCAACCCGCTGGTCTCGAACTGCC
Source organism: Deltaproteobacteria bacterium (assembly GCA_043782365.1). GTDB lineage: Bacteria > Myxococcota > Myxococcia > Myxococcales > 40CM-4-68-19 > CAIWCD01. The sequence continues at coordinate 10,094 of JAYWAO010000335.1, forward strand.
CGGTGACCATCAGCATCCTCGACAACCTGGCGCCGGTCTTCAGCGCCAAGCCCGCCAACACCACCATCGAGTGCGACCCCAACGCGACGGCCAACGTCAACGCCTGGCTCAGCAGCTCGGTTGCCGGTGACGCCTGCGCGCCGAGCGGCACCAACGTCAGCATCGGGACCAACTTCTCGGCTGGCGCGGGCTGCGGCGGCGTCGGCGTCGGACAGTCGAAGACGGTCACCTGGTCGGGCACGGGCGTCTGCAGCGGACAGGCAGTCGGCCAGACCTCGGCCACCGTAACCGTGGTCGACACCACGCCGCCGGTGCTGACGCTGCCCTCGAGCATCACGCTCGAGGCCAACCTCGCCGCTCCGAACGGGCGCGTCCACACGTACGCGCCCACCGCGCTCGACTTCGTCAACGGCGCCCGGACGGTCACCTGCACGCCGGCCTCGGGCTTCACCTTCCCGATCGCCCAGACCACCTCGACCACCACCCTGGTGAGCTGCAGCGCGAGCGACCTCTCGGGCAACTCCTCGTCGGGCTCGTTCAGCGTCACCATCCAGGACACCACGCCGCCGGTGCTGACGCTGCCCGCCCCCATCGTCGTCGAGGCCACCAAGCCGCAGGGCGCCGACGTGCCCTTCACCACCACGGCGGCTGACATCGTCGACGTCACCGACCCGGTCACCTGTACCCGCGGCGGCGCCGGCGTGGTCAGCGGCGCGACGTTCCCGATCAACGCCACCACCACCGGCGTGACCACCGTGAACTGCACCACCACCGACAAGCACGGCAACACCTCGACGGACACCTTCAACGTCTCGATCAAGGACACCACGCCGCCGGTGCTGACAGTGCCCGCGGCCTTCGCAGTCGAGGCCACCAGCGCCGCGGGGGCCACGGTCACCTTCGCCAGCTCGGCGGCGGACCTCGTCGACGTCACCACGCCGGTCACCTGCACGCCGGCCTCGGGGTCGGTCTTCCCGATCGGCGCGACCGCGGTCAACTGCACCTCGACCGACCAGCACGCCAACACCGGCTCCAAGAGCTTCTTCGTGACGGTGCGGGACACCACCGGCCCGGCGCTCTCCGGCGCTGCGCTGACGACGCCGATCACGCTCGAGGCGACCAGCGCCTCGGGAGCCACCCTGGCCAGCTACGGTCTCACGGCCACGGACACGGTCGACGGCGCGCTCGCCGTCACCTGCGCCAAGTCCAACGGCTCGGTCTTCGCCCTCGGATCGACGCAGGTCGCCTGCTCGGCCACCGACTCGCGCGGCAACAAGACCAGCGCCACCATCACGGTCAACGTGGTCGACACCACCGGCCCGGCGATGTCGTGCCCGGCGACCATCTCGGTGGTCGCCAACGGCCCGGCGGGCGCGGAGAACTGGGGCACCGTGAACGACCCCACCAGCAAGTCGCTGGCGACGTTCCTCTCCGCGGCCACTGCCGCCGACCTCGTCGACGCCATCCCCACCGTGACCAACGACGTCCCGGCGCTGCTGCCGGTCGGCCAGCCAACCACAGTGACGTTCACCGGCAAGGATGTCCGCCTGAACGCGACCACCTGCACCAGCAAGGTCACCGTCACCACCGAGGTGGAGCCGCAGCCGGTCCTCACCTGCCCCTCGTTCGCGACGCTTTCGGTCGGCGCGGGCGTGAAGATCGACTGGACCGCAGCCTTCCGCCGTCCGGTCGCGGTGGAGATGATCCTGCTCTCCGGCAACGACCCCGGCACGGCCAGCCCGCTGGCGGTGTTCGAGTCGGGTGACCGCCAGGCGCAGCTGACCAGCAGCGCCACCGCGACGGGCTCGTTCGCGGTGCGCCTGCGCGCCACCGACGAGTTCAGCGGGACCACCATCGAGTGCAACCGGTTCATCTCGTTGCTCGGCCCGGGCGTGGCGAGCGGGTCGAAGGTGGCGCCCCAGCAGGGCGTGCGGCTCGCGCCCTAGGTTGGGCGGGCAGGGCGTCCCTCCGGGGTCGGCTGCTTGGAGCGGGGGCGGAGGCGGCCGAGAGGGCCCCTGCCGCCCCTGTGGCTTTTCGGCTCGTCGCGGGAGTCCGCGCAAGGTCCCAGGGCCGTTCGTGCGCGAGGCCGCAAGTAGGGATTCGGCGCCAGGGAAGATCGCCGAGCTAGCACCGCGCGCCGAAAGTGTCTCCCCCATCTGCTCGGTCTGCAGGTACCTCGCTCCTATGGGCCGCACTCCGGGAGCCCCGGCAAATGCAGGCCCGCAGCCCCCGAAGGGGGCGGCCGTCCTTCTAGCCCCAATGCCGATCAGTTAGCACCGGGGTTGGGGTCGCACTCAGGAGCCCCGGCAAATGCGGCTCCTCGCGATTTTCCGTGCAAGGACGTGGGGGCGCGGCGGCTTGGTGTGCAGAGAATCCGAGAATCTGCAGGTTCCAGAGAAGGGTGCCCAATCAGGAGCCCCGGCAAATGCGGCTCCTCGCGATCTTCCGTGCAAGGACGTGGGGGCGCGGCGGCTTGGTGTGCAGAGAATCCGAGAATCCGCAGGTT
>JAYWAO010000336.1:0-12572 GCA_043782365.1 Deltaproteobacteria bacterium
CTGCCACACCGACCAGCGCGCCGGCTCGGACGCCGACTGGTTCATCAAGGCCGATGACCCGGCGAACTACGTCAGCCCGCCGACCGCGGCCCAGCAGACCAAGTACGCCTATACGGCCAACTTGATGAACGACACGCACAACACGCACGCGATGGAGTTCAACTACCCGCAGTCGATGGCCAACTGCGTCCAGTGCCACTCGGGCAAGCTCGCGAGCATCCTCACCGACGCGAACTTCAAGCCGACGGTCTGCAAGAGCTGCCACGTGGTCACCGGCCCGGTGGGCGGCGTCGAGAGAGGCCGCGCGCCGCCGCTCGCCACCATCTTCGCCAACAAGGGCTTCACCGCCCTCCACACCATGGACCTCTACGCGGCCACCGCTGGCGGCGTCGATGTCGACCCTGCGGCTTGCAACGTCTGCCACAAGGCCGGCGGCGCCGGTAAGACGTTCGCGCAGATCCACGTGGGCTGGAACAAGTCCATCTTCTCGGACTTCTCGGACTCGAACGCCACCGGCACCCGCTACTCCGACAGCATCAAGGTGGCCGTCGGCGCGACCGCCTGGGCCGCCGGCACGAATCTGCTCACCATCCCGTTCACCATCGCGGGCACCGCGGCCAACGCCCTCGTGAAGCCGACGGTGGTCGTGGCTCTGTACGGCTACAACTCGAAGGACTTCGTCGTCAGCGGGCACGGCAGCGCCGCGGACGGCACCAGCCTGCTCGAGTACACCGACGGCGCCGTACAGCGTAGCAACCCGAACCTCTCGGCCAACAGCGCCCGCCTGCTCCTCAGCCCGTCGTCGACCACGGCCGGCATCACTTCGTGGACCGCCACCGCCGACCTCACCACCTGGGCGGCCATGATCAGCGCGGGCACGGTCACGGGCACGGTCAAGCGGGTGCAGGTCAACATCCTGCCGTCCGTTGGCCTCGACCAGACCAAGGTCATCGACGAGAAGGAGTACAACAGCCCGGGCACGGTGAACCCGAACTGGAACCGGGCCATCGCGGTCGCCGGCGCCAGCGTGGCGATCGAGATCCCGGCGGGCACCATCAACGCGAGCCCCCCCGGCACCGGGATCGTCTCGGCGGCGAAGTGCCTCGCCTGCCATGAGGCGCTCGGGACCACCTTCCACGGCCCGAACTACGGCAGCGCCGGGGTGGTCGCCTGCCGCGTCTGCCACTGGGTCGGCGCCGGCGGGTTCCACCTCGAGCTGCAGTCCCGGTCGATCGACTCGTACGTCCACGCGCTCCACTCGATGCAGAAGATGGACATCAACACCATCGACATGACCGACAAGGTGCAGAGCCTGCGCTACCTCGAGCACATCGACGGCAACTACCCGAACTTCGCCGGTCCGCTGAACTGCGAGTCGTGCCACGCCGCGGGCAAGTACGATGTGCCTGACCAGACGAAGTCGCTGCCGAGCATGATCTCGGCCTCGTCGAACTTCAAGGTCGGCGCCCGGAACATCCCGAACACCATCGCCGGCCAGATCACCGGCCCGGCCGAGCGCGCGTGCGGCGGCTGCCACCGGGCGCAGATGATCAACGAGGACGACGTCTCGACGCTGTCGGCGTTCCTGCAGCACACCACCTTCGCCGGCAGCTCGGTGCCGCTGACGGGCAACGCGACCACCGACGCGAACAACCTCACCGCCCTGACCGCCTTCATCGAGGGCTCGCTCGGGGTGGGCCCGACCTCCGCGCCGGTCACGGGCGGGCAGGTGGAGGGCTGCGTGGTCTGCCACAAGACGGCAGGCTCGAACCACCAGGTGCTGTTCAACACCTGGAAGAAGGGCCTCTAGTCTAGAGGAGTCTAGGGGAGCAGACGGCGCGCGGCGGAGCTCCGGCCGCCGCGCGCCATTTCTTTCTACCGCCGGGCGCTTTGCCTGCCTCGGTCGGCGGCGACCACCGCCGTCGCGCCGTACACTCGCCGCTCGAAGAAGCCGAGCTCCTCGCGGCTGCCGTCGCGCGCGCCGAGGATCCAGCAGGCGTCCACGGGGTCGGCCGGGTCGAGGAGCCCATCGGGGCCGAGCCGCGCGTCGTAGGTGACGACGTTCCCGTTGACGCTGCGCCGCAGCGTCAGCAGTGAGCTGCCTGCAGGCGCGGCCGTCGTCGCGACCAGCAGGGCAAGGATGAGTCCCCTCATGGACTCGCAAGCTACCCAGAGCGCAGCGCCCCGCACAAGCGGCCGTCCGGTGATCGCCGCACCGGCAAGGTCCCGAGCCCAGGCCTTGCGCCGGTCACTTCCGCGGCCACACCGCCGTGCGCGCGGTCGCCGTAGGCTTTGCGTCCAGGAACGTCCCCAGCAAGAGCCAGCGACGCGCGTCCGCCTCGTGGCCGCGCCTCGCCACCAGCGGCGTCGTGTAGTGCCAGAACGGCAGCCGATAGGCGTTGACGCCTCCGAGCGTGTGCGCGGGCACCATCTCCGACAAGTGCCCAGCCCGCTCGTACACGAGCCACTGGTGTGCGACCCCTGGCCCAGTGAGCGCCAGGTGGACGTCGACATAGCCGGCGCGGGCCTCGGCGTCCTCCGGGTGGTGATCGTTGTGCGGCCCCGCGTAGTCGCCTTGCCCGTAGCAGAGCACCTGCATCCCTCCGCGCCGCCTGAGCGGCCGGCCCGCGAGGGCGGCCGCGAAGGCGACCAGGCTCTCCGAGCGGAGCATGGCGACCAGGCCCAGCTCGGTGGCCACGCGAAACGAGCGGGCGCGCGCGTGCTCCAGGTACGCGGTCCAGACGCGGCCGGTCTTGGGCAAGAGCTCGGAGTAGTTCTCGGGCATCTCGTCGATGGTCCAGCGCGGGATCGGCTGGTCCATCAGCACCAGGTGCGGGCGTAGGTGGCGCTCGAGCAAGAGACGCAGCGCCTCGGCGCGGGTACGATCGACGATGCCCGTCAGCGCCACCAGCGGCCGGGCTGGGTCGCGCAGCGCGCCGCAGGCAGGGTCGTTGCCAGCGAGGATCCGCAGACCGCGCTTCGTGAGCAGCTCGGAGAACTCGGCGCGCACCCCCTTCATGGGTCACCCTGGCGGCGCGAGGCACGTGCGGAGCGAGCGGCGCCGCCGCGGCCAATCGTGAGGCGCAGGCCGAGCGCCAGCGCCGCCACGCCACCGATCGCGCCAAAGATGTACACCGGCGCGAGCACATCCCAGAACCCGTCGTTGCTGACCTTCGCGGGGTAGATCGCGAAGAACATCGCTCCCGCGAGAGAGCCGCTCAGCGCCGCGCCGAGCAAGGCCCCGAGCACCGCGAGGAAGGGCCGTCCGACCACGGCTCAGTGCACCAGCTCTTCGTGCTTGTACGAGGTGCTCTCGAACTGGATGGTCGTGTGCTCGATCGCATACCGATCCTTGAGCACCCCCCGCGCCTCGGTGAGGATCTCGTCGTGCGACCTGCAGCCCGGCCCGTCGCACGTCACCACCATGTGGCAGCTCAGCGAAACGAGCCCCGAGGTGATGGTCCACACGTGCAGGTCGTGCACCGCGGTCACGCCCGGCACTTTGGCGAGCGTCTCCTCCACCGAGGAGAAGTCGAGGTGGGCGGGGAATGCCTCCAGCAGCACGTCGACCGCTTCCCGGCAGAGCCGCACCGCGCTCCAGACGATGGTCCCCGCGATGAGGAAGCTGATCAGCGGATCGGCCCGCAGCCAGCCTGTGTAGTGGATGATTGCGGCCGCCACCAGCACGCCCACCGAGTTGAGCAGGTCACCCGCGAGGTGCAGGAACGTCGAGCGCAGGTTCATGCTCGCGCCCTCGCCGCCGTGGGTGAGCCAGAGGCCGACGCCGTTGAGCACGATGCCGACGATGGCGAGCGGGATGACGATGCCCACGTGGACGGGCTGCGGGTCGCGCAGGCGCTGGACCGCCTCGAGGACGATGAAGACCGCGATGGCGATCAGCGCCGCGCCGTTGAACAGCGCGGCGAGGATCTCCAGGCGGTACCAGCCAAAGGTCCGCCGCTGGTCGGCCGGACGCGCGGCGACCTTGACCGCGAAGAGCGACAGCGCGATCGCGCCCACGTCGGCGAGCAGGTGCGCAGCATCTGACAGCAGGGCCAGCGAGTGCGAGAGGTAGCCGCCGACCCCCTCTGCGATCACCGCCGCCAGCGAGATCAGCAGCGTCAGGGCCAGCTTGCGCGCCTCACCATCGCGCGACGGCCCGACAGAGACCCGGTGCGAGCCCAGCCCGTGCGAGTGGCCTGCGTGTTCAGGACCCGCGTGCTCGTGCCCCGCGTGCTCGTGCCCGTGCCCCGGCGCGTGCTCGTGCCCTTCGGCCTGCCCTTCCTTCTTGTAGTGATGTCCGTGGCCCATCGCGCTCTTGATGCTAGCATGAACTGATGGCCGACTTTCCCTTCCTTCCGCGAGGCCCCGCCGAGGAGAGCTTCGCCCCCGGCGCCGATGGCACCCGCATCCACTACTCGGTGTGGAACCCCCCCAAGCCCGCTGCCAGCGCGGCTCCCGACGACCCTCCCGCACACACGCTGGTGCTCAGCGACGGCATCGGCTGCGCCGGCTACGCCTGGAAGTACCTCATCCGCCACTTCCAGCGGACCTGCCGCATCATCCACTGGCAATACCGCGGCCACGGCAAGAGCGGGCTCCCGCAGGACCGCACGCGGACCACGTTCGACGACATCTGCGGCGACCTGGCGGCGGTGCTCCACGCCACCAAGACCAGGCGCGCCGTGCTGGTGGGCCACTCGATGGGCGTGCAGGTCTGCCTGGAGTACCACCGGCGCCACCCGGAGCAGGTGAGCGCGCTGGTGCTGATGCTCGGCTCGCACGGGATGCCGCTCGACACCTTCCACGACAGCAAGATCCTCCGCCGGGTGATCCCGGCGATGCTGCAGGCCGCGCGCGAGTTTCCCGAGGCGATGGGCGTCATCTGGCGCCTCTTCGCGGGCGGCGAGCTGGCCTACCAGCTGGCCACCCGCACCGAGGTGAACGGGCTGCTGATCCGGCGCGAGGACTTCATGCCGTACTTCGAGCACCTCGCCGGGATGGACCCGCGGCTGTTCCTCACCATGCTGCTCAACGCCGGCGACCACTCGGCGTTCGACCACCTGGCGGACATCGACATCCCCACGCTCATCGTGGCGGGCACCGCCGACACCTTCACGCCGTACTGGCTCTCCGAGGAGATGAACGACCGGATCGCCAACTCGGAGATGCTCACCATCCCGGGCGGCACCCACGCCGCCACCATCGAGCAGCCCGAGCTGATCGAGCTGCGGCTGGAGCGGTTCCTGGCGCGGCTGCCGAGGGTGGCGGGGGCACCAGCGCAGAAGGCCGGGGAGAAGGCGCAAGAGCAAGCGGGGAAGCCGGCGCAGCTCCACTCGGTCGCGGGGTAGTGCGAGAGGTGCAATCGGCCCCGTCCCCCGCGCAGGCGAGCCCCTCGCCAAGGCGTGCATCGACCGTCGCCGCCCTCCTTCTAGCCCTCCTCTGCCTCGCCCTCCCCGCCCGCGCGGCGGACCCGCGCTACTCGTGGGAGACCCTCGATACACCGCACTTCGAGGTCCACTACCACCAGGGCGGCTACCCGCTCGCCCTCCGGCTGGCGCGGCTCGCAGAGGAGGCGCACCGCCGGCTCACGCCGCTGCTCGACCACCGGCCCGAGCAGCGCTGCCAGATCGTCCTCATCGACGACAGCGACTTCGCCAACGGCTCGGCCACCCCGGTGTATTACAATTTGATCACGGCCAACGCCGCGCCGCCCTCGCCGCGCTCGACGCTCGCGGAGTTCGACGACTGGGTCTGGGAGCTGATCAGCCACGAGTACACGCACATCCTCCACCTCGACACGGTGAAGGGCCTGCCTCAAGTGGTCGACCAGCTCTTTGGCAAGCTGTGGATCCCCAACGGCGGCCAGCCGACCTGGTTCATCGAGGGGCTCGCGGTGCTCTCGGAGAGCCGGCTCTCGGCCGGTGGGCGGCTGCGGTCGTCGCTGGAGGAGCTGCAGGCGCGCGCGCTCGCCGCCGAGGGGAGGTTTCCCAGCATCGACCAGATCTCCAACGCCACCCTCCAGTGGCCGCGCGGAGGCTTGCCGTACCTGCTCGGCGGGCGGTTCCTCGCCTTCGTCGAGGAGCGCTACGGCGCGGGCGCGCTGCGCGACCTCTCGCACGACTTCGGCGGCCGGGCGATCCCGTTCTCGCTCAACCTGAGCGCCGAGCGGGTGCTGGGCCGCAGCTGGATCGACCTCTGGGCCGACTACGCAGCGCAGGAGGAGGCGGCCGCGCGGGCCTCGCTGGAGGCGCTGCGCGAGGCGGGCGAGACGCGCGTGGAGCAGCTCACCGCGCTCGGCGAGTCGACCCGGTCGCCGCGCTTCTCGCGCGACGGGAGGCAAGTGTATTACACGCACGCGGGGCCCGACCGGCGGCCAGAGCTTCGGGTGGCGCCGCTCGGTCCGTGCTGCAGCGCCGGGAAGAAGCCTTCGCGGCCCACGCCCGCTGGGGACGTGCGCCTGCGCGAGGCCGAGGGCGACCCGAGCCTCGCGGTGGCGCCCGACGGCGCGCTCGTCTACTCGCGGCCGCAGGTGTTCCAGCAGTTCGAGACAGCCGAGGACCTGTACCGGCTCGATCCGCGCACGGGGAGCGAGACGCGGCTGACGCGCGGCCTGCGCGCGAGCGAGCCTGACGTGGGGCCCGACGGCGCGATCGCCTTCGTGCAGCGACTCCCGGGCGGGCGCACCGCCATCGCGCTGCTGGAGCCCGGGGCCGAGGTGCCGCGGACCCTGTACGAAGACGCGCTGGGCCCGGTGGCCTCGCCGCGCTTCTCGCCCTCGGGCAACGCGGTCGTGTTCGTCCGTCACGCCGAGGCGTGGAACCTCGCGCTGGCGCCGCGCGAGGGCGGGCAGGTCCTCGCGCTCACCTCGGGCCGCGCGCTCGATCGCGATCCTTCGTTCAGCCCCGGCGGCGCGTGGGTGCTCTTCTCCAGCGATCGCGAGAGCGAGACCGGGGGCTCCGGCGGCAGCTTCGACGCGTGGGCGCTGCGGCTCGCGGACCGGCGCCTGGTGCGGCTCACCCGCGCCGCGGGGGGCGCGCTCGAGCCTGCGCTGTCTCCGGATGGGACGCAGCTCCTCTTCCTCACCACCGGCGCAGGGGGCACCGATCTCGCCCGCGTGCCAATCGACGCAGCAGCGCTCTCGGCAGCGCCCGCCGCCGCGCCGATCGAGAGCCCGCCCGCCGAGCCGCCTGCCGGACCTCCTGCTGCGCGGCCCCCGGCGACGCTGGCCCGTTCCGACGAGCTGTTCCCCTCGCGCCCCTACCAGCCGCTCGCCACCCTCGGCCCGCGCTGGTGGCTGCCTTACCTCGCGGGTGACGCCGCGGGCGCGGTCGCGGGAGTGCTCACCTCCGGCAGCGACGCCGCCGGACGCTACGATTGGGCCGCCGCCGCGTTCTGGGGCATCGACGGCCACCAGCCCGGCTGGGACCTTCGCTTCACGAGTCATACACTTTACCCCGACCTCACCGTCTACTCGTCGCGAGACCTGGTCAGCCCGCCCGGCGTCCCCGACGCCACCGAGCGGCAGGTGCAGCTGGGCGCTTCGGCCAGCTTCCCCTTCAGCGCCTGGGAGCGCGCGCTCTCGCTGGGCGTGGGCTTCGGCGCGGTCCGCTACGCGAGCAACCAGGCGCCGGGCGGCGTGCACCCGGCCGACGGCACCGCCACCATCGCCAGCTTCCAGCTCTCCTACAGCGACGCCCGCAGATACCCGCGCTCGATCTCTCCGGAGGAGGGCCAGCAGCTCCAGCTCTCGCTGTTCGTCGCCGACCCCGCGCTGGGCGGCGACTTCGCCTTCCGGCAGCTCACCTTCGCGCTGACGCGGTACCTCGCCCTGCCCTTCTCGTGGAACGGCCGGCCGCTCCACCACGCGCTGGCGCTGCGGCTCGCGGGCGGCGTCGCGCGCGGTGACCAGTCGGAGCGGCACCTCTTCACCCTCGGCGGCTTCGCCTCCACCGACTGGACCCGCGCGCTGGTGAACCCCCAGGCGGCGCAGGTGCGCACGCTCCGCGGCTACCAGCGCAGCGCCTTCTCCGGCGAGGCCTATCTGCTGACCACGCTCGAGTACCGCCTCCCCATCGCCGACCTGGAGCGCGGTCCCTGGACCCTGCCGATCTACTTCCGCCGCCTCCACGGCGCGCTCTTCGCCGACGCGGGCGACGCCTTCACGCTGCGCCAGCACGACTTCAGCCTGCACGCCTCGGCCGGCGTAGAGCTGCGGACCGAGCTGGTCCTCGGCTGGAGCTTCGTCACCGACCTGCGCCTGGGCTGCGCCAGGGGGCTCTCGCGGGGGCCCGAGGCGATCCTCGACTGCTACGGAGCGCTCGGCGGGATTTTCTGAGGGCGGGGCCCTGGTACTGTTGGATCACGCCGCCCCTCTGCTTGTAGTGTGAGACGGCCCCATGGCCACCCGACTCGAACGCGCGCTGGAGGTGGGCCTCCGCATCCGGCCCGGTGAGCAGCGCCGCACCGCCATCATGGCCGCCTACGCAGCCAACGCCATCGGCGCGGTGGTGGTCGGCCGCTCGATCCGCGACGCGCTCTACCTCGCCCACCGCCCCGCCAAAGGCCTCGCGGGCATGTACGTGCTGTCGTCGATCGTCATCGTGGCGGTCAGCTGGCTCTACGGCCGGATCGCCGACAGGGTGCCGCGCGGCACGCTCAACGCCGCCTCGGCGCTGGTCTGCGCGCTCTTCTGCGCCATCTCCTGGGTGCTGCTGGGCGCCGGCACGGGCGACTGGATCTACCCGGCGCTCTACATCTTCGTCGAGGCGATGGGCTCCTTGGTGGTGATCCAGTTCTGGACCATGGCCAACGACGTCTTCCACGCCCGCGAGGCCAAGCGGCTCTTCGGGCTGATCGGCGGCGGCGGCACGCTCGCCAACGTCATCTTCGGCCTGCTGGTGGCGAAGTACGCCAAGCAGATCGGCGCCAGCAACCTGCTCTGGCTGATGGTCGCGCAGCTGATCCTCTGCGCGCTCCTGGCGAAGGCGGCCGCCAAGCTCGCCTCGACGGCGCCGCTGATCCAGCGCGGCGGCAGCTCGACGACGCGGCTCAAGGGCTCGCTGCTCACCAAGGCCGGGCTCATCTCGGTGTTCGGGAGCAAGCACCTCGCGCTGGTGGCGGGCATCGCGGCGGTCTCGGCGGCCACCGTCACCGTGGTCGACTTCCAGTTCAAGATCGCCGCGGCCGAGGTGCTGCAGCAGGACGAGCTCGCAGGGTACTTCGGGAAGTTCTACGGCATCTGCGGCGGCATCGCGCTCGCCGTGCAGCTCTGGGTGACGGGCCGCGTGCTGGAGCGGTTCGGCATCCTCGCCTCGCTGTTGCCGCTGCCCACGGGCCTCGCGCTAGGCAGCCTCTTCTCGGCGGCGGTGCCCGCGCCGGGCCTCTTCGTGCAGAGCCTCGCCAAGGGCTCCGACACCATCTTCCGCTACACCATCAACGACGCCTCGATGCAGCTGCTCTACGTGCCCGTGCAGCCGCACGTGCGCGGGCGGGCGAAGGCCTTCATCGACGGCATCTTGAAGCCCTCGGCGATCGCGCTGACGGGCGGCGTCCTCTACTTCTACAAGCAGTCGGGCGGCGCCCACCGCTCGTTGACCTTGCCCGTGCTCACCGGCGTGGTGCTCTGGGTGGTGCTGCTGGTGCAGGCGCGCGGCGAGTACGTCAAGAGCTTGGTGGAGTCGCTGGAGCGGCGCCACCTCGATCTCTCGGCGACGCCGCTCGCGGGCCACAACGAGGCCACCGCGCGGGCGCTCCGCGCGGCGCTGCACGGGGACCCGGCCACCGCGCTGCACGCGATCACGCTCGTCCAGCACGCGGGCGGCGCGAGCGAGTTCGCCTCCGATCTGCGGCAGCTCTTGTGGAGCCCCGACGCGCGGGTGCGGGCCGCGTCGGTGGAGTGGCTGGGCACCTTCCGGGTGGAGGCCGCGCTCGCCGAGATGCGGGCGCTGCTCGAGGACCCCGACCCTGAAGTGCGCGCGAGCGCGCTGGGCGCGGTCTGCGCGATCGAGCTGGAGAACTCGGTGGCGACGGTGATGCCCTTCCTCGACCCGAAGAAGGCCCCCGAGGCGATCGTCCGCGCGGCCGCCGCGGTGGCGCTGATCCGGCACGCGGGCCTCGACGGCGTGCTCGTTGCCGCGGAGCCGCTCAAGGCGCTGCTCGCTGCGCAGGACCCCCAAGATCGCGCCGCCGCCGCCGACGCGCTGGGGAACATCGGCGTCCGCGGCTTCTACCGGCCCCTGCTCTCTTTCCTCAGGGACCCCGACGCGATGGTCCGCCGCCGCGCCATCGCCGCCGCGGGCAAGCTGAAGACGCCCGAGCTGATCGCGCCGCTGATCGACGCCTTCCGCCGCCGCGAGACCACGCTGGAGGCTGCCAGCGCGCTGGCCGCCTTCGGGCCGGGCATCGAGCAGCAGCTCGGCGCCACGCTCAACGACGAGACCGCCCCGGTGGAGTGCCGGCGCGGCGTGGCGATGGTGCTCGGCCGCCTGGGCACCCGCGAGGCGGCCACCGCCCTCACCTCCGCGCTGCTCACGCCCGCGGGCTCGGTGCGCAGGGCCGCTGCCCGCGCGCTCTCGCGCCTCGCGCGACGCAACCGCGTGCCGCTCGACACCCCCAAGGTGGAGACCGCGGTGCGCGCGGAGCTCGCAGGCGCCCGGCTGGCGCTGGCGGCGCTCAAGCGCCTCGGCCTCCCGCTGCCCGAGGCCGGCAAGCCGCCCAAGACCCAGGGCGAGCTGCTGGCGCTCTCGCTCCTCGAGGAGCGCGACGGGCGCCTCCTGCAAGTGCTCACGCTGCTCGAGGTGCTCCTGCCGCAAGTGCGCCTCGACGTGGTGGCGGAGAACCTGCGCTCGGAGTCGGCGGCCGCGCGGGGGAACGCCATCGAGGTGCTCGACAACGCGCTCCCCGAGCCGTGGAAGCGGATGGTGATGGCCGCGCTCGACGAGGTGAAGCGGCGCAGCGATCTGGTGCTTCCCGACCCGCGGCCGCCGCCCGAGCTCACCGAGGCGCTCGCCCGGAGCGAGTCGGGCGAGTGGGTCGCGGCCTGCGCGGTCCGCTGGGCGCACGAGCCCTCGGCGGGCCTCGACCTCGAGCGGCTCACCCCGGCGCTGCAGGCCGCGCTCGGAGCCGACACGCCGCCGCTGCGCGAGGCTGCCGCGGTGGCGCTCGAGGCAGCGAGGTCGAAGGACCTCTCAGAGCTGGTCGGTCCGCTGCTGCGCGACCCGTCCCTCTCGGTGCGGAGGACCGCCTCCCGCCTGCTCGGCAGGCCCGCCGAGGCCCCGCCGCCCCACCCGGCGACCGCGCTCCCTGGCCTGCCTTCCGTGCCGGCCATCCCCCAGACGCCGCCGCCGCTCGCGACGCCCCGCCAGAGCTAGAGGACGCCGTGCTCACCACCGTCGAGAAGGTGCTGTTCCTCAAGTCGATCGACCTCTTCCGGGCCATGCCCAGCGAGGAGCTCGCGCAGATCGCCGAGATCGCCGAGGAGCAGGCGATGGTGGCCGGCGACCCCGTCTTCGCCGAGGGTGATCTCGGCGACGCGCTCTACCTGGTGATCGACGGCGCCGTCCGCGTGCACAAGGGCGACAAGCAGCTGGCGATGCTGGGAGTGCGCGACGTGGTCGGCGAGATGGCGGTGCTCGACGGCGAGCCCCGCTCGGCCAGCGTGACGGTGGTGAAGGACGCCTCGCTGCTGAAGATCGGCCGCGATGACTTCCGGGACATCCTCAACGAGCGGCCCGAGATCGCGATGGGCATCATCAAGGTGCTCTCGCGGCGGCTGCGGGAGACCAGCGGGAAGAAGTAATACTCCTGCCGGTCCCGGGCGGATGACCCCGCTAGTTCTTCTCGGCGAGCCTGTCGACGAAGAAGGTGATCTTGCAGTCGTCCTCCTTCTTCTTCAGCTCGGAGGTGATGACCAGCTTGCTTGGCAAGGTCCAGCGGGTGGTCATCCGGCCGTCGCCGCTCTTCACCTTGGGGTCGTTGTTGTCGATGCAGAGCGCGACCTCGAGGGTGAACTTCTCGTACTGCTTCTGGGTCTTCTTGCACGATGAGGTGTGCAGGTCGCAGGCGTAGAACGAGCTGCCGTCCTTGAAGAGCACCAGCTCGCAGCCTTTCGAGTCGGGGAGCGACAGCTTGCCCTTGTAGTGGGTGGCCTTCTCGCTCGACTTGCCCTCCTTGCCCTTCACCCGCTCCCAGCCCTGCTCGCCCGACTTGAGGATGCCCTTGATCTGCGGGCACAGGTCGAGGCCGCCGAGCTCCTTGTCGAGATCGCTCTTTCCCTCGTCCGCCTGGGCCACGCCGGCCGCGCAGACGAGCGCCGCCACCAGGAGCCGCACCGCTGCGCCACGCACTGCCTTCGCCGTTCCCGTCATCGCGCGACCCCCAGCTGGTTTGCGACCTCGGCCTCGAGGAAATCGGCCGCGTCTTTTGGATAGCCCTGCTTGACCAACTTCACCAAACCGTCCCGCCCGACGAGGAACACCGAGGGCAGCGGCGTCTTGTCGCCCAGGTAGCGTCGGGCGATCAGGTTGTACCGGTCCTTCACCACCGGGAAGTCGATCTTGTGCTGCGCGACC
>JAYWAO010000337.1:0-12535 GCA_043782365.1 Deltaproteobacteria bacterium
CGCGCCGTTCTTGAAGGCGAGGATGAGCGGCCTGAACGTCGCCGCCTTGCCGAGCTGGTCGTCGACGGCGAGCGCGTAGCCCTGCCGCGCGCCATCGAGGCTGCCCTTGGGCTGGTTGACGTTGGCCGCGGCGAGCAGCGCGCGCACGTCCTCCAGCGTCATCCCCGCGCCGGCGAGCGCCTGCGGATCGACCCGCACGCGCACGGCTGGCTTCTGGCCGCCGTTGATGCTGACGAGGCCCACCCCGGGCACCTGCGAGACCTTCTGCGCCAGCACCGAATCGGCCGAGTCGTGCACCTGATCGAGCTGCAGCGACTTCGACGACACCGCCAGCGTGAGGATGGGCGTGTCGGCGGGGTTGCTCTTCGAGTAGGTGGGCGGCGCGGGCAGCGTGCGCGGGAGCAGGTTGGAGGCGGCGTTGATGGCGGCCTGCACGTCCTGCTCGGCGGCGTCGATGTTGCGCTCGAGGTTGAACTGCAGCGTGATCTGCGACGAGCCGAAGCTCGACACCGAGGTCATCTGCTCGAGCGAGGGCATCTGCCCGAACTGCCGCTCGAGCGGCGTGGTGACCGCCGACGCCATCGTCTCTGCCGAGGCGCCGGGCAATACAGTTGATACCAATATCGTCGGGTAATCGACCTGCGGCAGCGCCGAGACTGGCAGCTGCTTGTAGGCGACCCCGCCCGCGAGCAGGAGCCCAAACGTCAGCAGCGACGTCGCGACCGGACGCCGGATGAAGGGCTCGGAGACGCTCACTTGGGGGCCTCGATTGCGCCGCCCTCCTGCTGCCTGCCTCTCCCCGAGCCCCTGCCCTTCTGCGCGGGCGCGGCCTGCCCGGCGAGGCGCGACGACACCTTGGCGCCCGGCTTGAGCTGGCTCTGGCCCTCGATCACCACCAGCTCGTCGGCCTCCAGGCCCTTGCCGGGCGCGGCCACCAGCAGCGCGGTGTCGCCGAGGATCTTCTCCACCTCGATGGGCCGCGGCGAGACCGCTTCATCCTTGATCACCCAGGCGAAGGTGCCCTCGGGCCCGCGCTGCACGGCGGTGGCGGGCACGGTGAGCGCGTCCTTGCGCGTGGCGACCAGCAGCCGCGCCTTGATGAACTGGCTCGGCCAGAGCGTGCGCTGCGGGTTCGCGAAGAGCGCCTTGAGCTTGAGCGTGGCGGTGGCGGAGTTGATCTGGTTGTCGATCAGCGCCAGCTTGCCCGTGGCGAGCTTGGTGGAGCCGTCGCGCGACCACGCCTCCACCGGGAGCTCCGCGCCCGCGAGCGCCCCCGAGACCTGCGCCAGCTCGTCCTGCGGCAGGCTGAAGACCACCGCGATCGGATCGAGCGCGGCGAGGACGACGAGGCCGCTCTGGTCGGAGGCGCGCACCACGTTGCCCTGGTCGATCAGGCGCAGGCCCGCCATGCCCTCGATCGGCGCGAGGATCTTCGCGTAGTCGAGGTTGAGCTTCGCGCCCTGCACCGCGGCCTCGTCGATGCGCACCGAGCCTTCGAGCTGGCCCACCACCGCCGCCTGGTCATCGGCCTGCTGCTGGGCGACCAGCTGCTTGCCGACCAGGTCCTGGTAGCGCTTGAGGTTGAGCTTCGCCGCCTGCAGCGAGGCGTGGTCCCGGGCGAGCGCGCCCTCGGCCTGGTGGAGCTGGATCTGGAACGGGCGCGGGTCGATCTGCGCCAGCTGCATGCCCTTCTTCACCTCCTGGCCCTCGCGGAAGAGCACCGCGTCGAGGCGGCCGTCCACCTGCGCGCGCACCGTCACCGTGCGGCTGGCCTGCGCGTTGCCGAGGCCCTCGAGGTAGACCGGCACGTCGCGCCGCTCCACCCTGGCGGCGACCACGGGCACCACGCGGGCGGGCGGCCCCTTCGCCGCCTCCGCCGCTGCCTCGGGCTTCCTCTTCTGGACCCAATAGACGGCGCCGGCGCCGGCGATGGCGCAGGCGAGCAGCACCCACCTGGTCGTGCTCATGGTCGATCCCTTTGGTTGCGCCGACGTCGCGCCGGCGGCGCCGCGCTGCTGCCGCCAAGTGTAGTCGTCACGGTCGCCCCAGGGCCTTGAGCAGCAGCGCCCGCGCCTGCGCGAGGCTCTGCTCCGCCTGCACCGCCTGCGCCTCCGCCTGCGTGACCGCGAGCTGCGCGTCGCCGAGCTCGATGGCGTTGCCCACGCCCTGCTGGTACCGCTCTTCGGCGAGCTGCAGCCGGTCGCGCGCGTTGCTGCGCGCCTCCGCCGCCGAGGTCTTCTGGGAAGCGCCCGCGCGCACCGCCAGCCGCGCCAGGTCGACCTCGCCGCGGAGCTGCAGCCGGAGCCCGTCGGCCTGCGCCGCGAGCTGCTGCAAGTTTGCCTCCGCCTCGGCGACCTGTGAGCGGGTGGCGCTCCCCGGGTAGAAGCTCAGGTTCCAGGTCAACCCGACGCCGACGCTTACATTAAACCCGAGGTTGTCGACAGCCACGCCGCCGCCGTTGGCGAGCGCGGTCGCCGCCACCACGGGCGCGTACTGGCCCGAGATCGACCGAAGCGTCTCGCGCTGCGCCCGGGCCTGGCCCTCGAGCGAGGCGATCTCGGGCCGCGCGCCGAGCGCCTCTTGCAGGAGGCCCTCGAGCGGCTGCTCCTCCCCGGTGACGGCGGGGAGCCCCTCGTCGGCGACGTCGTACTGGGTGGAGACCTCGAGCCCCATCGCGAGGTTGAGCACCTGCCGCGCGGTCTCGTAGGCGTTCTCCGCGGTGACTTGCGCGAACTGCGCGTTGGCTTCGTCGGCCTTGGCCTGGGCGAGGTCGATGCGCGGCCGCGTGCCGGCGGTGACGAACGACTCTACCTGCTCGCGGTGCTTCCTCACGTTGCCGTACGAGTCGCGGGCCACGCCCAGCAGGGCCTTGGCTGCGCGCGCCGAGAAGAACGCCTGCCGCACCGAGAGCAGCGAGAAGAGCGCGGCGGTCTTCTCGGTGGCCGCGGCGGAGTCGGCCAGCGCTGCGGCGGCGCCGATCCGGCCACCGGTCTGCCCGAAGTCGTAGAGCAGCTGGCTGGCGCCGAGCGAGGCCGCCCACTTGTTGGAGTTGTCGAACGAGGTGCCCGCCGAGCCCAGCCCGGCGACGGGCTGGGGAATGAGGTTGCCCGTGGAGCGCGAGTAGCCCGCGGTGGCGCTCAGCTGCGGGAGATACGCCGCGCCAGCGGTGCCTGCGCGAGCGCGCGCGGCGGCGGTGGCGGCCCGGGCCTGGCGCAGTGAAGGCGGCGCTTCGCGCGCGGTCTTCTCCGCCTCGGCCAGGGTGAGCAGGCGGCCTGGTTCGGCGCGCGCCGCGCTGGCCGACGAGAGGAGCGCGGCCAGCGCGAGCGCGCCCGCGCGGAGGGCCTTCGCGAGCGGGGAGCAGCTCACGCCCGCACCGGCTTGCGCTTGACCGCGGCGAGCGGCTGGACCCCCTCGTTGACGTGGGCGTCGAGGTTGACGATCACCTTGCGCAGCAGCTTGCGCAGCGTCTCCTGCTCCGCGGTGGAGAGCCCCTGCACCACCGCGCCGCGCGCGCCCTCGGCGATCGGCTGCAGCTTCCTGGTGAGCGCCTCGCCCTTGGCAGTGAGCTTCACCGAGGCGCGCCGCCGATCCTCCAGCGACCGCTCGAGCTGCACGTAGCCGCGGGCGCAGAGGCTCTGCACCACCCGGGAGGCGGTGGGCAGGTCGAGCCGCTGCCGCGCCGCCACCGCGCCGAGCGAGTCGCCCGGGAGGTCGCGGATGGCGAGCAGGATCCAGAACTGCTGCGTGCTCAGCCGGTGGGGGACGAGCCGCGTGAGGACGGCCTGCTTGAGCCGCCGCCGTGCCGCGCCGATGAGGAGGCCGATGTATTCTTGTTGTGCCAACATTTGTGTTCCTCAACTAATCCCTGGACAGGGGCGGGGCAAGGTCCGTTGCGTTGCGGGGAGGTTTCAGCGGCACGCGGGCAGGCGGACGGGGCCGCCGTGAAGGGCGCCGCGACGGCGTTGGCGCGCCGGGACCGACGGGCGGGCAAGGCGTAGGTCCCATCAGCAAGGCATCGGATAGGGGTCCACCGCCGCGAGGGCGCCCGCGCAGCTCCAGGCCTCCCGCCCCGTCCCCCGCCCCAACGGCAACCGACCGATGGCGGCCCCGCTCCCCACCACCGACCCTCCCCTGATCTCTCCGCCCTTCGACCCGGGAGTTCTCCCCGTGCGCCGCTCCACGCTGCTCCTCGTCGCCCTCGTCACCCTCGGTTTCGCCGGCTGCCACTGCGGCCAGAGCACGCTCCTCCGCACGGGCCCCTCGCAGCTGCAGATCTGCCGCGTCGACGCCGGCGGCGAGGTCTGCGACGACACGCTCGCCGTGGGCGTCAACCTCCCGGTCGACTTCGGCCAGGGCCAGCCCGGCGCTCCCGTCACCCGCAACCTCCTTCTGCGCGCCAAGGGCGACGGGTCGGTGAACCTCCTGCGGATGGGCCTCACCACCGCCAGCGACCCGGGCTTCACCATCACCGGGCTCCCCGCCTCCGTGCCCTACGAGCTGCAGCCCGGCGCCGACCTCCACCTCACCGTCTCGTTCAACGCCCCCCGCGGCGGCCCGGCGGCCGCGCAGCTCGAGGTGCTCAGCGACTTCCCCACCCGCCCGCGCGACCTGGTGGACCTCGCCGCCATCGGCCTCGCACCCCGCCTCTGCATCGACAAGGCCGACACCGACTTCGGCGACGTCGCCATCAACACCACCAAGAAGAAGACCGCCACGCTGCGCTCCTGCGGATTGCTCCCGCTCACCATCACCTCGCTCGCCACCACCGCGCCGTTCGCGCTCGACGCTGGCGGGCCCGCGCTCCCGCAGACGCTCGCGGTGGGCGCGACGCTGGCGCTCCCGCTGACCTTCAGGCCCACCGCCGCGGGCCCCGCGCAGCGGCCGCTCGCCGCCGGCACCAACGAGCCCGTCGCCTCGAAGTACGACCTGACGGGCAACGGCTCGCTCTGCACGCTCGACCTCTCGCCGGGCGCGCTCGACTTCGGCACGGTGAGCACCTCGGTGCGGGCTTCGAGGACCTTCTACCTGCGCTCGGTGGGCGACTCCGACTGCACGGTGACGGCGATCCGCGGGCCCACGGGCTCGCCGGGCTTCAGCATCGCAAGCCAGCCCTCGCTGCCGCTAGTGATGCCGGTGGGCCTGGAGATCCCGGTGGTGGTGGACTTCATGCCCGCCGCCACCGGAGCGGCCTCGGCCACCCTCCTGGTCGACTCGAACGACTCCACCATCGCCAGCCAGACGGTGACCCTCAAGGCCTCGGGCAGCGTGCCGCCGCCCTGCGTCTTCACCGCGGCGCCGACCTCGGTGCTCTTCGGCTCGGTAGACGTCGGCCAGACCGCCACGGTCAACGTGGTGGTCACCAACCACGGGACCTCTGAGTGTTACATTACCGGCGGCGGCGCCACGGGTAACGGCGGCGACACCTCGTTCACCGCGACGATGTCCTCGGGCATCGGCTCGAACCCCATCGGCGCGGGCGCCTCGCTCACCGTCCCCGTGAAGTACGCGCCCGCCTCCTCTGCGCTCCACCTCGGCCAGCTCTTGGTGAAGTACGCCGACCAGCCGATCGCCATCGGCGGCAACAGCGTGGGCTCGGTGACCATCCCCCTGCAGGGCGGCGTGCTCGCGCCGAAGATGTGTATTACGCCCAGCTCGCTCGACTACGGCAGCGTCCCGGCGGGCACCAAGGTGGTCAAGTCGTTCACCGTGTCGAGCTGCGGCGACGGCGCGCTGACGCTGCGCGGGATCGCGCTCGGCTCGGGCACCAGCCGCGACTTCACGCTGACGCAGGCGCTCGCGGTGCCGCTGGTGCTGCCCAAGGGCTCGTCGGTGACCATCAACGTGCAGTACCTCCCGTCGAGCGCCAGCGCCGCCGCGGGCCGCGTCGAGGTCTACGGCAACGACCCGGCGAACCTCACGGGCAGGGTCGAGCTCAAGGGCAACCTCGGCGCCTGCACCACCGCGCTCGTCTGCACGCCATCGTCGGTGCAGTTCAGCGGCACGCAGGTGAACCAGACCAGCGCGCAGCCCGTCACCTGCACCAGCGTCGGCGCGGTGACGGTGACGAGCATCTCGGCGAGCCCGGGCGCGAGCGGCTCGCTCTCGCTGGTGGCGGGTGGTTTACCCGTGACCATCCCCGCGGGCGGCACGCTGCGCGCCGAGGCCCGCTTCGCGCCCACCGCGGCCGGCGCTGCCGTCGCGACCTTCACGCTCAACGCGGGCGGCTGCGACGCGAAGGTGGACGTGACCGCCATCGGCACGCCGGTGAACCTCCCCAAGTGTCCCGTCGCGACGACCTTCACGCCCAAGGTGAAGTGGGCCTGGAACGGCGGCAAGGTGATGACCGACTGGAGCAACGTCACCATGACGCCCGTGGTGGTCAACCTCACCGACGACAACGGCGACGGCAAGGTGGACGAGAACGACATCCCCGACGTGGTCTTCGCCTCCTGCAGCGCCGCCTCCTGCTGCGTGAACTGCTTCGACCCCAAGCACATGGAGAACGCCGACCTCTCCGGCGACGCCATCCTCCGCTCGGTCTCCGGCAAGGACGGCAGCGACCACTGGGCGGCGCCGGACGCCGTGCGCCACGTGCCCGCGGGCGCGCAGATCGCGACGACTGATCTCGACGGCGACGGCGTCCCCGAGATCATCGCCGTGCAGCACTCGTTCCGCACGGGCCAGACCTGCCCCAACCAGCCGATCGACTCGCTGCCCATGTGTTACAAATATGTGACCGGCAACCTGCTCGCGCTCGACGCGGCGGGCAACCTCAAGTGGGTGAGCGAGCCGTGGAACCAGCCGCCCACCGTGGTCGAGAACGACTCGTCGCTCCTGGTCGCCGACCTCGACCAGGACGGCTACCCGGAGATCATCTTCGGCGACACCGTCTTCGACTCCACGGGCCACGTGAAGTGGCGGATGACCAAGACGGTGGGCAACTCGGGCCACGGCACGTTCGCCGCGGCGGCCGACCTCGACGGCGACGGCAAGCTGGAGGTGATCGCCGGCCCCACCGCCTACCGCGCCGACGGCAGCGTGCTCTGGAGCACGGGCGGGATCGCCGACGGCATCACCTTCGTCATGGACACCGACGGCGACGGCAAGCCCGAGGTGGTCGTCCGGCCCGCCACCAACGTGCTGGTGATCCTCGACGGCGCGACGGGCGCGGTGAAGAAGAAGATCGAGCTGCCCGTCTCCAGCGACAAGAACAACCTCGGCAACGCCATCTCCACCGACGCCTGCCCCGCGGGCCCCTCGGCCGCCGACTTCCTCGGCAACGGCAAGATGCAGATCGCGATGCCCGCGGGGAACTGGTTCTTCCTGCTCGACCCCGTGAGCGGCGCCATCCTCTGGCAGAAGGCGATCGAGGACTACGACGGCCAGTGCGGCGCGAGCGGCGCGGCGGTCTTCAGCTTCTTCGGCGACGGCAAGGCCGACGTCGTCTACCACGACACCCAATACGTCTATGTCTGGCGGGCCGACGGGACCGAGGTCTACAAGGCGCCGCGCACCTCCAGCACGCTCTTTGAGACGCCGGTGGTCGCCGACGTGGACAACGACGGCCACGCCGAGATCCTCATCACCAACGAAGGGCTCGGCGGCACCAAGAACGGGCTCACCGCGCTCGGCGATTCGGCCAACTCGTGGCCGGCCACGCGGCGGGTCTGGAGCCAGTGGAACTACCACGTCACCGACGCCAACGAGAACGGGACGAGCCCGCGGGTGGAGGCGCCGTTCTGGAAGACCAGCAAGCTGTGGCGGGGGAACCCGCCGCTCTGCACGGCGCACTAGTCACTCCTGCCTCGGCTCTTCGCCAGCGGACTTCGGGCGCTCCGCCCGGTCCCGGCGATACGACGCGGGGTCGAGCCCGTGGGCCTCCAGCAGCCGGTACAGCTTGGGCCGTGAGAAGCCCAGGTGGCGGCCGAGCGCGGCGACCCTCCCCTGGAACTGCGTCAGCAGCAGCGCCAGCGCTTCACGGTCCGGCGCGACCGCGGCGTGCGCGCTCGCGGGGAGCGCTGCTGGCGGCGACCGCTGCAAGCTGCGAGTGACGTCGAGCGCGGTGCGGACGTCGTACCCGAGCCCGAGCGGCCCCTTCGCGGGCCCCGCGATCACCGCCACCGCCAGCACGTTGAACAGGCCGCGCACGTTGAGCGGCCACTCGTGGAGCAGCAGCGCTTCGGCGAGGTCGGGGGTCAGCGCGCGGCCGCCGCCATCGCAGCGCTCGAGCAGCGCGGTGATCAGCGCCGGGATGTCCTCGCGCCGGTCGGCGAGCCGCGGCATGCGGATGGTCCACTGGGAGAGCCGCGCGAAGAGGTCGGCCCGGAAGGCCCCGGCCCGCACCAGCTCGGAGAGCTCCCGGTTGCTGGTGGAGATGATGCGCACGTCGATGGAAACGGGCAGCGCCGCGCCCACCGGCCGCACCTCGCGCGCCTCGAGCACGCGCAGCAGGTTCGCCTGCAGGGAGAGCGGCATGTCGGCCATCTCGTCGAGCAGCACCGTGCCCCCGGACGCCGCGCGCAAGAGCCCCTGGCTGTCGCCGAACGCGCCGGTGAAGGCGCCGCGCACGTGGCCGAACAGCTCGGCGGCGAGCAGGCCCTCGGTGAAGGCCGCGCAGTTGACGGCCAGGAACGGTCCCTTGCGCCCGCTGCGCTGGTGGAGGATACGGGCCACCACCTCCTTGCCCGTGCCGGTCTCGCCGGTGATCACGACCGAGTGCTTGCGGGCAGCGATCGCGTCGATGCTCCTGCGCACGGCGACCATCTCCCTGCCCGCGCCGACCAGCTCCTCCTCCGCGACCGCGGCGAGCTGCGTGCCGGGCGCATAGACGAGCAGCGTGTCGCCGAGCCGGAGGACGTCGCCGCGCCGCAGCAGCCTCGGCGAGAGGAGCCGCTCCCCATTGAGGAACGTGCCGCGCGCGCTGCCGAGATCGCGGACCACGGCCTGCCCGCCCTCCAGGCGCACCTCCGCGTGCCGCTCCGACATGCGGGGGTCGAGCATCGGCTGGTGGAACGGCTCGGCGCCGCGGCCGAGCAGGAGCGCCCCGGGCCCGGCGGGGATGCGGCAGTGCAGCCCGACGCCGCGTCCGCGAGCGCAGAAGGCGAGCACCAACGCCGGCTCGGCGTCGGAGGCGTCGGCGCTGCTGGTGGTCGCGGGTGCGTTCGCGATGGTGTTCATGTCGGCGTTCGCGCTGCGCGGGCTGGGCGCTTGGTCCAAGTTCGTTCTCCCGGTCGGTGGCTTGGCAGGGGAGGAGCAGGAACAGGGCCAGGGCCCCCTCCGAGCAACGGCGCACGGTTGGCTCTGCCCGCGTGCGTCACATCACCTGTGCTCCTTCAAAATGAAGTAAGGTGTTCCAGCAATCTGAAGGAGCCTGTCCGTGCGCGCCGACACGTTCGACCACAAGCAGGTCCTCGAGCTCGACCCCGACGGCGGCATCATCCGCTTCGCCGGGCAGCGGGCGCTGCTCCTCGACGCGGTGGCGATGGGGCTCTTTCGCAAGTATCTCGTCGACAACTTCGGCCTCAACGCCGCGCGCACCGTCCTGACGCAGTTCGGGTTTACCCACGGATGGCGGATGGCCGACGCCATCAAGGGCGAGTTCAAGTGGAAGAGCAAGGAGGACTGGCGCCGCGCCTGCACGCGCCTCCACACGCTGAGCGGGCTCTTCCGCGTCGAGTCGGGGAGCAAGGACCCGCTCGCCACCACGGGCTCGCTGCTGGTGGCGTCGTTCGAGGCCGAGCAGCACCTTCTGCACCTCGGCCGCGCCGACGCGCCCACCTGCTGGACCCTGAGCGGCCTCTTGAGCGGCTACTCGAGCCGCACCACGGGCCGCGAGATCTTCGTCCTCGAGGACGACTGCATGGGCAAGGGGGACGCGGGCTGCCACATGGTGGGGCGCACCCGCGCGGAGTGGGGCGACCAGCGCGCGGACGACCTGCGCTTCTTCGATCCGCACCATCTCAAGGAGGGCCTCGACAGCTCGCTCTACCGCGTCACCGAGACGCTGAAGGCGGCCGAGCAGCGGCTGCGGCGGCGACAGCGCGCGCTGGTCCTCGCCGAGCCGGAGCCCGATGAGACGGGCCTCGCGCTCCGCAGCCCGGCGATGCGGAAGATCGTCGACCTCGCGCACCGGGTGGCAAAGGTGGACGCCACCGTGCTGCTGATCGGCGAGAGCGGCGCGGGCAAGGAGCGGATCGCGCGGCTCCTGCATGACGAGTCGACGCGGAAGGCGGGGCCGTTCATCGCGGTGAACTGCGGCGCCATCACCGAGACCCTGCTGGAGGCGGAGCTGTTCGGGCACGCGCGCGGCGCCTTCACCGGGGCCACCCACGATCGGCCCGGACTGTTCGAGGCGGCGCAGGGAGGGACGCTCCTGCTCGACGAGGTGGGCGAGGTGTCGGCGGCGATGCAGGTGAAGCTGCTGCGCGTGCTGCAGGAGCGGGAGATCCGCCGGGTGGGCGAGACCCGCAGCCGCGCCGTCGACGTCCGGGTGGTGGCGGCGACCAACCGCGACCTCGCGCGGCTGGTGGCGGGCGGAGGGTTTCGACAAGATCTCTATTATCGATTGAAGGTCGTCGAGCTGCGGGTGCCGCCGCTGCGCGAGCGGCGCGAGGACGTGCTCCCGCTCGCCCGGGTGCTGCTCGCCGAGTCGGCGCTGCGGATGAAGCGGAAGATCTCCGGCCTCTCGCCCGCCACCGCCGACCAGCTCCAGCGCTACCAGTGGCCGGGCAACGTGCGCGAGCTCGCCAACGTGATGGAGCGCGCAGTGGCGCTGGCGCGCGGCGGCCGCGTCGAGCTCGACGACCTGCCCGAGGAGGTGCGCCAGGCCCTGCCCACGGCCGCGAGCGTGCCGGGCCCGATCCGGCCGCTGGAGCAGGTGGAGAAGGAGTACATCCTGGCGGCGCTGGCCCACAGCGGAGGGAACCAGACCCGCACCGCGAAGCAGCTCGAGATCAGCGCGGCGACGCTCTATCGCAAGCTCAAGCGCTACGGCCTGATCAGCGACCGGCAGCGCTAGCGCTATAGTCCTTTCGCGTCCTGACTCCCCGGGGCCCTGAGGCGCGCGTGTCCCAGACTCCGCATCGCTTCGAGCACGGCCCGGGCGCGCACGACCGCATCTCCTATCTCCTGCACGCCCCGCCCGCGCCGCCCGACGCCGATTCGCCCGGGCACCCGCTGGTGCTCTACCTGCACGGCTCGGGCGAGCGCGGGAGCGACCTCGACCTGGTGAAGCAGCAGGGCCTCGCGCGGCTGGTGGAGGAGCGCGCCGACTTTCCGATGGTGGTCGCGTCGCCGCAGTGCCCCGCGGGCGCGGCCTGGTACCGCTTCCCGCGCACCCTGTTGGCGCTGCTCGACCACCTCCTCGCGCGCGAGGACGTCGACCCCGCGCGCGTCTACCTGACGGGCAACAGCATGGGCGGCTATGGAACCTGGGGCCTCGCGGCGCGGCACCCTTCGCGCTTCGCGGCGATCGCGCCCATCTGTGGCGGGGGCCTGCGCACCGACGGCTTCCCCGCCAGGCTGGCCGCGCTCGAGCGCGTTCCCGTCTGGGCGTTCCACGGCGCGCTCGACCGGCAGGTGGAGCCCGCCGAGTCGCAGCGGCTGGTCGAGGGGCTGCGCGAGGCCGGCGGCGAGGTGCGCTTCACGCTCTACCCCGACCTCGGCCACGACTCGTGGACGCGCGCCTACGCCGACCCGGCCCTCTACGCCTGGCTGCTCACGCACGAGCTGCACGCGGGCCGCGATGGCTAGCGGCGCGCCGTGGAACCAGGCCAGCCGTTCGCTGCTGACGCCGCGCGACCTGCCTCGCTTCGAGGGGGACGGGCTCTTCGAGCGGGTGGCGCGCGCGGTCTGCGAGGCCCGCTGCCTGCCGCGCAAGGAGCTGTTCGAGTCGTGGGAGGTGGCCCGGCGGGTGCGCGCGGAGTTCCACGGCGGGCAGGTGTTCGACCTCGCCTGCGGCCACGGCCTGCTGGCGCACCTCCTGCTGCTGCTCGACGACGGGTCGAGCGGGCCGCGCGCCACCGCGCTCGATGCCCGTCTGCCCGAGAGCGCGCGCAAGCTGCAGGCCGCTCTGGAAGCGCACTTCCCGCTGCTGCGCGGCCGTGTCGAGCTGCTGCAGGCGCCGCTCACGCAGGCCCGGCCCGGGCGCGGCGACCTGGTGGTCTCCGCCCACGCCTGCGGCCCGCTCACCGACGAGGTGCTCGCGCTCGCTGCCGGCGCGCAGGCCCGGGTGGCGGTGCTCCCCTGCTGCCACGACGGTGACGCCAACGACGCAGCGGGGCTTTCCGGCTGGCTGGAGCCGGCGCTCGCCATCGACGCCGCGCGGGCGGTGGGGCTGCGCGACCGCGGATACAAGGTCATTACACAGTCGATACCAGCTCGTATCACCCCGAAGAACCGGCTGCTGCTCGGCCGGCCGCTGGTGGAGCTCTATGAGGCGGCCCGCTACGACGCGCACCTCCCCGACGGCACGGTGACCTTGCGCCACGGCGCGCCTGCTCCCGCGCTCGACGCGCTGCTGGCGCCGGCCGCGCCG
>JAYWAO010000338.1:0-4539 GCA_043782365.1 Deltaproteobacteria bacterium
TCAAACCCCAGCGGGCACCGAGGCGGCGGACCGGTAAGGCGAGCCGGGCACCCGAGGAGAGAGCAGCGGAGGCGTAGCAGCGTTACGTCGAGCAGCGCAGCGACGAGGCTGCCCGGCGCTGACCTCCGGTCCGTCGCCGGAGGTAGCAGGGGTGTGAGGACAGGCCCTAGGTTGCACAAACCTCAGGATCGCTTCGGGCCGCCCGGCCCGAGGTCGACCGCGCGCAGCCCCGCGCGCGCTCGCAACGAGAGGACAGCCCTGTGAAGTTCTTCACGGCGGGCGCGGGGCTGCCTCCTCCGCTCGGGCCACCAGAGCGCCAGCAGCAGCACGACCTGCAGGCCCCCCGCTCCGCCAGCGCAGCCGCCACAGCCGCTGCGCGCCACCGGCGCAGGCGCGGCCGGCAGCACGGTGAGGGCCAGGGGCGCGGTCGCGGTGAGCGCGCCGTCGCTGGCGGTGATGGTCAGCGAGAACGTGCCGAGCGGCGCGTCGAGCGGCGCCGTCCAGTCGAGCGCGCCGGTGGCTGCGCCCAACACAGGTCCGGGGCTCGCGAGCGCGGGCGTCGAGGTGAACGACCAGGTGAGCGCGTCGCCGTCCGGATCGGTCCCGGCGATCGCCATCTTCAGCGTGCCGCCGCGCTGCACGCTCTGGGCTGCCGGCGTTTGCACCGACGGGGGCTGGTTCACGTCGAGCACGCGGATCTGGCACGGCTGCGCCGCGATGAAGCCGTCGCTCTCCGCGAAGAAGGTGAACACCAGATCGCGCGGCCCGGTGTGGCTCGCGATCGAAGCGCCCGGCGTCCAGCTGAAGACGCCGGTCTGCGGATCGAGCGCGGGCAGGTTGCTGGCGGGCAGCGGGACGTTGACGCTCATGGAAAAGGTGAGCGCCCCGCCCGCAGGCGCCGTGCCCGCCAGCGTAAATGTAAGCGCGCTGCCCTCGGAGACGGTCTGCGGCGGGACGGCGTCGAGCAGCCGCGCGCCGGCCTCCACGCGCAGCGTCCCGCCTTTGGCAAGATTGTCGAGCGTCACGCCGCCGGCGTCGGCGTGCAGCGCGGCGCTGGTGAGCGCGACCCCGTTGAAGAACCCGCGCACCCCCACGCCGGCAGCGAGGGCGAGGCCGCCCAGCTTGAAGCTGCTCGCGCCGGCCTGATCGGGAGAGAGCTCCGCGAGGAGGCCGGCCGGGTGCAGCGACACCGAGGCGGTGAGCGGGCGATCGCTCTGCAGCAGCGCCGCGCCCCCCCAGGTCAGCCTGGTCGCCGCCGAGAAGGCGAAGGCCGTGAGGGCGCCGCTCTCCTCGCGCAGCGCGCTGAACGACGCGTCGGTGACCGCCCCATCCACCGACGTCGGCGAACCACGCGCCGCGGAGCTGAGGTGGTCGACGACGGCGCCGGCGGTCACCCGGAGCGCGAGCGCGTCGCCCGCGCTGCGGTCCTCCACCGACGCCGCGGTCGAGGTCGCCGCGCGCACCGAGAAGAGCGAGAGCACCCGCACCTGCGCGCCCGTGGCGTTGACGGTGATCCCGTCGATCGCCTCCTCGTGGCCGAACCCCAGCGTGGTGTGCCCCGCCACCGCCGTGACCGAGAGCGGCTGGGCTGCGACCGCGGCGTAGTCGAGCGCGACGCCCTGCTGCGTCCACCCCGTCTTCACCGGGCTCGTCCCCGAGGCCGCCCCTCTCACGCCGCGGCCGTGGAAGGGCATGCTCACCGAGGCGCTGCTGCTCGCGGCCACCTCGTCCACCACCGCGATGAAGCTGCCGCCGAGCAACGCCACCGTGCGGGAGACCGCGCTCACGGGCGCGGGATAGGCGCCCGTCACCTGCGCGCGCACCAGCTCGAGGTAGCGGCCGGAGAGCCCGCCCTCGTCCTGCCCGGCGAGGCGGCTGTCCACCGAGAGCTGCCCGCCGTCGGTGACGAAGGGCGCGCTGCCGTTGACCAGCACGAGGTTCCGCGCCGCCGGCGTCAGGTAGTAGCTGCGGTTGCTCGAGGTGGTGACCGTGGGCCCCCCGCCCGAGGTGGGGAGGAGCAGCTGCCCGAGCCCGGCCACGACGAGGTCGAGCGGGTTCTGCATGTTGTGCCGTGACGCCACCAGGGTGCTCGCGCTGTAGTCGCGCGCGTTGAAGAGGGTGGCCTGGACGGCGAGCGGGCCGAAGTCGGTGCGCAGCGCCGAGAGGTGCGCGTCCCCCTCGACGAAGCGCGACGGCCGGCCCGCGGGCGCCACCTCTGCTGGGAGCTCGCCGGCGAGGAACTGCGTCGCCGGCGCGAGCTGCTGGTTGGCCCAGCTGCCGGTGTCCTTGGTGCTGTGGCTCCACGCCCAGGCGAGCTGGCCGCCCAGCGCCGCCGAGCGCGCCGCGAAGACGTCGAAGGGGAACACCGAGATCACCCCCTCCTCGAAGGGGGCGGCGCTCCCGTCGGGCTGGCGCGTGTCGAGCGCGGCGCGGGCGAACGGCTCGAGCGCCGACAGCCAGTCCACGCCGGTGCGCCGCTGCACGTGCACCGCGGTCGAGAAGGCGTCGTCGAGCGCGTAGTTCAGGTAGTGCGCGCTCTCCCGGTACCAGCCGGCGCTGCTGCCGGTGACGGCGAGCGAGTCGTGGACAAGTGTGTTACCAAACGTCATCCAGCCCGCCGCGTGCGGGTGCGCCGAGAGCGCCAGCGCGCAGGTGATCAGCGCGGAGCCGCCCTTGATGCCCCAGTTGTCGCGGTGGCCGCCCACGCCGAGGACGCCGGCGAGGTTGAGGTCGTCGTGCATCGCCTGCGCCCACTGGTCGATGCGCGCGCGGATGGCCGCGTCGTCGGCGCCCGGGACGCCGCTGCCGCGCAGGAGGTCGTACGCCTCGGCCATCGACTGCAGGCGGGGCGAATCTTGAAGCGGGTCGATCTCGTCAGGAGGATTGGGGTTGAGCGGAATGGTCGCCCCCGAGCGGGTGCCGACGCGTTTCAAGGCCGCCACCGCGGCGTCGCGGTAGGAGGAGAACGTTGCCGCCGGGACCTCGCCGAGCGCCTGGAGGAGCGCGGCCCCCTTGGCGAACTGGGTGAGCGAGTCGTCGTTCAGGCTGGCCGGGTTGGTCGCCAGGGAGGCGAGGCGGGCATCGACGTAGGCGCGGGTCGCCGCGTAGGCCGCGCCCACGGTGGCCGAGGTGCGCCGGACCTTCAGCGCCGGGACGTCCGCGGCCGAGAACCAGAGCGACGGGCCGGTGGGCTCGCCGGAGGGCAGCGGCACGGTGGGCAGGTCGAGGTTCTGCGCCGCCGCGGGCGCGGGCACGGCGAAGGGAGCGAGCGAGCACAGTGCGCCGAGCGCGACGAGTGGGAACTGCGACCGGCGCACGCACACCTCCGCGGGGGAGATGTGGCTATGGGAGACGGGGTTTGCGGTCAATCGGGCGTGAGCCGCCCGCGCCGACGAGGCCGCCAAGCCGACGGCTCCGCCCCCCGGCCTCCACCGATCACGCGCCGCGCCGGGCCGGCTGACTACACTTTCGTGAAGTAGGGCATGGCCCCAAGAAGCGCCGGCTTCGGGGGCAACCCTGCGCGGCGTGAACAGCCTCCGTGGGAGGCTTCCTCGACAGGCTTCTGCCGGCGGCCCCCTCGACGTGCTCGGACCGCGCTCCCTCTCTACCAGGGCGGCGCGGTCCGATGTGGGGGGTGCTGCCTGCCCTGTGGCCCTACCGGGAGCCGACGCCCCGGTAGAGCGGCTAGCCGTAGCTCTTCTCGGCTTTCTCCTGCTCTTCCTTGCAGCGGATGCACATGGTGGTCACCGGACGCGCCTCGAGGCGCTTCACCGAGATCTCCTCCTCGCAGATCTCGCAGATGCCGTAGGTGCCGGATTCGATCCGGGCGAGGGCGTCGTCGATCTTCTTGAGGAGGAACTTCTCGCGGTCGCGGAGCCGGAACACCATGCTCTGCGTGTACTCGCTGCTGGCGAGGTCGATCTCGTCGGGGAGGTCGTCGGTGTCGAAGGTGGCCTCCTCGGAGAGCGTCTTCTTCGCGCTCAGCAGCAAGGCCCGCTTGTTCTCTTCGAGGAGCTTCTTGAAGCGCTTCGATTCTTTCTGGTTCAACCGAGACCCCCGCGCGGGCGTTGCCGTTGCAGTCATCTGATCCTCCGGCAAGGCAAAAAAGAGGCGGCAGTGTAGGGACCGGCTATGGTGCCGTCAAGCAGCACGACAACCGACCAGCGACGCCCAGGCTACGTGTGACAGGCCCGGGCAGCACCACGAAGATCAGTACCACCGAAGCGGACGGCGCAGTGGGCAAGTTGTGCGGTCCAGGCCGTTCTAGAGAGCGCAGGAGAAGTCCGTGGCGGAGCCCAAGCTCGACAAGACATTCCTCAAGGCGGTGCTCTCGCTCGCGGCCAAGCCCGAGGTCGACCACCTGCTCTACGTCTCTGACCTCGCGCTCTCGCCCTCCGACCTGCGCGGGCGCCCGCTGAAGAAGAAGCTCGTCTACGCCGTCACCGAAGACCGGCTCGCCGAGGGCCTGCGCCGGCAGGGCTACATGTGCGTCACGGTGCCGCCCTACGACTACTCGCGCGTCGAGAAGGTGAAGGTCGC
>JAYWAO010000339.1:0-4535 GCA_043782365.1 Deltaproteobacteria bacterium
GTCTGCGCCCGCTCCTCCTGCGACAGCGGCACCGCTGCCTTCGTCTTCTCCAACGTCTGCCAGGGCCTCGACAAGACGCCCACCGACGTCTGGACCTGCGGCACCTACACCGATTGGACCCTCTTCGGCGCGATCGCCCGCGCCCAGTACGTGATCCCGGACCGCGACTTCTCCGCCCTCTTCGGCCTCGCCGCCGTGCCGCGCCAACTGCTGGCGAAGGCCGACCTGACGCTCACCGACGCTGCCGGCGACCGGCGCGTCTTCGGGACGGTCGCGCGTCTGTTCGCCACCCTCCAGCGCAAGACCGGCGTGCTGACCCCGCCCGCCCTCGACGCCGACCAGGCGACCGACCACATCGCCCTCCTCGACGTCCCCGGCGTGCCCGGCCAGCAGATCCTGCTCGAGGCGGACGACACCGCGACGGGCGGCCGGGCGCTCGTCTGGACGCGCCTGGGCGGCTGCCGGGTCCCCGCGCTGGGCTCTGCGACCTGGACCTTGCACCCGATCGACCTGCGCCTCGACGGCCTCTCCGCCGTGAAGGTGCTGCTCGCGCCCACCGCGGGCGGCGTGGCCACTGCCCAGGCGCGCTGCGCAGTCACCGCGGGCGCAAGCGGCGCCGCGGTCGTCACCTGCGGCGGCCCCACGGCGCTCTCGGGGACCCCTTGAGCCCGCTCCGCTCCACCGGCCGCGCCCTTCGCTTTGCACTCATGTTCGCGCTCGCCTCGCTCTGCTCCTCCAGCGCGCTCGCCGATGACCAGCTGCTCGGCCTCTGCTCTTCCGTGGGCTCCTCGCACTGCACCGCCACCACCGCCTTCACCGTAGCCAAGACCGCGCTCACGCCGACGCTGGTCAACCCCTCCCAGGCGGTCGCCAGCTACCAGGTGACGGTCACCGAGGGCGCCACCACCCGCTCTATCTCGCTCACCGACGTCCTCACGCTCGACGGGCTCTCCCCTTCGGGCAACGAGGTGACGGCCATCTTCCTCGGCGTGCAGAAGAGCGACGGGGCCGGCGGCTGGGCGACGCTGGCGAGCGGCGTGCTCGGCGACGCCACCACCGCCTGCGGCTGCCCGTACGTCCCGGGCTCGATGACGCTCGCGGCGCGCAACGGGGACGGCAGCGCCGTCTCGGGCTCGCCGCTCCTGACGCTGGCGTTCGGCGAGCAGCGCAACGTCGCGCTCGACCTCTCCTGGACGCCCGGGGCGCTGGCCAGGCCGGGCGACGTCCTGCGGCTCCAGCCGTGCGTGGCGTGGCGGCCCGCCGGGATGAGCCTGCCTGCCGGTTGCTTCGCGGACGGGCTGGCCGGCCGCGCGGTCAAGGCGTGCGCGCCGTTCTCGCTCGATTCCTGCACGCCGCAGCCGGCGACGGTGACCGAGACCCTGGGGGCGCTCTCGAGCCCGATCGCGACGCTCACCGCCTTCACCGCCAGCACCACCTCCCCCTGGCTGACGCCGGCCAGGGCGACGCAGACCGCGGGCGGCGGCGCGGTCACCTTCCAGGTCTCCCCCTCGGGGACGCCGGGCACGCAGAGCGTGCTCGAGGTCGATGGCCGCGCCACCTGCAGCGGCGCCGGGGGCACGGCCACGCTCACCAACACGGCCGCGGTCGGGGCGTCGTCGGCGACGGCCTCCATCGCGCTCACCTGCCCGGGCGCGAGCTGCGTCTCGCTCGGCACGGCGCAGGGCTTCAACGTCCTCGTC
Source organism: Deltaproteobacteria bacterium (assembly GCA_043782365.1). GTDB lineage: Bacteria > Myxococcota > Myxococcia > Myxococcales > 40CM-4-68-19 > CAIWCD01. The sequence continues at coordinate 1,701 of JAYWAO010000339.1, forward strand.
AACCACGACTTCAACGGCAACTACAGCGACGTCGAGGGCGCGGTCGCGGCCGGCGGCAGCGTCACCGTCAGCGACTACTCCATCGGCGCCAAGCTCGGGTCCACTCTGCCCCTGCCCGTCGCGCTGGTGAGCGGCGCGAACCTCGGCATGCTGCGCTCCGGCATCGCCGGCGACGCCTGGGTGGTGGGCGCCACCACGCTGAACAACTCGGTGATCAACGGCGCCCTCCGCAAGGGCCTCGGGCTCGACTTCACCGCCGCCAAGGCCGCGCTGGTGGCGGCCTCCAACCGGCTGGCGAGCGGCCTCGCCAAGGGCACCGTCGGCAACGCGGGCGGCGACCTGACCCTGACGGGCACCGACTCCTCGGTCAACGTGTTCAAGGTCACCAGCGCTCTCCTCGGGAGCGCGTGGCGCGTGACGGTCAACGTGCCCGCCACCGCGGTCGCGGTGATCAACGTCAGCGGCGCCACCGCGTCGATCCTCAACACCAGCCTCAACGCCGGCCCGACCGCCGCTGCCGAGCGGATCCTCTACAACTTCCCCCAGGCGACCGCGATCACCATGGCGGGGCTGGGCGTGCAGGGCTCGCTCCTCGCGCCCAACGCCGCCGTGCACTTCGACAACGGCCTCGTGGTCGGCTCGATCTTCGCCGACAGCTTCACCGGCCAGGGGCAGGTCAACGCCGGGTCGCCGCCGATCTGCATCCCGCCGCCGCCGGTCGATCCCTGCTACGTCGACACCACGCCCCCGGTCCTCGCCTGTCCCGCGGTCGTGGCGGTCACGCTCAGCAGCAGCGGCACGGCCAGCTACACACCCACCGCCACGGCCACCGACGCCTGCGGCCCTGCGACGGCCACCTGCACCACCATCAACGCGACCACCGCCAACGTCGGCCAGACCCTCTCCACCACCTGCACGGGGACCGACGCTTCGGGGAACGTCGCCAAGCTCAGCTGTCCGGCCGCCTTGATCGTGGCGCCGCCCTCCATCGCCGTTGGCAAGTTCTGCACCTACACGCAGGGCGGGTGGGGGACGAGCTGCAAGGGCGGCAACCCGGGCTGCGTGCGCGACACGAACTGGGCGAAGCTCTCCGGCAGCACCGGCGGCTGCGGTGGGACGACGACCGGGGTGGTGCTCGGCCAGACCTCGCCCAAGCAGCTGGTGTTCACCACCTCCGCGGCGGTGGATGCCTTCCTGCCGGCAGGCGGGACGGCCTCGGCGCTCACCAACGCCTCGGCGCTGGTCAACCCGGTCTCCTCGACCGCCGGCGTCTTCGCGGGGCAGCTCCTCTCCCTCAAGCTGAACGTCGCCGGAGGGGACAACGGCGTGCTGCCGGTGCTGGGGACGGTGCGGCTCGGGGACCTCAAGTTCAACAGCGGCGCCTGCAGCGGCTTCACCGTGCGGCAGGTGCTCTCCCGGTCGGACACCGCGATCTCCGGCGGGACCCTCACGGGCGCCTGCTCGGCGATCAGCGACCTGAGCACCGCCTGCGACGTGGTGAACAACAACTTCGACGGCTGCACCCAGAACCTCGGCAACCTCTCGCTGCCATGAGCCCGGAGAACGGAGGACCCCCGTGCGCGCCCCGGTCATGATGCTCCCGCTCTTGCTGCTCCCGCTCGCCGGGTGCGGGGCGCGCGTCCTCCCGGGCTACCTGACGGTCGATCTGGCGGCGGCCGTGGGCGGGCTGGCGCACGGCCGCTGCGTAGCGGGCGTGGCGCGCGCCTGGTCGATCGACGCCGCGGGGGTGCAGCACACCACGGTCACCGACCTCTCGTTCGACACCTGCGCGTCGCCGCTGCTCGAGGTCCCCTGCCGAGACGGCCGCGGGACCACTGACACCACCATCCTGCTCGAGGTGCGCTCGGTCCACGGCGGAGCAGGTCCCTCGGCTCCGCTGCGCCGGACCGCGGTGCTGCGCGCCGACTGCCGCGGCCAGGCCAGCCCGCAGCTCTCCGGCGGCGCGAGCGTCGCCCTCGGGGAGACCAGCCAGGACGGTACGGTGACCGCGTCGGTCGGCTTCACGGCCGAGAGCGTCTCGCTCTCGTTCCTCCGCCAGCCCTCGTGCTCGAGCGGGCAAGGCCAGCACTTTTGGGTCGCCGCGCCCGTCTCGTTCCGCCGCCTGACCGTCGTCTCCGGCTCCTATGTGGTCGAGGGGGCGCCCGACGCGGCGCTCGACGCCGCCGCGTTCGGAGCGCACGGGGCGCTCTCCTTCTTCCCCGCCGAGATCACCGACGCAAGCGGCGAGACCTTCCTCGACCTGCGCTACGGCCTGCGGTTCGACTGGGCCGGCCACCCGCTGGCGGGCTCGATCCACGACCTCCTCCTGCCCGGCGCGGCGATCGACGCACTGCTGCCCGACCGGAGCGGCGCGGTCCACCTCGCGCAGGTGCTGCACGTCTCCGCCGCCGCCACCTTCGCCGGCGAGCCGGACGGGTGCACCGCTCCCGGGCTCGCCTCCGTCGGCCTCCTCAGCAAGCTGCACCTCTCGCTCGCAGGGCCCGCGGTCACGGGGCTGCAGCAGGAGATCGTGGCTGGCTCCAGCATCCGCATGGCCGCGCTCTCCGGCTCGATCGCAGGCAGGGGCCTCGCGAGCGCGGCGAGCTTCCAGTCGGCGGCCGCCGAGTTCACCGACCCGACCATCGAGGGCCTCTCGCCGTGTCCCTCGGCCGACTCGCTGATCGTGCTGGGCACCGACGCGACCGACCACCGGCTGCGCGCCATCGTTCCCACCTGGGACGGCGCGAGCTTCACCTTCGGCGCCGAGGACCTCGTTCCGGGCGCCGAGTCGTTCGCGGCCTGCTTCCCCTGAGGGGCGCCGCGCCTAAGCCTTGC
>JAYWAO010000340.1:0-4525 GCA_043782365.1 Deltaproteobacteria bacterium
TTGGCTACCTCGGCGCCCACCTCGGGCAGCTCGAGGTAGACCACGTCACCGAGCTGGTCCTTGGCGAAGTGGGTGATCCCCACCACCGCGACGTTGCCGGTGATGCTGGTCCACTCGTGGTCCTTCGTGTAGCGCAGCGTGTCCGGGTATTGGCTCATGGTGCGTGGGCTCCTTGGAGTGCAGCGGCGCTGCTACGGGGTCTTCTTCTCGGAAGCCTTGGCGGCCTCCTTGGTGACGAACGGGGTCTTGCAGACGACGGCGGCCACGGGCTTGCCGCGGATCTCGACGTCGAACGCGGTGCCCTCCTTCGAGAGGCCGATCGGGACATACGCCAGCCCCACCGCCTCCTTCAGCACCGGGCTCATGGTACCCGAGGTGACCACGCCGATGTGCTCGGCACCGCCAGCAGCACGGACTGGATAGCCGTGCCGCGCGATGCCCTTGCCGGTCACCTTGAATCCGACCAGCTTGCGCGTCAGGCCCGCAGCCTTCTGCGCCTTGAGCGCCTCGCAGCCGATGAAGCCGCCCGGCTTGTCGAGCTTGACGATCCAGCCGAGGCCGGCCTCGAGCGGGGTGTGGGCGTCGTCCATGTCGTTGCCGTAGAGGCGGTAGGCGACCTCGAGCCGCAGGCTGTCGCGCGCGCCCAGGCCGCACGGCTGCACCCCGCTCGCCGCGCCGTGCTCCAGCAGCGCGGCCCAGAGCTTGGGGGCCTGCTCGGGCGTGCAGAAGATCTCGTAGCCGTCCTCGCCGGTGTAGCCCGTGCGGGCGACCAGGCAGCCCGGGAGCCCGGCGACGGTGACGCCCGCGCGGAAATGGTAATACGCGAGGTCGAGCACCTTGGGCGCGCAGAGCGAATCGACCAGCGCCGCCGCCAGCGGGCCCTGGATGGCGATCTGCGCGAAGTCGTCGGAGCGCTGGGTGACCACCGCGCCCGATCCGAAGGCAGCGCACTGCTCCTTCATCCAGGCGAAGTCCTTCTCGCGGCCAGTGGCGTTGACGCAGATGAAGAGCCGGTCGGCAGCGTGCCGGTAGACGATGATGTCGTCGATGACGAAGCCGCGCTCGTCGAGGAGCGCGCTGTACTGCGCCTGGCCGTCGGCGCACTTGGTGAGGTCGTTGGTGACGAGGCGCTGGGCGGCCTCGAGCGCGCGCGGTCCCTCGATGGTCACTTCGCCCATGTGGCTGACGTCGAAGAGGCCGACCCTCTCGCGCACGCAGGCGTGCTCTTCGAGGACGCCCTTGTACTGCACGGGCATGTCCCAGCCGGCGAACTCCACCATGCGGGCGTTGGCGGCGAGGTGGGCAGCGTAGAGGGGCGTGCGTAGCGCCACGGCGTGCTCCGATCCGGCGGTGCTCGGTAGTCCTGCTTCAAGTGCGCGCGAACCTAGCGGCGCGAGGGCCGGCGCGCAAGCGGCGGTAGGTCGCGGCGGCAGGTCGCGCTCCCGCCCAGGTCGAATCGCCGCGGGCGCTGCGCCGGTCCACGCCGGGGCCGCCCGCGCGGAAGCTCCCACGGCAGCTCCCACCGGGCGCCTGGAGGTTCAGCCAAGGGGTCGGTTGTCGCTACTCATTGACTCCGTGTCCAACACATTGGACAAAAGGGATCCGTGGGGACCCCCTTCCGCAACCACCTCCGCCGCGTGCGCACCGCGCAGCACCTGCGCCAGGCCGACCTCGCCGCGCTCGCCGGCATCAGCCGCCAGCGGATGGCCGGGCTGGAAGCCGGGCAGGGGCTGCCTTCGCTGGAGGTGGCGCTGCGCCTCTCCCGGACGCTGGCGGTGCCCATCGAGCAGCTGTTCCAGGCCGAGCGCACGGGCGCGCTGCCGGTCACGGTGGCCGGCGTGGGCGCCGATGTGGACCCAGACCAGGTCCCGCGGAGGATGGCGCTCGCGGAGGTCGAGCGTGCCTGGATCGCCTGGCCGCTCTCGGCGTCCGAGCCCGCGGGCCAGCTCGGGGCGGCCGACGGGCTGCTGCAAAGGCGCAAGATGCGCGGCAAGCACGCCGAGGTCGAGCCGCTGCGGGACTTGGGCGCGCTGCGCCTGAACCTGGTGGCCCTCGGCTGCGACCCCGCGCTGGCGGTGCTCTCGTCGCAGCTGGCCGAGCAGGCCAACGGGCCGCGGCTGCGCTGGATCGACGCGCCGAGCGAACAGGCGCTCGACGCGCTCGCGGCCGGCACCGCGCACCTCGCCGGCTGCCACCTGCTCGACGAAGAGTCGGGCGAGTTCAACGTCCACGCCGTGCGGGCGCGCTTTCCGAAGACCGACATGCTGGTGGTCTCGCTGGCGAAGTGGCCCGTGGGGCTGGTGGTCGCGCCGGGCAACCCCAAGGGCCTGCGCGGCGCGGGCGATCTCGCGCGCCGGGGCGTCTCCATCATCAACCGGCCGCGGGGGGCGGAGGCGCGGCGGCTGCTCGACCGCGAGCTGAAGAAGGCGGGCGTGAAGCCTGCGAGGGTCCGGGGCTACGCGAGGGTCGCGCGCAGCCACCAGGAAGTGGCGCAGGCGGTGGCGCTCGGCGGCGCGGACGCGGGCGTGGCGCCGGTGGCGACGGCGCTGGCGTGGGGCCTCTCGTTCATCGAGCTCTCCGAAGAGCGGTTCGACCTGGTGCTGCCGCTCGCGCGCGCGTCCGACCCCAAGATCGACCGGCTGCTGGAGGTGCTCGGCAGCGACCGCTTCGAGCGCGAGCTGCAGGCGCTGCCCGGCTACGACCCCACCTGCGCGGGCGAGGTGGTGGCAGAGCTGAGGGCGCAGCCGTGACGGGGCGCGCGCTCCCGGCCCGGTCGAACGAACGGGCTGGCACCCGATGATCGACGAGGCCCGCTCCAGGTTGCCGCGCCTGCGCTTCGACCGCCACGAGCTGGCCGGCGCGTTCGGCGACATCGGCACCGACCTGCCGCTCCTGATCGCGCTGATCGCCACCTGCGGCCTCGACGCGGCGAGCGTGTGCATCGTCTTCGGCCTCCTGCAGATCGCCACCGGGGTCCTCTACGGCATCCCGATGCCCGTGCAGCCCCTCAAGGCGATGGCGGCCATCATGCTTGCGCAGCGCCTCTCGCCGGGCACGCTCGCGGGCGGCGGACTGGTGATCGGCGTCGCCATGCTGGTGCTCGCCGTCACGGGCCTGCTCGACTGGCTCGCCCGGGTGGTGCCGAAGGAGGTGGTCCGCGGCATCCAGCTGGGGCTCGGGGTCACGCTGGCGACGCTCGCGCTGAAGGAGTACGCGAGCGCCGACGGCCTCACAGGCTTCCTGCTCGCCGCGGTCTGCGTGGTGCTGCTCTTGGTGCTGCCGGGCCAGCGCAAGGTGCCCGCACCGCTCGTGGTGATGGGACTCGGGGTGCTCTATGCGAGCGTGCTCCACCTCGACCGCGGCGTACTCGCCGGGGCCATCGGCTTCCGCCTCCCCATCCTCTACGCGCCGACGAAGACCGACCTGCTGCAGGGCGCGCTGCTGCTGGCCCTCCCGCAGATCCCGCTCTCGCTCGGCAACTCGGTGATCGCGACCAGCCAGACGACCCGCGACCTGTTCCCGGAACGGCCGGTGCCAGTGCGGCGAATCGGCATCACGTATGGGCTGATGAATCTCCTCGCGCCGTGGTTCGGCGGCGTGCCCGTCTGCCACGGCTGCGGCGGGCTGGTCGGCTTCCACGGGTTCGGCGCGCGCACGGGCGGGGCGCCCGTCTTCTATGGCGCGCTCTACCTCCTGCTCGGGCTCTTCTTCGCGCCGGGGTTCGCCCGGATCGTCCACGTCTTCCCCATGCCCGTGCTCGGCGTGGTGCTCCTCTTCGAGGCGGTCGCGCTGATGGGACTGGTGCGCGACGTGGCGGCAGAGAAGCGGACCCTCTGGGTCGCCCTGGTGGTGGCGGCGGCGGTGGTGGGGGTGCCCTACGGCTACGTCGTCGGGCTCGTCGCCGGGACGCTGATCGCCTGGGCGATGCGCCGAGGTTGGGTGAAGCTGCCCGCGCTCGCAGCGCCCGGGCGCGACGGGGCCCCAGACCCCTCTCCGGAGCGGCCGACCGATCGGTGAACGGCCCCACCCGCGGGCCACCGCCGCAGACTGGGACTAAAGCCTGACACCCTCACTCGGGCCGGAAGGAGGCCGCGTGCCTGCCGGATCGACTCGCGCGTGACGATCAGAAGTCTTGCGTGTTGCAGGCCAGCAAAATCACGCGGTGCGGCAGTCTCACACAGTTGCGTTCCAATTCCGCATCTGCATTTCTGCGCGCAACGGTTGGGCCCTTTTGGGTGCCGCAACTGCCCCGTACCTCACTCCTGCAATGGAGCACGCACGATGAAAGCTACCCTTCGGGTCCTCCCCCTCCTGCTGGCCATCTCTGCGGGCGCCGCGCAGGCCGGCGTCAACATCAAGATCGACGACGACACGTTCTTCACCATCGGCGCGCAGATCCAGCCGGCCGTCAGCTTGATCTTCGACGGAAACTGCGGGACGACCCCGGGCACCTGCACCTCGGCGTCGCCCCCGAACCCCACTGGCAACCAGGCGCCCTCGGGCAACTTCGGCTTCAACCCGTACC
>JAYWAO010000341.1:0-4515 GCA_043782365.1 Deltaproteobacteria bacterium
TGCCACATCATGACCATCGAGGACCCGATCGAGTTCCTCATCCGCGACAAGCGGAGCATCGTCAACCAGCGCGAGGTCGGGGTCGACACGCTCTCGTTCGCCCACGCGCTCAAGAGCGCGCTGCGGCAGGACCCCGACGTCATCCTGGTCGGCGAGATGCGCGACCACGAGACCATCGAGACCGCGCTGACCGCGGCCGAGACGGGCCACCTCGTGCTCTCCACCCTGCACACCCTCGACGCGACCGAGTCGATCGCGCGCATCGTCTCGGCGTTCCCGCCTCACCAGCAGAAGCAGGTGCGGCTCCAGCTTGGCTCGGTGCTGCGCGCGGTGGTCTCGCAGCGCCTGGTGCCCCGGGCAGACGGCAAGGGCCGCGTCGGCGCCATCGAGGTGCTCGTCTGCAACACCCGCGTGCGCGAGATGATCGAGGACAAGGATCGCACCAAGGAGATCCCGACCGCGATCGCGCAGAGCTACACCACCTACGGGATGCAGACCTTCGACCAGTCCCTGATGATGCTCTTCAAGCAGGGCCTCATCACCTACGACGAAGCGCTCCGGCAGAGCACCAACCCCGACGACTTCGCGCTGCGCGTCTCGGGCATCTCGGCCACCAGCGACTCGTCGTGGGACGACTTCGAGAACAAGGACGAGGGCGCCGCCAAGCCCAAGCCGCAGCCCGCCGCGGCCAAGCCGGCGCCCAAGTCGATGCCCAATCCGCTGGCGAAGGCGGCGCCCGCGATGTCGGCGCCGCCGCCCGCGAAGCCCGCTGCGACGGCTACCGGTCGCGTGCCCGTCTCGAATCCGGGCCTGCGGCCCGCGGCGCCCGCCCCCGCCCCGGCCAAGCCCGCCGCCCCCGCAGAGGACGACTTCCAGATCGAGCGGTTCTAGGCCGTGTTCAGCCGCAGGCCGCCGAAGGAGCCCAAGCCTCCGCCGAACGGCGTCGAGAAGGCGCTCTCGCTGATCGCCCGGCGGCAGCGGACCGCGCGCGAGCTCGACCAGGCGCTGGCCCGGGTGAAGGTGCCCGCCGAGGAGCGCGCCGCAGCAGTGGCGCGGATGCGGGAACTCGGGTACATCGATGACCCCGCGACGGCGGCCGCGAGAGCAAAGCGGTTCCTCGGGCGCGGGGAGTCGCCGCTGCGGGTGCAGCAGCGGCTGCGCTCGCAGGGGGTGACCGGCCAGGACGCGAAGGCCGCGGCCACCGAGGCGGCAGCAGGACAGGGCCCCGAGGCGCTGGCCCGCAAGGCCCTGGAGGCGAGGCTGCGGGGCAGGCAGGTGAAGGACCAGAAGGACCGCGAGCGGCTCGTCCGCTGGCTGGTCTCGAAGGGCCACCGTCTCTCGGCGGCGGCGCAGGCGGTGAAGCTGGAGTGGGACGGACCCGATGGAGAGAGCGACCGTGACGCGAGCGATGGCAGCGGTGACGACGAAGCGTAGCGGCGGCCGGCTCGCGCAAGCCCTCTCCCTCTGGCTGATGTCCGCCGCGCTCTGCGCCTGCGCGACCAGCCAGAACAACGTCGACATCACCAAGCCGGTCACCGGCGAGGCCTCGACCAACGCCGAGAAGGCCTACAAGAAGGGGCTCGAGGAGAAGTCGTCGTCCGGCTACATCGAGGCGACGCGCTACTTCGAGTGGGTCCGCAACAACTTCCCCTACTCGCAGTACGCCGCGCTCTCGGAGCTCGCCCTCGCCGACATGTCGTACGAGCGCGACGACTACGCGGGCTCGGCGATCGCCTACGGCGAGTTCGTCAAGAGCCACCCCTCGCACCCCAAGGCCGACTACGCCTCTTTCCGCGTCGGGCTGTCGCACTTCGCCGACCGCTCGAGCGAGAACGTCCTCCTGCCCCCGGCCCACGAGAAGGACCAGGGGCCCGTCCGGGCGGCGCTGGAGTCGTTCCAGAAGTTCCTCCGCGCCTTCCCCAAGAGCACGCTGGTGAACGAGGCGCGCCGCCTCAGCGACGAGTGCCGCGACCGCCTCGCCGCGCACGAGCGGTACGTGGCCGACTTCTACTGGAAGAAGCGGGCCTGGAAGGGGGCGGCGGGCCGCTATCTGACGCTCGCCGACACCTACGGCGATCTCAAGAACGGCAGCGTCAAGGCCGAGGCGCTCTGGCGCGCGGGCGAGGCGCTGGCGCAGGCCGGTCAGACCGACGAGGAGCACGACGTGCTCGAGCGGCTGCTCGCCGAGACCACCTCCCTCGAGTTACGCAAGGACGCGCAGACCCGCCTCGCAGCGCTCGCCAAGCTGAAGGCCGCGCCCAAGCCGGCACCTGCCGCCGAGCCGCACGCCGAGCCCAAGGCCGAGCCCAAGCCAGAGCCCAAGGCCGACACCAAGCCCGACGCCGCCCCTGCCGCTCCCGCCGCCGCCAAGCCCACCGAGCAGCCCACCGAGCAGCCCTCCGAGAAGCCCGCGGAGGCCCCTCCTGCCACCGAGCTGGCGCCAGCCGAACCGCCCAAGCAGCGCTAGTGACCGCTCCAGACTTCGCGTGCTAGCGTCATTCTCTTTCTAGTGCGCTGCGCACGACGTCTCCGGGAGGGCCATGGAAGACCAGGTGAGAGAGCTGGTCACCCTCGGCAAGGAGCAGTTCGCGCGCGGCGACTACTCGCTGGCGGCGGGGACGCTCGAGCAGGTGGTCGCGCGCGGGCAGGGCTACCCCGACGTGCACCACACGCTGGGCTGCATCTACCACGAGCAGGGCGAATTCGAGGCCGCCGAGCGGGCCTTCAGCCGCGCGCTGCAGCTCAACCCGGGCTACGTCGAGGCGGCGCTCAACCTCGCCATCGTCTGCAACGACCTGGGCCAGTACGAGCGCGCCCAAGAAGTGTATGCGCGGGCGCTCGCGCAGGCCGAAGAGAGCCCGCCCGAGGCGCTGGGCGCGCCGCCGCTCGACAGCTACACCAAGGGCAAGCTCGCGAACCTCCACGCCGCCGTGGGCGACGGGTACGCCTCGGTGAAGCGGCCGGGCGAGGCCGCCGGGGAGTACCGTCGCGCGCTCACGCTCTGCCCCGGGTTCGTCGACCTCCGTCTCAAGCTCGCCAACGCCCTGCGCGACTCCGGGCAGACCGCCGAGGCGCTGGCCGAGTACCGCTCGGCCGCCGGGAGCGCGCCCGACTACTTGCCTGCCCGCGTCGCGCTCGGCGCCGCGTTGCTCGCGAGCGGGAAAGTGGACGAAGCCCGGCGTGAGTGGGAAGTAGTTCTCCAACACGATCCCGCGCACCGGACCGCGTCGATGTATCTCAAGCTGGCCAAGGCCACGGGCAAGCTGCCTCCAGGGAGCGTTCCGCCGATGAGGGAAGGCCGATGAGCGACCGGGGATTCGCGCTGCGCTTCATCAGCGGCAAGTACCAGGGCGGCGAGTACCCGCTCCAGGAGTCGGGCGAGCTCGTCATCGGGCGCTCGTCAGAGCTGGACATGGTCCTCATCGAGGACATGGTCAGCCGCAAGCACGCCAAGATCACGCTGGCGCCCGGGGCGATCACCATCGCCGACCTCGGCTCCACCAACGGCACCTTCGTCAACGGCGAGAAGGTGAAGAAGGCGCGGCTCAAGGAGGGCGACCGCATCCTCATCGGCACCAGCATCTTGAAGCTGGTGGGAGTGGCGACCACGCAGGGCGCGCCCACGCTCGACCCGCGTGCGGCCCAGCAGCAGCTCGAGCGCACCGCGGCGGCCCAGGAGCAGAAGCAGGGCGGCCGCAAGAGCGCGGTGGCCGGGCGACTCGAAGAGGTGCCACTGGTCGACCTGCTGCAGCTGCTCTCCACCTCGAAGAAGACCGGCGCCATCGTCATCAAGGGCTACCGGCAGGGCCGCGTGCACCTGCGCGGCGGCAAGGTGATCTCGGCGGTGATCGACGCCGACCCCACGCTGCCCCCCAAGAAGGCGCTCTACCGGATGGTCTCGTGGACCCAGGGCGGGTTCGAGTTCGTGCCGCAAGACGGCGAGCTGCCGCCCTTCCCCAACGAGATCTCCGAGGGCACCGAGCAGCTGGTGATGGAGGCGATGCACCAGACCGACGAGCTCAACCGGGGCAACCTCCCGGCGGCGACGGCGGCCATCGGCATCGCCATGCCGCTCACCGCGCGGCTGCGCGACCTTCCGGTCGAGGACCTCGACCTCGTCCAGCTGGTGCACAACTATGGGGTCGTGCAGGCCGTGCTCGACCGGGCGGCGGGCTCGGACCTCGAGGTGTCGGTGCGGCTGGCCGCGCTGCTCAAGGCGGGGTACGTGCGGCAGTTCTAGTTATCGAACGTCGAAAGTGCCTCCCCCACGTGATCGGTCTGCAGTCGCCTTCGCAGTGGGCTGCACTCCAGGAGCCCCGGCAAATGCGGCTCTTCGCGATCTTCCGTGCAGGTCCCAGTGCCGTTCGGTGCGGCGGCTGCAAGGAGGGGATTCGGCGGCAGGGAAGGTCGTCCGATCAGGAGCCCCGGCAAATGCGGCTCCTCGCGATCTTCCGTGCCAGGCCGAGGGGCCTTCGTGTGCAGAGGATCCCAGAAGGTCCCAGGGGGTCGGCAGCG
>JAYWAO010000342.1:0-31631 GCA_043782365.1 Deltaproteobacteria bacterium
CCTTCCGGGCCAAGAGCGGCTGGAACTGCTGCCAACAGACTGCGGCCCGCCTACTGGGTGGCCTGACCCGATCGGCGGGAACTGCACCCGCGGCCGCCCGGCTCGGCCTGGCGGCTCACCAGCCCCTCGCCGGGAGCCCCGGTGGCAGCTGCCCCGGAGCCCGACGCCTGCGCCTAGACCTCCCGCGTCTTCCAAGCGCCCCGGCGAAAGGCGAACCAGGCCAGCAGGGCCAAGAGCGAGAACGACCCCGCGATGGCGAGGAAGACGCCGTTCGGCCCGAGCGCGCCCCGTGAGAGCCACCACGCGGCGGGCACGCCCGCTCCCCAGAAGCAGAACAGGTTCAAGAACGTGGGCGTCCACGTGTCACCCGCGCCGTTGAGCGCCGAGGTGAGCACCATGCCCACCCCGTAGAAGGCAAACCCCGCGCTGACGATGCGCAGGCCCGAGATGGCCCAGGGCACGACCGACGGGTCGGAGGTGAAGACGCTGACGATCGCCGGCGCGAACGCCTCGAACAGCAGGGAGACGCCGCCGAGCACCACGAAGTTGTAGACCGCGGCCTGCCTCACCGCCTGCTCGGCGCGGTCGGGCTTCTTGGCGCCGAGGCTCTGCCCCACCAGCGTGGCGGCGGCGTTGGAGAGACCCCAGCAGGGCAGGAGCGCGAAGATGATCACGCGGATGGAGATGGTGTAGCCCGCCAGCACGCCGCTGCCGAAGGGGGCCATCACGCGCACGAGGCCGGTCCAGCTGGAGGTGCCGATCAACATCTGTAACACTCCGACCAGCGAGAGCTTCACCACTCCCCACAGCTCCTGCGGATGGGGGACGAGGTCCTGCCAGCCCAGCTGGAAGCGGCCGTCGCGCCGGGCGAGCTGGGTGAGCTGGTAGAGCACCCCGATCGAGCGGCCGATGGTGGTGCCGACGGCCGCGCCGGTCACGCCCAGCCGCGGGAACGGGCCCACACCGAAGACGAAGAGCGGCCCGAGCACGATGTTGCAGGCGGAGGCGAGCCAGAGCGAGCGCATGGCGATCGAGGCGTCGCCCGCGCCGCGGAACACCGCGTTGATGAGGAAGAGCAGCAGCACGGCGAGGTTGCCGCCCATCACCACCTTGGTGAAGCTGGCGCCCGTGCGCTGCACCTCGGGCGAGCCGCCCAGGAGCCCGAGCAGCTCGGGCGCATAGGCGACGCCGAGCGCGCCGAAGGGGATGGCGCAGAGCACGCCGAGGAGGATCGCCTGGCCGGCTGCCCGCGCTGCCGCGCGCGGGTCCTTCTCGCCGATGCGCCGCGCCACCACCGCGGAGGCGCCGATGCCGAGGCCCATCGCGACCGCATAGACGAGCGCCTCGATCGATTCGGTGAGGCCGACGGTGGCGACGGCGTCGGGGCCGAGGTGGGCGACGAAGAAGATGTCGACCACCGCGAAGAGCGATTCGAGCAGCGTCTCCAGCACCATCGGGATGGCGAGCAGGAGCAGCGAGCGGCCGACCGGGCCCTCGGTGAAGTCGTGGTGCGCGCCGTCGTGGGAGCCGGACAGGGCGTCGCGCACGGTCGCCAGCAGGCCCGGCGAGGGGCTGGAAGAGGGCTGTTCGGTGGGCATGGAGGCGCGCACCGTCGCACAGGTCGGCCCCGCGTGCCTGCCTCTGCCGCGCAAAGGTACGGCCCGCCGAGGCGCTCAGCCCCGGGCCGGGTTCGCTCCGACGCCCGAGCGACCTGGCGCGGCGTGTTGACGACAACACTCGCGCCGGCCTGCCCGTGCTGTATCGTGCACGGATGGACCAGATCGTCACCGCCAGTCTCCAGCTGACGAGCCTCCTCCGCGAGCCGTCCGACGCCGACGTGCAGGCCGCGCAGGAGCTGCTCTCCTCACTCGAGGCCGAGGCCCGCGCGCTGGGGGAGGAGCCCGCCGCCGCGCCGGTGCACTACGCGATGGGCCGGGTCTGGACCGAGCGCCTGGGAGATCCGCAGAGCGCCGCCACCTGCTACCAGAACGCCTTCGAGCTCGACTCGAAGTACCGGCCGAATTTGGAGGCGGCGCGCAGGCTGTTCGCGGCCGAGGCGAGCTGGGAGAAGTCGCTGGCGCTGCACCAGCGCGAGGCGGCCACGCTCAAGGACCCCGCGGCCAGGGCCGAGTCGCTGCGGGCGCAGGCGCGCGTGCTCCAGCGCGAGCTGCACCGTCCGGCGGAGGCGGCGGCGCTGATCCAGCAGGCGCTCGGGCTCTCGCCCGACCACCCGGCGCTCCTGCAGGCCGCGGTCGAGGCGGCGGTCTCGGCTGGCGATCAGGTGCTCTCGGTGAAGCTGCTCCTGCGCTCGGCGGCAGCGCTCAAGGACGACGTCCAGAAGGCGCTGCTCCTGCGCCGCGCGGTGCTGCTGCTCGAGGTGCTGCAGCAAGAGGCGACGCAGCGGCAGGGCGAGATCGCTCCGCCGGTGCACAACGCCGACGGCACGCCGCTGCCCGGACCGGGCGAGCTCGACCAGCTGCTGCAGGAGGCGCTGCGGCGGCTGCTCTCGGCCTGCCCCGGCGACCCGATCGCGCTCTCCGGGCTGGTGCAGCGGGCCCGCGCGCAGGGAGCCTGGGACGAGCTCCTCACCCTCTCCCGCGCCCAGGCAGAGCGCACCGGCGCCGCGTCCGATCGGCTCGTCTCGGCCTCGGTGGCCGCCCACAAGCTCGCCCGCACCACCGAGGCGCTGGAGGACGTCCGCGCCGCCCTGGCCGACGCTCCGCAAGACGCGGCGCTGCTCGCCCTCGCCTGCGACCTCGTCGCCGCCTCGGACCCGAAGGCTCTCCCGGCAGCGCTGGCCGCGCGCGCGCTGGCCTCACCCGAGGCGAGCGAGCGGGCCGACCTGCGGATCGTCGCTTCGACGTATGCGCTGGCGCCGCTCGACCGCGAGCAGCTCTTGTCAGAGGCGCTGGCCGAGAACCCGGGGGACGCCGCGGCGATCGCGCTCCACTCGCGGCTGGTCGCCGACCGCGATCCAGCCGCCGCGGCCGAGCGGTTCGCGGCGCTGGGGGAGGCGCTCGAAGGCCACTCGGCCGAGGAGGCGGCGGCCTTCGCAGCCGAGGCGGCGCTCTGGTTCGAGCGGGCCGGGCAGCGCGAGCAGGCCGCAGACCGGGCGCGGCGGGCGCTCGCGCAGGTGCCCAACCAGCCGCAGGCCCTGCGTGTGCTGGAGCGGCAGCTTCCGTTCCTCGGCGGGCAGGCCGAGCTGGCGCGGCTGCTCGAGGAGGCGGCGGGCGCGGCCCCGCGCTGGCAGGGCGCCGAGCTGCTCTCGCGCGCCGCCGCGCTGCTCTCGGATCTGCCCGCGCCGGCGCAGCTGGAGGCCGAGACGCAGGCCGAGGGCGAGACCCAGACGCTGGAGGTCCCGCCGGCCACCCGCGCGCTGGAGCTGGCGCAGCGGGCGACCGAGCTGTCCCGCGGGCTGACCGGGCCGCGCTGGCTGGAGGCGTGGACGCTGCTCTCGCTGCGCTGCTCTGACGCCACCTCGCTCGGGAGGTCACTGGAGGCGCGGGCCGCCAGCGCGCCGGGGAACGAGGCCGCCGAGCTGCTGCTCGAGGCCGGTGAGCTCGCCCGCGCGACCGGCGACGACAACCGCGCCGCGGCCCTGCTGCGCCGTGCCCAGAAGGCAGACCCCGCCGCCGCGCAGGTGCGCCGCGCGCTGCTCCTCTTGCCGCCCTTGCCCGTCGCCGAGCGGCTCACGCTGCTCGCCGAAGAGGCCAGCGCCGCCGATCCCCACCGGGCCGCAGCGCTCCACGCTGAGCGGGCCGCGCTGCTCGAGGCGGAGGGGCACGCCGACGAAGCGGTCTCCGCCTGCGCCAACGCGCTCGCCGCGGGCGGCGCCGATCTGGCGGTGCTGCGCCGCCTCGCCCGTCTCCAGCTGCGCCGCGGTGAGCTCGAGCCCGCGCTCGCCATCCTGGTGCAGATCGCCAACGGCTCGGGTGAAGAGACGGGCCCCTCGCGCGCCGACGCGTTCTGCCGCGCCGCCGAGGTGGCCGAGTGGCGGCTGCACGACCTGCCGCGCGCCGAGGAGCTCTACGGTGAAGCCGCGCGCGCGTTCCCCGGCTCGGTGCACGCGCAGGCCGCGCGGGTGCGGCTGCGCTGCTGGCTGGGCCGCTGGGCCGACGCCGCCGACGCCGCCGAGGAGCTCTCCCGGGTCTCCAGCAAGGTGCAGAAGCGTGAGGCGCTGCGGATGGCGGCCACCTTGCGGGCCTTCCGCACCGAGGAGCCCAAGCTGGCCGAGGGCCTCTTCCGCCAGCTGCTCACCGAGGAGCCCGGCGACCTCGACGCGATGGCCGCGCTGCTCTGGCTGACCCGCGGCAGCTACGCCATCTCCACCGCCGAGCAGGGGCGCGAGCGGATCGAGCTGCGCGGCAAGCTGGCCAGCCGCTGCCAGGACCCCCGGCTGGCGGCGCTGCTGCGGGCCGAGTCAGCCGAAGACCGGCTGGCGGCGGGCGAGCGCGATCAGGGCATCGCCGAATACCGCCGCGCCCTGGCGCTCAACCCCCACGACCGGGTCGCGCTCGATCTGGTGGAGGACGCGCTGCGCGCTAGCGGCCAGAAGCAGCTGCTCGCCGACCACCTCGCCTTCCGCTGCGCCTACGAGGACGGGACGACCCGGGCCGCGCTCTCGCTGCAGCAGGCGGAGCTGTTCGCCGAGGACGGGCAGCTGGAGAAGGCCGCGGCGGCCTACCGGCAGGCGCTCGCCATCGATCCGTCGTCGCTCTTGGCGGTGCGGGGCGCGCGCAAGATCGCCGAGGCGCTGGGCGACAAGGCCGAGGTGATGCGGCTGCTCTCCAGGGAGGCGAGCCTCTCGCACGACCCGGGGCTGGCGGCGGGCTCGCTCATCGAGGCCGCGCTGCTGGCCGAGGACCTGGGGGACAGCGAGCAGGCGCTCACCCACCTCACCTCGGTGCTCGACCGCGACCCGCGCAACGAGGAGGTGGCCGCCAGCCTGCGCCGCCTCCACGGCGAGCACGCGGCGCAGGAGCTGGTGGCGCTCTTCGAGCGCATCGGCGCCACCCACAAGGAGAAGACCGCGGGCGCCTACGCCTGGACCCAGGCGGGCCGCATCCAGCTCGACGAGCTGGACGACGCGCAGGCTGCGTTCATCTCGGCCGGACGCGCGCTGAAAGTCTTCGCCGACCTGCCCGAGGCGCTCGAGCTCCGCGCCGACGCGGGGGAGATGGCGGGCCGCTGGGCCGACGCCGCCGACGCGCTCAGCAAGCGGCTGGCGCTCTCGGATTCGGGCGCGGCGCCGCTCGCCGGCGCGCTCACCGTGCCCGTGCTCAAGCTGCGGCTCGGCAAGCTCTACGCGGAGAAGCTCGACGCGGGCGAGAAGGCGCTGCCGCTCCTGCTCGGGCAGCTCGATCAGGTGGCGATGGGCACGCTCGCCAAGCTCGCGCCCCACGCCCACTCGCTGGCGCCGCCGGAGTCGACGCCCATCTACCGCAAGCTGCTCGAGGGGTTCCCGGTGCCGCCCGAGAGCGGCTCGCCCACCAAGGCGCAGATCGCCGAGTGGACCGACGAGCTGGGCCGCGGCTGCCTCGCGCTCGGAGAGAAGGAGGAGGCGCTCGCCGCGTTCCGGCGCGCGTTCCAGCTCGAGCCGCGCAACCGGGGCGCCCTGCAGCACGTGGCGGAGCTGACCGGCGAGCAGCACCCGGCCGAGGCGATCGGCGTCTGGCGGCAGCTGCTCGAGCTGTCGCCCGCGCGCGCCGAGGCGCTGCACGCGCTGGTGCCGCTCTTCACGCGCATCGCCCGCCCTGACGCCGCCTTCTGCGCCGCCGCCGCGCTGGTGGGCCTCGCGGAGGCGAGCGGCGACGAGCGCGCCGTGCACGAGGCGGTCGCCAGGCTGCCGCCCGCCGCCGAGGTGCCGCAGCTGGGCGAGCTCCCGGCGCTGCGCGGCCAGGGCGATGAAGGGGCCGCGCGCGACCTGCTCCTCGCGGCCGCGCCCGAGCTGCAGCTGGCGTTCCCCACCGAGCTGGCCGGCCGCGGGGAGCGCGTCAAGGGAGACAACCCCGTGCGCCGGGTCTGCGCTGCGCTCGCCCGCGCGCTGGGGCAGCCCGAGCCCGCGCTCTACCTCTCGAAGACCGAGCCGGAGGTGGTGTCGCCCGTGGCCGGAGAGGCGCCCGGGCTGCTGGTGGGCCTGGAGGCGCCGCGCCGGTATCCGCCGCGGTCGCTGCGGTTCCTCTATGCGCGCGCGCTTTCGCACTTGAGGAGGGGCACGCAGGTGACCTCCAGCTGGACTGCCCCGCGGCTCGGCCAGCTGACCGCCGCCCTGGTGCAGCTCTGCGCGCCGCCCGGCACCGACGTCACGCGGCTGCCGGTGCCCGACCAAAAGTTGCTCGAGAAGCTGGGCAAGGCGCTCTCCCCGGAGGCGCGGGCGCGGCTCGCGCCGCTGGCGCAGCAGGCGGCAGCCGAGACCACCAGCTTCGAGCTGCTGGCGCTGGGCCTGCGCGAGAGCGCCGAGCGGGTGGCGCTGGTGCTCTGCGGCGATCCGGCGGCGGGGCTGTCGGTGGTGTCGCTCGAGTGCCCCGGCGGGCTCGACCGGCCCGAGGTGGCGCGGCTGGTGCGGTTCGCGGTAAGCGAGACGTTCCTCTCACTGCGGGCGCGCTGAGAGAGCGGCGCCAGGCAGCCGCTGGCGCTGCTACTTCGCCGAAGGAGCCCACTCCGGCACGTCCTTGCCGAACCACTTCCCGTCGCCGTTCCCGTCCACCAGCACGGGGTTGGCGATGGCGTTCGGCAGCACCTGCGTGACGGTGACCGGCCGCAGCCTCTTGAGCGGATCGCTCAGGCCGAACGCGGCGGTGAGCGCGCTGATGGCGTCGTTGAGCAGCAACGGCGGCACTTCGAGCGGCGTCACCACGGGCCAGAGCGAGACGTCGCCGCGCACGAAGGCGGCCACCCAGGAGTCGCGGTTCTTCGGCACCTGCACGTTGATGATCTTGTCGAGGCGGGTGGGGGTCGCGTTGCGGCTGCCCGGCGTGCCGCGGTCGATCGGCACTGGCTTCTCGTGGCAGTCGGTCAGGCTGGTCTTCGGATTGTCGCCGTCGCAGTCGGGGCTGCCCACCAGGAGCGCGGCATAGCTGACGTCGATCCACGGGGCCGCCTCGACGATCAGGTGCACCTGCAAGGTGCCCGCGCTGTCCGCCTTGACGAGCCCGCCCATCGGGATCTCCAGCGGCTTGCCGTCGCTGCCCTTCTTGACGGGGTCGAGCACGGTCAGCCGGATCTCGGGTCCGTTCGTGACCACCGCGCGGCCCGCCTTGATGGCGCGGGCGACCTCGTTCGCGTCGATCTCCCGCGCGCTCGGCACCTCGTGGCCCACGTCGATCAGGTTGCGCGGATAGCCGGCCTCATCGAACAGCTCGTGCGAATCGCTGTTGCCCACGGCGGTGGCGCGCTTGCCCGCGTCGAGCAGGTGCTCCCAGTCCTCGAACGCGCCCGCGAAGGCCACGAGGTCGTTCGCGTCGCGCACGACGGTGCCGACGGGCCCCATGCACGGCTTGGCTGACACCAGCTTGCCATCGCACACCATCGGCTTGCCGCACTGCGGGGGATAGTCGCAGGGGTTCGACGAGAGCTGCGAGGCGGGCGGCACCCGGAAGGTGCGGGTGATGTCGACCCGCTTGGAGTTGAGGACCTCCATGGCGTCGAAGTCGAGCGAGAGCTTGTTCGGACCGAAGCCGGGCCCGCTCGGCGCAAACGTCCCCTTGGCGCCGGGCCAGTTGCTGGCGAGGATGGTCCGCGTGCCGTCGGCGTTGTCGGTGGTCGCCAGCGGATCGCCGGTCATGCCGTAGGCGGTGAAGACGCCCTGCACGCTGTCGCGCGGGTGGTTCGCCTGCACCACGAAGCTGTCCGCCGGCGCGCCCTTCCGCGCCCGCAGCCCGTCGTAGAGCTGCTGCGGGACGCGGTTGAACCAGGGCATCGAGCCGTGCGTGGCGGGCGTGGGCAGCCATTCGAGCGGATATCCGTTGTTATGGCCCGCCTCGAGGCTGGAGAGCTCGATGCCAACCGACGCCTTCAGGTAGTCGATGAGACCCGTCCGCTCGACGGCGGGCGCGAGATCGGTCAGCGCGTTGTGGTCGGTGGCGACCAGCCAGTCGATCCCCTCGGCCGCGTAGGAGATGACCCGCAGCTCGGGCGGCTCGTTACCGTCCACCGAGCCCGTGGTGTGTACGTGCTGGTCGCCCGCCACGCGGCCGCGCGCCGGGAGCACCCGCCGGAGCGTCGCGCCCACGGTGGTGGCCTCGCCCGCCACCAGCGTCACCTCCTGCGTGAAGAGGCTGTAGGCCGGGCCGCGCGAGACCGTCACGCGCCACTTGCCGGGCCGGACTTCTCCTTCGGCGAGCCCGTTGACCGCGCGGAAGGTCTCCTCGACGTAGCGGCGCGTCTCGGGGTCTTGCGTGTCGGGGGTGAGGTCGGTGGGCCGGTACGGGTCGCCCAGGCGCCGGTCGTAGAGGAAGGTCTTCGGATCGGGCGCCGGTAACACATTTCTGCTCGCGTCGAGCCTCGCGTCGTACGCCGCGTCGAGGGTGACCTTCGCGGGGATCAGCCTTCCCGTCTCGTCGGCCACCCGGACCTTGAGGATGGCGTCCTGCGGGATCGACCAGTCGAGGCTCGCCGCCTGCGCCACCGCCTCCAGGTCGACGTGCATGCGCGCCCGCACCGCGAACGCGAGGTCCGGCGCGTGCTGCCGCCGCCCGATCCGGGTGACGGCCAGGTAGCCGCCCGGCGGAAGGTTCGCGGAGAAGCGGCCGTGCTCGTCGGTGCGCGCCGCGTTGACGGCGAGCCCGGCCGTGCCGTGGCTGCCGTCGTCCTGCAGGAAGATCACGTCGGCGAGCGGCAGCACGCGGCCCGTCTGGCGCTCGCGGACGGTGCCGGTGACGGTGCCGGTCTCGATGCCCGCCTCGGCCATCGCCGCGTTGATCACCGACGAGGGCGAGACGCCCGCGACCCGGAGCTTCATGGTGGCGGAGACCGCGGCGGCCCCTGCGAGCTTCGCCGGCACCTCCTCGAGGTAGAGGCCGAAGAGCGAGCCCGAGACGAACGGGAGCAGCATGCTCTGCTCGGTCACCGGCGCATACTTGCTGTACTCGGACTGGTGGTTGAAGACGAACGAAGGCGCGCCTGGGATGGAGTGCAGATCGGCCGGCGGCGGGCAGTTCGCGTTGCTGCAGTAAGACATGCCGTAGGTGATGCCCTCGCCCGCCACCGCGACCACGTCGCTGGTGACGCCGCCGAGCGCGGGCAGCTTGTAGGCGCGCCCGTACGACTTCTGCAGCGTGAAGCGGATGTCGTACCCGGCCTCGCCCGGCATGAAGAGCGCCTGCCCGTCGCCGAAGAGCGGGATGAAGCCGATCGGGATGGGAAACTGGTCGATGGGGAAGAAGTGGCTCGACGTGCTGGGGTTGATGATCGACGCGGTCATCCAGAGCGCGTCGTCGTCGGGAGAGAGCCGGTAGTCCACCTCGTAGAGCAGCCCCGAGCCGAGCGCGCCCGCGTTGACGAGCTTGGTAGCCGTGAAGAAGTCGCTCCCCTTGCCCGTGACCCGGAGCCAGGCGGGCTTGCCCGTGGAGCCGTCGTCGACCACCTCGATGGCGTCGGGCTCGAGGCCCTGCAGAAAGAAGGTCGGGAAGATCTCGCCGAGCCCGTCGCGGCCGTTCTCCTGCGTGCGCGGGTCGCGCGCCTCCTCGGCCCGGGCGAGGTCGGCGTCGAGCAGCGCGCCGCCGAAGGCGCCGAAGGCGCGGTCGCCTGGGATGCCCTTGGCGAGGTCGAGCGCCTGCACCACGAAGCGGACCCGGTTGTTGCTGATTCGATAATCGCCCACCTCGCCGAGCGTGCGCGGCCCGCCCACCAGCTGCGAGGGGGAGTTGATCTTGCCGGCCCAGGCGCGCGGGGGCGCGTCGCAGGCGGGGAGCGCGGCGCAGGCGAGCGCACCGGCGACGAAGGCGGCAGCGACGGACAGGCCGGAGCCGTGCGCGTGCATCTCTGGCTCCACGGATTCGCGGCCCATTAGAAGCGCAGCTGCGCGGCGAGGTCGAAGCTGTCGTTGGGGAGCTGGTGGGCCGCCTCTTCGGTGCGGTGCGTGTAGGCGAGCGAGAGCCGCGCCACGCCCTGCCCGACCGCGCCAGACGAGTAGAGGTTGAGCGCCGCAGTCAGCTCCTGGACCTTGTTCTGCGGGACCTTGTCGCTCGGGTCGAGCAGGCTGTAGCGCACCGCGGGCTCGAGGAAGCCGAAGAGTAATACCGCGCCCTCGATGGAGTAGCCGAGCGTCGCCTCGTCGGCCGCCAGCAGCGTCACGTGCCTGGTGGTGCGCGACTGGACGAGCGCCATTAGGTTTACGGGCCCGGCCTCCACGCGCAGATCGGCGCCGACACCGTAGAGGTCATCATACTGCCGGTCGGCCGGGGTGCCGGTGGCGCGGGGGCTGTAATACCCGTCCACGCCCAGCGAGGCGTACCCGAGCACGCCGAGCGCGAGCCGGCCCGAGACCGACTGCGCGGTGGTGTCGTTGAAGAGCTGGTTCGGGCCGTTGCCGTTGGTGAGGGCCACCTGGGCAGCCACCGTGCCGAAGGGGAGCGGGACCGCGTCGGTGCCGAGCGCCACGCCCACCTGCCGGCCGAGCGAGAGGCCCTCGGCTTCATAGCCCGCGGGCGCATGCACGCCGCTGGTGACGATCGAGCGGCTGGGGAACTTGACCTCGGTCTCCTCGATGAGACCCTCGACGTCCTGCGGGGCCTTGAACTGTCCGGCCTGCAAGCGCAGGTGCCGGGTGATCGCGTTGACGAACCCGCCGAAGCCGCTGTCGTTGGCGAAGAGCGCGCCCGGCGAGAAGACGCCGTACGCGTCCTTGAGCGCCACGGTGCGGCTGCCCTTGGTGGGGTCGGCGGCCGAGACCTGCTCCACCGCGCCGTCGAACGAGAGGTAGAGCCAGAACTTGTCGGAGGGACGGCCGGTGATCTCGAGGCGCGCGTCGGCCATCGAGAAGCCGTTGTTCTGCCCGACCAGCCTGCTGGCGGTGTTCTGCTGCAGCCACTGGCCGCCGAGGATGAAGTAGGCGGA
The DNA here is from genome assembly GCA_043782365.1 of Deltaproteobacteria bacterium. GTDB lineage: Bacteria > Myxococcota > Myxococcia > Myxococcales > 40CM-4-68-19 > CAIWCD01. The sequence goes on from JAYWAO010000342.1 coordinate 11,056, forward strand.
AAGTGTAATCGGGTGCGAGGGCGCGTCCGCGGCGGAGGCGAGCCCTCCGGGCGCGGCGAGAGCGGGGGAGCCGAAGCCCACCAAGGGCTGGCCGGGCTCGGCGGCAGGAGCGGGCGCAGCGGCAGCGGGCTTGGGCGACGGCTCACGGTGGGCGTTGGCGCAGTCGGAGCCCGGTGCGCAGCGGTCCTGGGCGCGCTGGACGTCGACGGGGTTGGGGGCGGGAGCCGCCGCCGCGGGCGGCGACGAGGGCGGGGCGGGCGGCGGAGCGGCGGAGGTGGGAGCAGCGGACGAGGGCGCGGTTGCAGCGGGCGCGGGGGCCGCAGTTTGCGCCGCGAGCGGCCCGGCGCACAGGACGACCGCGAGCAGCGCAGCAGGAACCGCCAGGGGCAGGGAGAGAGACCAACCACGGGACATGCGCGCTCCTTGGTGGACGACCATCGCCTGCTGCGCGTTGGGGAGCCAATCGCCTACCACGAAGCCAGGACCGCGCAAGCAGGCAACGAGAGCGCCGCCGCCGGGGTGGACAGCCCCGCCCCGCCTGGCGCGCGCCGGCGTCAGCGCCCGCCAGCGAGGAGCTTCCGCGCGGCCGCCAGGGCGGAATCATTTCCGCTGGCGAGGCCAAGCTACCCCTCGCGCACCACCGCGCCCGCCGGGAGCCGCGCCAGGAAGTCGCGCCTCGCCGCCTCCACCAGCGCGCCGTCCCGCCCGTCGAACGTCACCTTCACCCGGTGGTCCGCGCCGTCGAATCGCGGGTAGCTGCCGATCGATACACCCGGATATGCCGCCACCGTCGCATCCAAATGCCCCGCGAGACGCCCCTCGCCGATGCCGAGATACACCGCCAGCGAGACGAACGGTGCGCTCCGCAGGCGCTCGCGCATCCACCCGAAGCCCTCGCGCAGGAGCGCGGGCACGCCCGGCAGGATCACCACGCCCTCGAGCGTCACCACCGGGAAGAGCGACTGCTCGTTCCAGATCAGCTCCGCCCCCTCGGGCACCTCGGCGAGCCGGCGCAGCGCGGGGTTGAGCCGCTCGCCGAACTTCTCCTCGAGCAGCTGCAGCGACTTCGCGTCGGTGACCACCGGCTTGCCGAACGCGGCCGCCACCGCCGCCATGGTGACGTCGTCGTGGGTGGGCCCGATGCCGCCCGAGGTGAAGACCCACTTCGCGGCGGCGCGCGCGCGGTTGACCGCGTCGACGATCAGCGGCACCTCGTCGGGCACCGTCTCGATGCGCCGCACCTCGACGCCGAGGGCGCGCAGCTCGCGGGCGAGGAACGGGCCGTTCTCATCGGTCACCTTGGCGGAAAGCACCTCGTTGCCGATGACGACGATGGCAGCTGTGTCTGGCCTCACGTGCCGCTCTCGGGAACGGTGAGCTGGTAGTCGCGGATCTTCTTGAGCAGCGTGGTCCGCGAGACCTGGAGGAGCTGCGCGGTCTTCGAGCGGTTGCCGCCCGAGCGGGACAGCGCCGCGTGGATCAGCTCGCGCTCGAGCTTCTCGACCGCGCCCGCGAGGCCCGCTTGCAGGCCCTGCTCCACCAGCATGGCGAGCGGGATCGACCCGGGCTCGGCAGGCGCGGCGCGCGCGGGGAGCAGGTCATCGCCGATCAGCCCGGCGTCGCCCGAGAGGACGGCGAGCCGCTCGATCTCGTTCTCCAGCTCGCGCACGTTGCCGGGCCAGGGCCGCTGGTAGAACGAGGCGAGCATCCCGGGCGAGAGCCGCTTGGCGGGCCGCTTCAGCTTCTCGGCCTGCCGCGCGAGGAAGTGGTTGGTGAGCAGCGGCAGGTCGTCGAGCCGGGTGCGCAGGGCCGGCACCTCGATGTTGAGGACGCAGAGCCGGTAGAAGAGGTCCTCACGGAACTGCCGCCGCGCCACCAGCTCGCGCAGGTCCTTGTTGGTGGCGGCCACCACGCGCACGTCCACCTTCTCGGGCTTGGTGCCGCCGACGGGCACGAACGTCCCTTCCTGTAACACTCTAAGCAGCTTCACCTGCATGGCGGGCGACATGTCGCCCACCTCGTCGAGGAAGAAGGTCCCGCCGTCGGCCACCTTGAAGAGGCCGATCTTGTCGCGCGCGGCGCCGGTGAAGGCGCCCTTCACGTGGCCGAAGAGCTCGCTCTCGAGCAGGTTGTCGTTGAGCGCGGCGGCGTTCTGCGCGACGAACTGCTTGCGCGCGCGCGGGCCGTTGTGGTGCAGCGCGCGGGCGATCAGCTCCTTGCCGGTGCCGTTCTCGCCGGTGACCAGCACGGTGACGTCGCTCTGCACCACCTTGTCGAGCAGCTGGTAGAGCCGCTGCATGGTCGCGCTCTTGCCGATGATGTCGTCGAACCGGTAGCGCGCCGACAGCTCGCGGTTGAGCGCGTCGATCTTGCGCTCGCGCAGGGCCACCGCGTCGGCGTGGTCGGCCACCTCGGAGACGGTGGTGCCCATCAGGTCCATCAGGCGCGGCAGCTCGCGCTGCTCGATGCGGGCGATGGTCTCGAAGGCCGCGGCCGCCTCGATGATGGGCAGCTTGAGGCGCCCTACCTGGGCGGTCGCGCGCGCCTGCACCTCGGCGAGCCGCTCGGGGGGCCGGTCCACCAGGAAGCCGCAGGCGAAGAGCGTGCCCTTGCGCTCGCCGGCGAACTCGACGGGCGCGGCGACGATGTCGAGGCCCATGTGGCAGGGACCCAAGAGGCGCGCCTCCGGACCCTTGCCGCCGCCGTTGGTGGCGCCGGGTGCGGGCCCGATCGAGCCGTTGCCCAGGTTGGGCGGCGGCGCGGGCACGAGGTGCGCGAGCGGGAGGCCCATGAAGCCCGCGGGTCCGGTGGCGTCGGCGAGGCGGCCCACCGCTTCCTCGATCGACCGGTTGCACGCCGCGAGGCCCTGGCTCTCGCCGAGGCAGGCGGTGCAGATCCGGTTGTTGGGCGGGATGATGATGCCCTTGCCGTGGTCGACGACCTGGCCGCGCTCGTCGGTGAAGCTGAGCTCGATGCCCCACCAGCGCCGCACCGTCTCGCGCACCTTGCGGACGATGTGCAGCTCTTCGAGGCGTGCGGAGTCGATCGGCATGGCTGGCGTTTCCCCGGTGCGTGCCATCGCGGCGGCCCCCAGCCTAGCCCAGCTGCTGCACGAGCGCTGCGTGGCAGAGGTCTGCCACCTCGGCGATCGGCCGCGTCCCGTCGACCGAGACGACGGACGCGAGGGTGCCGACGAGGCGCAGGTACTCGCGCTCCACCAGCTGCATCTGCGGCGCGGTCTCGTACCGCTCCAGCTTGGCCCCGCGGCTGCGCACCCGCTCGAGCGCCACCGAGGCGGGGACGTAGAGGAAGAGGGTGATGTCGGGCTTGAGCGCGTAGCGGTTCATCTGCTGGATGTAGTCGTGGGAGACGGTGGTGCCCTGGTAGGCGAGCGAGGAGAGCACGTAGCGGTCGAGGATGACGTCCTCGCCGCGCGCGAGCCGGGGCTCGATCTGCGAGTTGATCTGGTCGAGCCGGTCGGCGGCGAAGAGCAGCGCCATCACCCGCTCCTCGAGCGGCGCGGCCTTGCCGTCGGCGTTCAGGGTGGCCCCGCGGCCCGCCAGCACCTGCCGCAGGAGGCCACCCACCATGCCCTCGGAGGGCTGGTGCGCGAGCCACACCGTGCGGCCCTTGGCGCGCAGCTTCTCGGCGAGGACCTGCGACTGCGTCGTCGTTCCCGCGCCGTCGAGCCCCTCGAAGACGATCAGGCGGCCGCGCGGAGGGTGGGCGCTCATGGCTTGGCCGCCTGCGGGCGCGCGGCCCCGGAGAGCGGCAGCGGCGAAGGGTCCCGCGGGTCGATGCCGAGGTGGACGCGCACCTCGCGCAGGCGGGCGAGGATGGCCACTTCGCGGGTGAGGGAGGCGCGCGCCTTGCGGTACTGCGCGGCGGCGTCCCAGAGGAGGGCGAGGTCGAGGAGCGCCAGCGGGTAGAGGAAGAGGGGGGGGCGGACCGAGTCCCACAAGAGCTTGCCGATGACGCCGCCGAGGATGCCCCAGAGGAAGAGCTCGAAGCCGGCGCGGGCGAAGAGGTCGACGGAGCGGCGCTCGCGGGCAGCGGTCTGGAGGCGGCCGTGCTCCTCTGCGAGGACGGCGCGCTGTGCGGGGGTGGGCTCCATGCGGGGGGGCGAGATACAGGGAGCGGAGGGGGGAGTCAATGGGAAGGCAGGGGGGAGGCGGGGTGGCGACGTCGACGGAGCGTCGGCGTCACCGAATCGTTGTTGCGGCCGCTGATCTTGACGGTGACGTTGACGCACGAGAAGCAGACCGACCTACCTCCCGTACTCCTCGGGATGATCCCTCCGGTGCTCCCGCCTGACCCCCAGGAGCAGGTACACCACCACTCCGAGGTTCACCACCAGCACCAGCACGCGCCCCCAATGCGGGTGCCGCACCACCTCCAGCACCTCCCACGGGAGCAGCACGCTCGTCCCCACCACCACCAGCCACGGCGCCCACCAGTGCCCGGCGCGCAGCGCGAAGCCCTCCACCGCCGAGAGCAGGCCGTCGCCGAACGCGGCCCCGGCGGCGATCTTCACGTGGGCCGTCGTCCCGGCGGTGACGATCAGCGTGGCGGCCTGCAGCGCCCAGGCGCGCGTGGCGTGGTCGAGCAGCACCTGCGCCAACGTGGCGGAGAGCGCCTCGGCCCCCGACTGCAGCGCCGAGAGCGCGCCGAAGCCGACCAGCGTGGCGAACAGGGCCTTGGCGAGCTTGTAGAAGATGATCGCCTGCATGCCCGCGGCGTGGCTGCGCGCCTTCGCGTGGGCGCGCTCCTCGGGGGGGAGGCCCGGGTGGGTCGCGTGCGGCGCTGCGGGCTGCGGCGACGCGGGAGCGGCCGGCGCGCCGGGACGATCGGGGGTGGGCATCGCGCTCATTGTGGGGCCTCAGCGAGCCGCTTGGCCAGCGCCGCCAGGAGGTCCTCGAACCCGCCGGTGCCCACCAGCCCCGGCGTGATGCCGAGCGCGAGGCAATCGGTCTTGCACTTCTCGCCCATCGCCGCCACCAGCGTGCGCGCCGCGAAGGCGAGCCCCTCTTCACCGAGCATCCGCGCGTAGCCGCGCGCCGCGCTCCCGCTGCCGAAGACCAGCGCCGAGGCGGTGCCCTTCCGCAGCGCGGTGAGCGCGGCAGCCGCCGAGGTGGGCAGGAGCGAGAGGTCCCCCGGACCCGAGGGCACCGTCTGGTAGAGCGCCGCCTGCTCGAGCACGGCGCCGGTCGCCGAGAGCAGCCTCGGCAGCTCGGGGTTGCCCTCTTCGGCCTTGAGCAGCCAGACGCGCTGCGAGGAAGGCTGGACGCCCGCTCCCGCCCACTCCTCCGCGAGCGCCTGCACCAGCGCCTGCGCGCCGGCGCCCTTCTCGTGCGCCGGCGCGAGCGGGCGGGGCAGGCCCACCGACTGGATCAGCCGCGCGGTCGCCTCCCCGGAGGCGCAGAGCCGCACGCCGGCGAGCGCGGCCGCGGGGTCGAGCCCGCGCGAGCGCAGCGCCCCCGCCAGCCTGCGGACGGACTGCGGAGAAGCGAGCGCGAGCGCGTCGGGCTTTTCGCCGCGCACCAGCCGGTCGAGCAGCGCCAGCGCCGGCCCCGGATCGGTAGGATCGGTAAATGTAAGACAAGGGAGCGGCAGCGGCTCGCCGCCCTGCGTGCGCACGGAGGCCGCGAGCTCCTCGAGATCCTCCTGCGCCCGGGTGAGCACCACCCGTGCGCCGCGCAGGCCCGGGCTCACGCCTCGCGCTTGGGGGCCGGCAGGCCGGTGGCCCCGGCGCGCGCCGCTTCCAGCAGCGGACCGCCCCCGCGCTCCAGCAAGAGGTGGGCGACCTTGACGCCGAGCGCTTCGGGCTCGGCCGCGGGGCCGCGCGCCTCGACGCGCAGCAGCCTGGTGCCGCCCTTCCCGTCCGGGCCGCCGAGCGCCGCGCGCAAGAAGAGCGTCTCGCCCGCTGCGCCCTCCTCGCCTTCCAGCACTGCGTGGGCCGCGATCGGCACCGTGCAGCTCCCCGAGAGCTGCTTCAAGACCGCGCGCTCCGCCCGCACCCGGCGCGCCACCGAGGGTTCGTCGAGCAGGACCGCCGCCGCCTCGCCGCGGCTGCCGGCGAAGACCTCGATGGCGAGCGCGCCCTGGCCGGCGGCGGGGAGCGAGAGCTCCACCGGGAGCACCTCGGTGACGAACTCCTCCAGCCCCAGCCGGCGCAGGCCGGCGAGCGCGAGCACCACCGCGTCGAGCCGCTCGCCGTCTGCGAGCTCGACCTTGACGCCGTCCTTGAAGCCCGTCGCCTTCGAGAGCCGCGTCTGCACGTTGCCGCGCACGGGGACGATCTGCAGATCGGGCCGCTCCGCGAGCAGCTGCACCGCGCGCCGCAAGGACGAAGTGCCCACCCGCGCTCCCTTGGGCAGCGCCGCGAACGTCTTCGCCCTGGGGGCCACCAGGGCGTCGCGCGGGTCCTCGCGGCCCGGGAAGGAGCAGAGCACGAACCCCTCGGGCAGCGCGAACGGCACGTCCTTGGCCGAGTGGACGGCGAGGTCGGCGTCGCCGCGGGCGAGCGCGTCCTCGAGCTCCTTGACGAAGAGGCCCTTGCCGCCGACCTCTGCCAGCGCGCGGTCGAGCACGCGGTCGCCCAAGGTGGACAGCGGCACCAGGTCGCTTTGGTGCCCGTGTCCGGCGAGCAGGGCCTGCACGCGGTAGGCCTGCCACAGCGCGAGCGCGCTCTTGCGGGTGGCGATGCGCAGGTTGCCCGTCGGCGTGTTCGGAGGGGTCACGGTGTCTTAAGCTCCCTTGGCCTGCGACGGATCGGGTGCGGGGGTTGCGTCGGGGGTTTCGTTCGCCTGCGCGGGCCGCGGCGTGGCCGAGGCCGACTGGGCCTGGGCCTGCTCGAGAGGTTTCTGGGCGCCAGCGTGGCTGGCCGGGTGGCCCTTGCCGTGGGCCTCGTGCTTCTCGCCCTTGCCGTGCGCGTCGGCGTCGGGGGCGGTGAGGTCGAGCCCGAACAGCTCCACCGCTGCGTCCGCCAGCGAGCGCGCCACCGGACCCGCGCCCGTGGCCGTCTCCTGGCGGAGCCTCGCGGTGGGCGTGTGGAGGAGCTTGTTGACCATCGCAGAGGCCATCGCCTTGACGCTGCGCTGCTGCTTCTCGTTGAGCGGGCCGAGCTGGGCGAGGAGCCGCTCCACCTCGGCGTCGGCGATCTCCTGCGCCCTGCTGCGCAGCCGGGCCAGCGCGGGCGCGCCGGTGCGCTCCTTCAGCTCGGCGAGGAGCGCCTTGAGCTCCTCCTCGACGATCAGCTCGGCCTTGTCGACCTCGCCCCGGCGCAGGTCGCGGTTCTGGTTCGCCACGTGCTCGAGGTCGTCGAGGTCATACACATAGCAGCCGTCGAGGTCGTTGACCTGGGGCTCGACGTTGCGGGGCAGCGAGAGGTCGACGAAGAAGATGGGCCGGAAGCGGCGCGCCTTCACCACCTTGGCCATCTGCTCCTTGGTGATGATCGGCTCGCGCGCGCCCGTGGAGCAGATCACCACGTCGGCCCGCTCGAGGAGCGAGTTCAGCTCGGAGAACGGCACCGCTCGGCCGCCCGTCTCCTTGACCATCTCCTCGGCGCGCTCGAGCGAGCGGTTGGCGACCAGGAAGTCCTTGGCGCCCACCCCGCGCAGCTCGCGAGCGGCCAGCAGGGCCATCTCGCCGGCGCCCAGCAGGAGCGGGATCTTGCCGGTGAGGTCGCCCAGCACCTTGGCCGCGAGCTCGATCGCCACGCTCGACACCGAGACCGCGCCGCGCGCGATCGACGTCTCGGTGCGCACCCGCTTGGCGGCGGTGGTGGCCCGCGCCAGCGCCCGGTTGAGCTGCTTGCCGAAGACGCCTGCCTCGGTGGCGTGGGCCGCGGCCTCCTTCACCTGGCCGAGGATCTGCGCCTCGCCGACCACCATGCTGTCGAGGCTGGAGGCCACTCGGAAGAGGTGCCGCAGCGCAGCGTCGTCCTTGTGGATGAAGGCGTGCGGCGCGGCGATCGGCCCGAGCGAGGCGAGCAGGTCGGCGCCAGCGTTGGAGGTGTCGGCGGCCGCCCAGATCTCGAGGCGGTTGCAGGTGGAGAGCAAGAGCGTCTCCTGGATGCCCGGCAGCGCCTTGAGCTGGTGGAGCCGCGCCTGGAGCGTGTCGGTGGGGACCGAGAGCTGCTCGCGGACCTGGATCGGCGCCTGCTTGTGCGAGATGCCGATGCAGACGAACGAGGAGGCCACCTCAGCCTTCCCGGTCCGGCGGCTGGAGCTGCAGCGCGGCGCCCTTCTTGCCTGCGCCCCCGAGGCCGATCGGCGTGCTCGTCAGCAGGCCGGCGTAGCTGAAGACCAGCAGCACGAAGCCCACCACCACCAGCACCGCGATGCGCCGGCCGCGCCAGCCCGCCACCAGCCGGGCCTGGATCGACGCCGCCAGGAGGCCCCAGGCCAGGAGCGCGAAGCCGCTCTTCGGGTTGAGCGTGAAGAAGCCCAGGCCGACCTCGTGGGTGACGAACGAGCCCGTGACGATCACCAGCGTCAGCAGCACGAAGCCCCAGGTCGAGAGCTGCCAGCCGAGCCGGTCGACCAGCTCCAGCGAGGGCAGCCGGGAGAAGAGCCTGCCGGGCTGCTTGCGCTTGAGCTGCCGCTCTGAGACCAGGTAGATGACCGCCAGCGCAAACGCCAAGAGCAGCGCGACCGTGCCCAGCGCGGCCGCGGCGACATGCACGGGCAAGAGCCATCCCGCGAGGTGCACCTGCGTCTCCAGCAGCTGGGCGCCGCCGCTGCCGCCCAGGTGGGCCGGCACCATCGCCGCCACTGTCAGCGGCGCGACGAACGTGCCCGCCACGGGCAGCCCGTAGCGCAGGTCGAGCACGAGGTAGAGCGCCACCGTGGCGGCCGCCAGCATCGAGAAGAGCTGGCCGCCGCGCCACGGCGCCTCGGGGCTGGCGGCGACCGCCACCCAGAGCGAGGCGGTGTGCAGCACGAGGCCTGCCCCGAGCAGCGAGCGGCCGCCGGTGGAGAGCCACGGACGCGGCTTCACCAGCCAGGCGAGGTAGGCGCCAGAGGCGGCGAGATAGGCGCCGAGGGAGAGGTGGACGAGGATCGCGGCCACGAGGAGCTAGTTCAGGTTCTCGAGGAGGAACTGCGCCAAGAGGTCTTGCTCGCCAGCCTTCTGTTGCGCGGGGGTCAGCGCGGGCGCGGCCACAGGGGCCTGGGCAGGCGCGGCGATGGGCACGGCCTTGGCAGGAGGCGGCTGGGAGGCAGCGGCAGCGCGCCGCAGGGCGTTCGCGTCCGCGAGGAAGCCCTGCTGCACCTGGTAGGCGGAGTCGGCGAGGATCACCGACTCCAGGTAGTGCTCGGCGCCCATCTGCTTGAGGGCGTCGGTGGTCTTCACCTTTTGGAGGAGGTTCGAGACGTCGTCCCCCGCCTCCATCTTCATGAAACGGACGGCGGAGGTGAGCGCGAAGGCCTTGCCCTCACCCAGGATGGTGAGGACGTGCCCGTCGACCTGGACCTTCCCCTGCTCGGACCAGCGGTCCAGCACGCTCTGGGGAACGAAGAGGTAGTCGGCCATGCGCGCCTGGGGTTTCCTAGAGGCGAAAAGTCGCCCCTGACTCCGCGCGACAGATAGCAGGGAGGGACGGGGGGTGCAATTGAATAGACGAGGAGGACAGGGGACGTGTTGCCGCGGGCGGGAGAAGGGGGGCGACTTGGCCCCGAGCGATCGCGGCCGAACGGGTGTTACATTTTATGTTATGGGACGCGGGCCTGCGGCCCGCGTCCCAGAGGAGTGATCGACCGAGGGTGGGCGCAAAGTCGCCAAACGCCGAGCAGACAACAAGGATTGCGGCACCTCGTCGCCGTCGCCGTCGCCGATCACGTCGCCGATCACGTCAACGTCGACGTTCACGACAACGATTCAGTTCGCCAGGGCAGCACCTCCAGGCAGCACCGCCAAAGCAGCACCGCCAACCTTGACTTCCCGCTCCCCCGCGAGTAGGGTGCGCCCCCTTCCGGGCATACCGCCTGGGAGAAAGTGTCCGCTCGCCCTCCTGCCTGCCCGGCGGAGCAGCTTGGGACAGAAGGATCGAACATGAGCACCGGGCCGTTGCACTACGATGCGAAGAAGCAGGGTCTCGTCGAGAAGTTCCGCACGCACCCCACCGACACGGGCTCGCCCGAGGTGCAGGTCGCGCTGCTCACCGAGCGCATCCACTACCTCACCGAGCACTTCAAGACCCACAAGAAGGACCACCACTCCCGCCGCGGCCTGCTCAAGCTGGTCGGCCAGCGTCGCCGCCTCCTCGACTACCTCAAGTCGAAGGACTCGAACCGCTACAAGAAGCTGATCGAGGGCCTCGGCATCCGCAAGTAGCCAGACTCCAGCAGGAGGGGACGCCGCGGTTCGGTGTCCCCTCCGCGCTTCGGGAGTCCGCTGGCCAGGCTTCCAAGCCGCGCCGGCCCCCGATCGGAAGGGAGAAGCCGCGCTTCTCCCCTGCGATCAGGGCAAGCACTGTTGGTCGCCCGCTCGACTCCAACGCTTCAACCACCAAAGCAAGACGCGGCCACGGGGCCGTGAAAGGACGCAGCACATGACCCAGGCACTCACGGTCTCCGCACAGGTCGGCGACCAGACCATCACGATCGAGACGGGCAAGCTCGCCAAGCAGGCCGACGGCTCGGTCGTCGTCCGCGCCGGCGACTCCATGGTCCTCGTCACCGCCGTCTCGGCCAAGGACAAGCGCGAAGGCCTCGACTTCTTCCCCCTCACTTGCGACTACCAGGAGCGCCTCTCCGCCGCGGGCCGCATCCCGGGCAGCTTCTTCCGCCGCGAGGGCCGCCTCACCGAGCGCGAGACGCTGACCAGCCGCGTGATCGACCGCTCGCTCCGGCCGCTCTTCCCCGAGGGCTACCAGCACGACACGCAGGTGATCGCCACTGTCTTCTCGGCCGACAACCTCCACGACACCGACGTGCTCGCCCTCACCGGCGCCTCGTTCGCGATGGCCGTCTCGGACATCCCGTTCCCGTTCCAGTTCGCCGGGGTGCGCGTCGGCCGCGTCGACGGCAAGCTGATCGCGAACCCCAGCGAGGCCCAGCGTGAGAAGGGCGACCTGGATCTGGTGATGGCCGCTTCGCGCGACTCGATCTTCATGGTCGAGGGCGGCTCGAAGGAGATCGACGAGGCCACCATGATCGAGGCGCTGCTCTTCGGGCAGGCTGCGATCGGCGGGCTGCTCACCGCCCAGGAAGAGCTCGCCAGGTCGGTCGGCAAGGTCAAGCGCAGCTTCGACAAGCCCTCGCTCGCCGCGGGCGTCTCGGAGAAGGTCCGCGCGCTCGCCACCGAGAAGGTGACGGCCGCCTACCAGCTGCACGACAAGGGCGAGCGCTACGGCCGCCTCTCCGCGATCAAGAAGGAAGTGGTCGCGGCCCTCTGCTCGGTGGAAGGCGCCGAGTTCAAGGGCAAGGAGAAGGACGTCAAGGTCGCGCTCGAGGACCTCAAGTACGACTACATGCGCCGGATGATCACGCACGAGGGCAAGCGCATCGGCGGCCGCACCTCGGCGCAGATCCGCGCCATCTCCTGCGAAGTGGGCGGGCTGCCCCGCGCCCACGGCTCGGCGCTCTTCCAGCGCGGCGAGACGCAAGGCCTCGTCACCACCACGCTCGGCACTTCTGATGACGAGCAGCGGATGGAGACCCTCAAGGGCATGCACTTCCGCAAGTTCATGCTGCACTACAACTTCCCCCCGTACTCGGTGGGCGAAGTGAAGCCGCTGCGCGGCGCGGGCCGGCGGGAGATCGGCCACGGCTACCTGGCCGAGCGCGCGCTCCGTGCGGTGCTGCCGGCGGACGACAAGTTCCCCTACACGCTGCGCATCGTCTCCGACATCCTCGAGAGCAACGGCTCCTCGTCGATGGCGACGGTCTGCGGCGGCTGCCTCTCGCTGATGGACGCCGGCGTGCCGATCACCAGCATGGTGGCAGGCATCGCGATGGGCCTCATCAAGGAGGACGACAAGATCGCCATCCTCTCCGACATCCTCGGCGACGAGGACCACCTCGGCGACATGGACTTCAAGGTCTGCGGCACCGCCAAGGGCATCACCTCGATCCAGATGGACATCAAGATCACCGGCGTCAACAAGCAGATCCTCACCGACGCGCTGGTGCAGGCGCGTGAGGGCCGGCTCCACATCCTCGCCGAGATGGCGAAGTCGCTCTCGGCGCCGCGCTCGGACGTCTCGAAGTTCGCGCCGAAGATCACCACCATCCGCGTGCCGGTGTCCCGCATCAAGGACGTCATCGGGCCGGGCGGCAAGGTGATCAAGGACATCATCGCCCGCACCCAGTGCTCGGTGGACATCCAGGACGACGGCACGGTGAACATCGCCTCGGTCTCCTCCGAGTCGGTGGACATGGCGATCAAGATGATCCGCGCGCTCACCCAGGAGGCCGAGGTCGGCAAGATCTACCTGGGCACCGTCCGCCGCATCATGGAGTTCGGCGCCTTCGTGGAGATCTTCCCGGGCACCGACGGCCTGGTGCACATCTCCGACCTCGCTTCGGGCCGCGTGAAGAAGGTCGAGGACGTGCTCAAGGAGGGCGACGAGGTGATGGTGAAGGTGGTCTCGGTGGACCGCTCGGGCAAGATCCGGCTCTCCCGCAAGGAGGCCCTGGCCGAGTCCGAGACCAAGACCCCCACGCCGCCGGCGCAGGCCTAGCGCGGCATGGCCCGCCTCGTCGCGCTGGTCCTGGGGCTCGCGGTCGTCGCCTGGGTGGCGAAGGCCGTGCTCGAGGGCCGGTACGCGGCAGGGGCGGGCAAGCCTGGTCCGAGCGAGCCGAAGAAGCAGCTCGACCAGGTGAGGGAGAAGACGAAGGCGATCGAGGAGCAGCTTCGGCAGAGCGCGCAGTGATCAGCGCTCGATAGGCTCGGCAGGCTCCAGCAGACAAAGCAGCGAATCGGCCCGGTATCCGCCCTGAAGGGGGTGGTATCGGGCCGAGCCGCTTCGGCGGGCAGGCTCGAGCGTAGTCCTGCTACAGTGCCTCCATGCTCCACGCCTCCCCGCGCCCCCTCCTCGCTGCCCTGCTCCTCGCCTGCGCCTGCGGCGGCACCCCCACCCCGCCCCGCACCGTCTTCGGCGGCGCGCGCAAGGCCACGCTGCAAGTCCCGCCCGGCTACGACGCCAGCAAGAGCTATCCGCTCTTGGTGGTCCTCCACGGGTATGGCGCCAACGGCGCGCTGGAGGCCGGCTACCTCGGCGCGACCCCGAGCTCCGGGAACGCGGGCCTCGTAGGCGCGGGGGTCTTCGTCATCGCGCCCAACGGCACGCTCGACCACGGCCCGGTCGACGGCGTCCCCTCGCTCTTCTGGAACGCGACCGACGGCTGCTGCAACTTCGAGAGCCAGGCGGTGGACGACGTCGCCTACCTCAAGGGATTGATCTCCGATGTCCGCGCCGATTACTCGATCGACGCCAGGCGCGTCTACCTCTGGGGCCACTCCAACGGCGCCTTCATGGCGCACCGGATGGCCTGCGAGGACTCCGGCGAGCTCGCTGCCATCATCGGCCTCGCGGGCGCCACCTGGCTCGACGCGAGCAAGTGCACGCCCTCGGGCAAGGTGTCGATCCTCGACATCCACGGCGACGCCGACCTGACCATCGCCTACGGCGGCGGCGCCAACGTCAACGCCTACCCGGGCGAAGCAGTGACGATGGCGCGCTGGCAGGTGAACGACGGCTGCGCCGCGGGCCTCGTCACCGACCCGACGCCGCTCGACCTCGAGAAGAACCTGCCAGGCGCCGAGACGGTGGTGTCGCGCTTCGCTGGCTGCCCCGCGGGGATCGGCGTGGAGCTCTGGACCATCCAGGGCGGCGGGCACATCCCGGTGTGGAACCCGACCTTCACGCAGACCGCCTGGGCGTGGCTCCTGGCGCACCCGAAGCCGTAGCGCGGGCGCAGCCCTCGAGCGCCCTAGAGCACCCGGCCGTCCTTCAGCGAGACCTGCCGCGACGCCCGCCGCGCGAACGCCACGTCGTGGGTCACCATCACGATGGTGGTGCCCCGCGTCCGGGCCACCTCCTCGAACAGCGCGACCACGTTCTCCGCGCTCACCGAATCGAGGTTGCCCGTCGGCTCGTCGGCGAGCAGCACGCGCGGGTCGCCAGCCAGCGCCCGCGCGATCGAGACGCGCTGCTGCTGGCCTCCGGAGAGCTTGCCCGGCGTGCGCCCGGTGAGGTCTCCCAGGCCCAGGTCTGCGAGCGCACGCTCCGCCTTCTCGCGCGCCTTCCCGAGCCCGAGCCCGCGGCGCAGGAGCGGGATCATCACGTTCTCGGCGGCGGTGAACTCGGGCAGGAGGAAGTGGAACTGGAAGACGAACCCGAGCTTCTGGTTGCGCAGCGCCGAGCGGGCGTCGTCGTCGAGGGGCGAGAGCGGCTGGCCATCGAGTAATACTTCTCCCGAGGTCGGCCGGTCGAGCGCGCCGAGGAGGTAGAGCAGCGTGCTCTTGCCCGAGCCGCTGGGGCCGGTGAGCGCGAGGAACTCGCCCGGGAACACCTCGAGGTCGATGCCGTGGAGGATGGTCTGCTGCACCGCCTCGCCGAGCGTGCGCCAAAGCCCGCGCGCCTCCAGCACGGGGCTGCCGGCCCTCGCGCCGCTGCTCACCGTGCGCCCGCCGCCGCGCCCGCCGTCAAGAACGGACGCACGCGCGTCCCCTCGGGCACGGGCTCGAGCACCACCCACTCGCCCTCGCGCAGGTCGCCGCTCACCTCGACGCGGGAGAGGTCGCGGATGCCCGCCGTCACCGCCACGCGCACGGCGCGGCCTCCGCGGGCGATCAGGAGCGACGCGCCGCCCCGCGCCAGCGCCTCTGCCGGTGCGAGTAACACATTTTCATGCCGCCGCGAGATGAGGTTGATCTCCGCGGTCATCCCGGGCCGCAGACCCGCCGGAGCGTCGTCGAGCGAGAGGTCCACCTCGAAGGTCTTCCGCTCGCGGTCGGCCTGGGGCGCGAGGTGGGTGATCCGCCCCTTCACCAACCGGTCGTCGAAGGCCGGCAGCCGCAGCGCGGCCTCGGTGCCCACCCGCAGGCGGCCCACGTCTGCCTCGTCCACCAGCGCCTCGACGCGCAAGCGGGTGAGGTCGCCCACGCGCAGCAGCGGCTGGTTGAGCGTCACCGTCTCGCCCCGCTCCACCCGCAGCACCAGGACGGTGCCGTCGATGGGCGCGCGGACCTCGGCGTCGCCCGCGCGCGCGGTGAGCGACGCGGCCCCAGCCGCGCTGCGGGAGGCCTCTGCGTCGAGCAGGAGCGAGACGTCGCCCTGCTGCGCCCGGTTGGAGTCGAGCTGCGAGGTCAGCGACGTCAGCTGCGTCCTCGCCCGCTCCAGCTCCAGCGGTGGCTGCACGCCGGTCTTCACCAACTCGGTCACCCGCGCGACGTCGGACCGGGCCTGCTCGACCTGGGCGGCGAGCCCCTGCTCCTGCGCCCGCAGCGCGACCAGCTGCGGCGCGGACTCCTTGCGCAGCCTGGCGGCGTTGCTGTCGGCGCGGCCGCGGGCCATGTCGAAGGAGAGCACCGGCGCATCGATGCGGGCGAGCAGCTGGCCGGCCTTGACGACGTCGCCCTCGCGCACGTGCAGCTCGAGCAGCGGGCCACCGGCGCGGGCGCGGACCTCGGCGCGCAGCACGGGCTCGACGGTGCCGCTCGCGTAGACCGCCTCCACCGCCGTGCCGCGCACCAGCGCCGCCGCCGGGACCGCGCGGCCCCGCAGCGAGAAGCCGAGCAGGACCGCCACCGCGCCGAGCGACCCACCGAGGACCAGCCAGCTGCGCCGGGTCAAGCGAACCGGTCCGGAGAGAGCGAGGAGAGGTCGAACCCGGGCGCGCGGCCGAGCACCAGGTCGCGCACCAAGAGGCCGGTCAGCGGCGCGAGTAACACACCATTCCGGTGGTGGCCGGTGGCGACGAGCAGGCCCTCGGGTCCGCGCTTGGGCGCGCCCAGCAAGGGCAGGCCGTCGCGCGAGCCGGGGCGCAGGCCGCTCCAGGAGTCGAGCGGCGCGGGCGCCGGGCCCCGGTAGAGCCGCGCGGTCACATTTTTCAGGTGGGCCAGCCCCTCGGGCGTGACGGCCTTCTCGAACCCCACGTCCTCGACGGTGACGCCGACGATGACGCGGTCCCCGCGCGGCACCAGGTAGCCGCGCGGGGTGCCCGCGGCGAAGAGCACGGGCGGCACGGGTCCAGGCGGCAACGGCAGCGCGATCAGCTGCCCGCGCAGCGGCCTCACCGCGCCCGGCGGCACGCCCGAGAGGCCGATCTGCCCGCTCCAGCTCCCGGCGGCCATCACCACGTGGCGGCCTTCGAGGAGCACGCCGACGCCCTGCGCGCCGCCCGCGTCCGAACCGGCCTCGACGCTGCCCGCGCCGTTCGCAGGCGCGAGCCGTACGCCGCGCACCCGCCCGCCGCGCTCCTCGACGGCCAGCGCCTCACCGCGCACGAACCGCGCGCCGTGCCTCACCGCCCCAGCGTGCAGCGCAGCCACCAGCAGGCGCGGATCGACGCGGCCGTCTCCGGGCAGCCAGAGCCCGCCCAGCGCGTGGTCGGGAGCGCCCAGCGCCCGCGCCTGCGCGACGTCGAGCCAGCTCGCCTCCTGCCCGGCCTCGCGCTGCCAGGCGAGCTTCCTCCGCAGGCCCGCGAGGTCCTTCTCTTCGAACGCGAGGTCGAGCACGCCGGTGCCGTACGAGAGCCCGATCTCCAGGCCGCAGAGGTCCTTCAGCTCCGCGGCCAGCGCGGGGAAGAGCGCGCGCGAGGCCACGCCCAGCGTCAGCGAGAGGCCCGGCTCGTGCGGCTCGGCCTGCGCGCCGAGGATGCCGGCGGCGGCCCACGACGATTCGGTGCCCGGCGGGGCCCGGTCGACCACCACCACCGAGAGCCCGGCCGCAGCCAGCCGCAGCGCCGCCGCGCAGCCGATCAGGCCCGCGCCCACCACCACCACATCGGCGCCCGTGGACGGCTGGCCGATCTCGTCGCCGACTTCGTCTTCCGCGTCGATCATGGCCGGCGTTCTCCGAGCGGCTGCGCTGCGAGCCCGACCTTTGAGCAGTACCACGGTGCAGCGTCGCCGGAGCGGCGACAGGCCGCCACAGCGGGCCTCGCCGCGGCGCACGCCGCGAACCGCTTGCAGTGCGCGCCCGCCTGTCCGATCCTCCGCGGCCCATGACCCTTCGAATCGAGCTGCTGCGCGCCGGTGCGCGCGGCGAACCCATCCCGCTCCCCTCCTACGCCACCCCGGGCTCCGCGGGCCTCGACCTGCGCGCCGACCTCGACGTGGAGCTCCAGCCCGGCGCCCGCAAGCTGGTGCCGACCGGCCTCTCGATCGCGCTCCCCCCGGGCTACGAGGGCCAGGTGCGGCCGCGCAGCGGGCTCGCGCTCAAGCAGGGCCTCACCTGCCTGAACACGCCCGGCACCATCGACAGCGACTACCGCGGCGAGGTGGGCGTCATCCTGATCAACCACGGCCAGGAGGTGGTGAAGCTGGTCCGCGGCGACCGCATCGCGCAGCTGGTGGTGGCGCGGGTGGAGCAGGCGGAGGTGGTGGTGGTGGAGGCGCTCAGCAGCACCGCGCGCGGCGAGGGTGGCTTCGGGCACACGGGCCAATAGGAGCAAAGGCCCGCACAGAGACCGACCGCCGGGCGTAAGATATTGAATGGATCGGGACGATCACTCGCGCAACCCCGGCCTCGTCGGTCAAGTGGCCATCGGCCTCCGAGGGTGCGCCGTGTTACCGACTGTGCAGGCCCGGGTGTCACGCCCGGGCCGGGAAGCAGGAGAATCTCCGTGCTGTGCTATCGCTGCGGTGGCCACGTCAAGGACGGCTCGGAGAACTGCCCGAGCTGCGGTCAGCAGTTCGCGCCCGGCCTCAAGCCGGGCCCGATCGCCGGGTTCGGCGCGGGCAGCCGCCGGCATCGCCTCGCCGTCGAGGGCGCGCCGTGCAAGCCGGGCGACGCCATCGCAGGCCGCTTCGTCATCAAGGAGGGCCTCGGGGCCGGGCCGCTCGGCTGGGTCTTCCGGGCCGCTGACCAGCAGACCGGCGAGCTGGTCGCGCTGAAGATCCTCTCGCCGCGGTTCCTCCAGCTCCCCGAGGAGCGGCTGGCGTTCTCGGCGCAGCTGCAGCAGGCCGCCTCGCTCGACCACCCGAACGCGGCGCAGGTGATCGCCGCCGGCCTCGACGGCGACAAGCCCTGGGTCGCCAGCGCGCTCCTCGAGGGCATGACGCTGCGCCGGATCATGGAGCTGCGCCGCCAGAAGGGGCAGGCGTTCGCGCTCCACGAGATCGAGCCGATCGCCGCCCAGATCGCCGCCGCGCTCGAGGCCGCGCCGTTCGCCCACGGAGACCTCAAGCCCGACAACGTGCTGGTGCTCCCCGACCTGCTCAAGCTGACCGACTTCGCGCTCGGCCTCTGCCTGCCCCGCGTGCCGTTCGTGGCGGCGCAGCGGGCCGCGGGCACCCAGCGCTACCTCTCGCCGGAGCTGCTCTCGGGCGAGCGGCCCGACGGGCGCGCCGACGTCTACGCGCTCGGCGTGATGGTGGCCGAGATGCTCGCGGGCGCTGTGTACGAGCCCGGCCTGGGGCTGAAGTCGAAGGGGATGCTGCCCGAGGGCTTGGAGAATCTGGTGGTGCGCGCGGTCGCGCCCCGCGCGGGCGAGCGGTTCGTCACCGCGGCGCAGTTCGTCGCCGAGCTCTCCGAGGCGCTGGGCGGGCCGGCAGCCCCGCCTGAGGACGACGTCGACATCGAGCAGTCGCAGACCGACCCCCGCGTGCGCATCGCGCGGGCGCTCGCCGCGCAGGACGAGGAGGAGACGGCCAGCAAGGGCGTCCGGCCGGCGCAGGGGCCGCTGGTGACATTGCAGGGGCCCGGCTCGCCTTCGCTGGCGACCGCGGCGAGCACCGCAATCACCAACCCGAAGGCCGTGGCGCCCGCGCCGCCGCAGGCCACCGTCGCGGCCGCCGCGCCCGATGACGGACCTCAGCCTACGGGCGAGGAGCCGACCATCCAGCTCACCTCGGTGCCGCAGCTGCAGCCGCTCTCGCTGCCGCCGCTCGCGCCGCTGGCCTTGGAGCCGCTCACCGCGCTGCCGCCGCTCTCGGTGCCGCCGCCGCTCTCGCTCCCGCCGCAGCCCCTGCCGCTGCCTTCTGGCGACACCGGCGCGCGGCTGAACCCGCTCGCAGCCGCCGCGCGCGCTGCCCCCTCGCCAGAGGAGATCGCGCGGGTCGCTGCCAGCGTCGGCGCCACCCCTGAGCTGCTGACTGCCGAGACCGCCGTGCGCGCCGCGCCCACCGCTCCGCCTGCGCCGCCCAGGCATGCGCCTCTCGGGCCCGTCGAGCTGCCCGCGCCCGCCCAGGCGCTCCCCTTCGCAACGACTCCGCAGACGCTGCCGCTGGCTGCGGCGCCCGCGGAAGCCCCCGAGCCCGGTCGCGCGCCCGCTCCGTCCGCCGCGGGCCCGCTCGCCGCGCAGCCCGCGACGCAGACCGAGGCCGCGCCGCCTCCCACCGCGGGCGCCTCCGACGAGGACGACTCCGGCGAGAGCGACGCAGGCCCCAAGGGCCGCAAGCGTGGCCGCGGCAAGCGCGGCCGCCGCGAGGAGCGCAAAGCAGAGAAGACGGCCCGGCGCGGCAGCGGCGATCCAGAGTGGACCGCCGGCGCAGGCACGGCGCCTGCCCCTTCGGGCGACGGCGCGACCGCGCTGGGCGCGGAGACACCCGCGTTCCAGCCGCTTCCCGCGGCCTCGATGGCGGAGGTCGCCAAGGCCCTCGGCGCGCCGGCCGCGACGGGGCCTGCCTCCGAGCCCGCGGCCGCCATGGTGACCGCTCCGGCGCCAGAGACGGGCCCGGCCTTCGAGATGGGCTCGCTGCCGCCCGCGGCGAGGTCGCGCCCCGCGGCCCCGCGCGCGACGCCGAGCTTCGGCGCCATCGCCGAGGAGCGGAAGCTCCCGCTGCCGCTGCTCATCCTCGGCGCGGCGGTCGTGGTGGGGCTGCTGGCCTTCGCGTACAGCCGCGTCTCGGGGGATGAGAAGCCCGCGGGGCAGGCAGCCGCGGTCGCGCCCAAGGCTGCCGAGCCGGCGCAGCCCGCGAAGCCTGTGGAGGCCGGCAAGGCCGCCGAGCAACCGAAGGCTGCAGAGGCAGCGCCCGAGAAGCCAGCCGAGGCCAAGGCCCCGCCGGCGGAGAAGCCCGCGCCCGTGAAGGCCGTCGAGAAGGCCACGCGCGCCGAGCCGCCCGCGAAGGGCTCGGGCAAGAAGTCGTTCCTCGAGCGGCTGCGCGAGCGGCGCGAGGCCCGTGTGCAGGCGCAGGATGCGGCGCTCGCCGAAGCGGCGAGCAAGCGTTCGGGCGCCGCGGCCAAAGCTCCCGCGCCCGCGCCCGCGCCCGCCGCGGCCCCCGCGAAAGCCGCGCCTGCGCCCGCCGCCGCGACCCCGGCCGCCACTCCGGCCGCCACTCCAGGCGCCACTCCAGGCGCGACTCCAGGCGCGACTCCCGCCGCTGCGCCCAAGCCCCCGCCTCCTCCTCAGGGCGGCGCGATCGCGGGCCTCGACGACAGCGACTCGCTGGTCGCCTCCAAG
>JAYWAO010000343.1:0-12408 GCA_043782365.1 Deltaproteobacteria bacterium
AATTCAGGAGCACAACCGATTTGGCTGTCTCGGCCACGATGACACTCCCCGCCCGGCGAAGAGCCCCCGTAGAGCGGGTCCCTCCTCTTCAATGACGGACGCCAACAGACTACGGCCCGGCTACAGGTCGCCTGACCCGATCGGTGGGAACTGCACCCCTTGCCCGCGCGGCAGCCTGCCGCGTTCGGTGCGCGGCCCCGATCGCGCTGGACCCCGTTCTTGCTGCGCTTCCTGGTTCCGAAGCGCAGACGGGAGAGCCCCGAAGAGCCCTCCCGCCGCTTGCTGCAGCAACTGTGTTACACCAGATGGGTCCTGCTAGGGCCTGCCCTCAAACCCCAGCGGGCACCGAGGCGGCGGACCGGTAAGGCGAGCCGGGCACCCGAGGAGAGAGCAGCGCAGCGACGAGGCTGCCCGGCGCAGACCTCCGGTCCGTCGCCGGAGGTAGCTGGGGTTTGAGGACAGGCCCTAGTTCACCGGCGCAGGCGCCGGCGCCGCTGCCCCAGGCGCCGCCGCCGCGCCCGGCTTGACCGGCCCGCTGCCGCCCTTGGCCATGGCGGCGAACGAGATGTTCCCAAACCCGCTCTGGTTGCAGGCGAACATCACCTTCTTGATCACCTTGAAGCCCACCTTCTTGTCGGCCTGGACGTTGACCAGCCCGCGGAAGGGGTGCTCGGGATCGTTGGCGTGGATCTGCTCGTAGCGCCGCTTCTCCTCGCGCAGCGCGTCCTCGAGCTCGGGGACGTTGAGCACGTCGCGCTTGAGCAGGTCGTCGGTGGCGGCGACCTGCTTGCCGTCCACCGTCACCGCGTCGCCCGAGACCGAGATCACCGGCGCCCGCTCGAGCTCCACGCCGTGGACCGCGAAGGGCAGCTTGATGTCCTTGGACATGTAGAGGATGTCGCCGGAGGCCGAGAAGTTCTGCAGCAGGAAGATGACGATGATGGTGAACATGTCCACCAGCGACGTCAGCATCAGCTCGGAGTAGCCGTTCTTCTTGCCGCGGAGGAACTTGTTGCCCCAGACCCTGCTCTTGGCGATGCGTGCGCAGGGGCGCTTGCCGGGAATGACGATGGCCATTGGCGTCCCTTAGTTCAGCGGCGCGACGGTGACGTTGCGCAGCTGCTGCCCGATGCAGGTGTCGACGGTGTTGACGAGGTCTTCGTAGGCCACCGCGTCCTCGGGCTGCACGGTGATCGACGTCT
This sequence comes from Deltaproteobacteria bacterium, assembly GCA_043782365.1. Classification (GTDB taxonomy): domain Bacteria; phylum Myxococcota; class Myxococcia; order Myxococcales; family 40CM-4-68-19; genus CAIWCD01. The sequence goes on from JAYWAO010000343.1 coordinate 1,203, forward strand.
GCTCGGGGAGGCTCGCCTTGAGCGTCTTGAGCTTCTCGGCGAGCTGCTTCAAGTCGAACCCCGGGAGGCCCTCGACGGGCACCTTGGGGATCTCGACCGCGGCCCCCGCCATGTTGAGCGAGTAGCCCTTCTCGGTGAGGAGCAGCTTCACGTCGATGGTCTGCTCCTGCTTCTTGTCCGGATCGGGGGGACCGCCAGACGAGGCCACTTGCAGGCCCGCGATCTGCGTCCACACCGCCGTGATGAGCAGGAAGGCGATGCAGCAAGAGAGCAGGTCGATGAACGGAACCAGGTTGAGGTTCGCGTCGAGCGCCTTCTTGCCCTTCTTTCCTGTCTCGGGTGCTGCTCCGCCGCCGGCCATTGTGTTTGTCCCGTGTCCTGGCCTTCGGCTACTGCGCTGCCGGCATCTTCATCTTGTCCTTGTTGGCCACGATGAGATTGAGCACGCCGACCGAGGTCTCGTTGATGTCGTCCACCATGTGCTGCGTGCGGCCCTGGAGGAGCGAAAACGCCACCAGCGACGGGATGGCCACGATCAGGCCGAACGCCGTGCAGTTCATCGCCTCGGCGATGCCGTCGGAGAGGACGCGCGCCTTCTCCGAGGCGTCGACGCCGGCGACGCCCGCGAAGCAGGAGATCAGGCCGCCGATGGTGCCGAGGAGGCCGACCAGCGTGGCGACGTTGCCGATCATCGCCAGGTAGCCCGTGCGCTTCTCGATGCGGGGCAGCTCGCGGAGGCTCGCCTCGTCCATCGCCGCCTGGACTTCATCTTCGCCCTTGGGGACGTTGATCAGGCCGGCCTTGACGATGTTGGTGAGCGGGGTCGACTTCTGACCGGCGGTGTAGCTGATCGCCTTGTCGAGGTCGCCGTTGAAGATGTGGACCTTGAGGCCCTTGAGGAACTGCTCCTTGTCGATCGCCGCCTTGAAGAAGAGGATCTGGATGCGGTCGACCACGATCGCGATGGCGAACACGAGGCACACGGCGATCGGGTACATGCCCTTGCCGCCGCCGTCCCAGTGAATCCGGATCTGCTCGAAGAACTGGCCCATGCTGGTGCACCTCGTGAGAATTGAAGAGAAGAAGCTAGATCGCCGGCTCCACAGGCAACCATCCACTGATCGTCCGACTCCGGTCGATCTTCGCCGGGGCGGCATTTTCGGGCGTGGGCGGGGTAGGAGTCAACCAGACAGCGTGGGGACCAGACAGCCCGGGGACGGTCGGCGGGGGCCCAGGCTCACTCGTACTCGAACCCCGGGTAGTCGAACGCGGGCGCGATCGCCGCGAGGTCCTTCGCGGTGCCTCCGTGCCTCGTCACCAGCGCGCCCCACCGCCGCGCGACCACGGCCTTCATCCGGTCGATCACCTTTCCCGCCTCCCGCTCGCCGAACCCGAACCGGCCGCACTCCGAGAGGAGGTTCGCGCGGTTCGCCCATCGGCCCCTGCGGCCCACGTCGAGCGCGAGGTCGCGCCGCTCCAAGGAGCGCGCCGGGCTCGGGGTCAGGTCGTACGCGGGCGAGAGCCGCCACTCGTTGCCCGGCGCGATCAGCGCGTGGTTGCGCGGGTGGTCGTCGAGGTTGCTGATCAGCGCATTGAAGACCATCCGCAGGAACAGCTCGCGGCGGTCGGCGGCGGGGTCTGCGGTCCAGCGCTGCAGCTCGTCGGCGAGCAGCAGATACGACCACCGCTCGCGCCGCAGCACGCTCTCCTCCGCGCGCAGCACGGTCTTCGCGCTCACCATGCGGAAGCGGCGCAGCCCACCCTCACCCTGCGCAGCCGGCGCCCGGTCGAAGCGCTTCACCAGGAGGATGCGCTGTCCACCCGCCGTCACCAGCCGGTGCTCGGCGCTGTTGATCCCAGAGGCCCGCGCCAGGTCGAGCATCGCCGCCTCGACCACGGGCACGTCCCAGCGGTCGCCCTTCATGGGAAACTTCGCCAGCCAGAGCAGCCCTTCCGTCTCGACGACGTTCTTCGGCCGCGCGCCGCCCATCGAGGTGCCCGGGTCGATGAGCTGCGCGATCTGCCGCGCTGGAGTCGAGTCGCGCGGCGAAGGCTCTCCCGCGTCGATCTGCTCTGCCAGCGTGAGCAGCTTCTCGAGGTCGAGGACGCGGTTGAAGCGCTGCACCGGCAGGGGCGGTTCGTGCTTGCGCGAAAAGGCGAGCGCGCCCGCGCGGTCTTCGGGTGAGTGGAGCAGGTAGTCGACCTCGGACGCGAGCGCGCCGCCCCCGAGCCGCCACTCGATCACCCGGCGGCCCCAGGCGTCCGGAGCGGCGTCTCGCAGGGCGCCGAAGACGCCCTCGTCATCGGCGACCTCGAAGGTGCCGGACTGGAGCGGCAGCTCGAACGGGTCGAGCGACACCGCGTCTCTGCGCTCGCGGTACGACCGCGCGTAGATGAACTGGCCGCGCCACCCGCCAGCGGCGATCGCCTCCTGCGTGAAGCGGCCGCAGACGACCTGCTCTCCCGAGGGCAGGTGGATGAAGACGAAGCAGGAATGCGGCTCAGTCCCCGCAGCAGGGGGACGCTTCGCGGTGCCGCCTGTGGCGGGTCGATCAGTCTCAGAAGTCGTCATCGAGCCGCTCCTTGCGCGGGCTTTCGCGGCGCTGGCCCACCCGACGGGGCAGCCGCGCGCGCTCCAAGGTCTGGCCGACGCCGTCGCTCTCGGCCTCGGCCACCAGCGCAAACGTCCGCTCCAGGCCCAGCGCCCAGAGGACGCGCAGCACGGAACCCAGCTCGGTGCCCGGGATGCCCTTCTCGATCCGGAGCAACGTGAAGGTCGAGAGGCCTGCCCTGCGCGCTAGTTCCTTCTGGGTCAGGCGACGGCGCTTGCGGGCGACAGTGAGACGCTCACCGAGACTGCGGCACGCGTCCGCCACCGCGAACGGCACGGGAACAGAGTTTTGCCTGCTTTTGACAGCCATTAAGATAGGTATAGCTATCTTTTGTGGATCGAGCAAGCACGGCGGCCCGGGCCCGCCGCCAGCGCCGCCCGGAAGGTAGTAGCGCGCGCCCGAAGTCTCTCCCCCATTGGCTCGAAGGGCCGCCAGTCAACCCTGATCGAGGCACTCCGCACGAGCCCCGGCAAATGCCGGGGCTAGAAGGACGGCCGCCCCCTTCGGGGGCTGCGCATCGGCCGGACACTTCTTCGTCTCGCGATCCACCCATCCGGGCTTCGGCCACTGTTTCCAGGTGAGCCGCCGGGTCACCCACTCGCGGACGCAGCCCGGAGCGCGGCCGCTTTTCTAGCCCCGGCATTTGCCGGGGCTTCTGACACGGTCGCCCATTCTCCGCGCGCATCTGCCGTAATCTGCCGTCCCTTCCGCGCCCCCCCTCAAAACCAAGCCGCCCCCGGTCGTCAGACCCGGAGGCGGCTCTCTGCTCTGCGCTGGCGAGGTCCGTCCGAACCCGGTCCGTGCTGCCGCTGCGCGCGGGCGCAACTCCCTCGGCCCCTCCTACTTCGGCGCCTCGGGAGCCGGCGGCGCGCCCTCCGCACCCGGTGTCGGGTTCGGCGCCATCTTCTCGGTCATCATGCCGATCGTCCACCCGGGCGAGCTCTGCCGGATCATGTCGAGACCGGCGACGCAGGCGACGTACTTCGCCTTGTCGTCGGCCTCGAAGAACATGATCGGCGGGCCAGCCTTGGCCTCGTTCGACTTGGCTGTCCGGTAATACTTCTTCAGCTCATCGATGCCGAGCTGGGGATCCGCTGGGATCACCGCGCCGTTCACCGAGAACTTGCCCTCGCCGTCCACCTTGAAGACCATCGGAGGCGGGTCGTCGGGGTTGGGCGGGGGAACGATCTCGTCCTTGTTGGGCTCCTCGGGGACGCGGACCGCCATCTCCTTCTCCATCAGGGGAGTGAGCACCATGAAGATGATCAGGAGCACCAGCACCACGTCCACCAGGGGCGTGATGTTGATGTCCGACCGCGGGCCCTTCCCGACTCCGACCGCTGCGCCCATGGCTATGGCACCTTCTGGAGTTCGGCCGCGAGGGCGAGCTTGGTCAGCTTCGCCTTCGACGCCTTGTCGAGGACCGGACGGATGAACTTGTACTCGGTGTCCCGGTCGGCCTTGAGCATGACGTGGATGCCCTGCTGGTTGATCACGAAGAGCTGGTCCTTCAGCGCGTCGAGGGTGACCAGCTCCTTCTCGAGGTAGACCTTGCCCTCGCGGTCCACCGAGATGAACTTCGGGTCCTGGTTGGGCGGCCCGGCCACGGCGGAGATCGCCTTGGGCAGCTCGACCGCATGGCCGCGCTGGAGCATCGGCGTGATCACCATGAAGATGATCAACAGCACCAGCACCACGTCCACCAGGGGCGTGATGTTGATGTCGGAGCGGACCGCCATCCGGTTGCCGCCTACGTCCATGCCCATGGCTCAGGCCTTCGGGGTAGGAGCAGGAGCGGCGGCGGGCTTGGCGGCCCCGCCCGGGTTGGTCAGCGGTTCGTCGAACCGGCCTTCCTTGAGGAAGAAGTCGACCAGCTCGTTGGAGGCGTCGGCGATGTCGACCGTCATCTCCTCGACCCGGTTGGTCAGGTAGTTGAACATCATGACCGCCGGAATGGCCACCAAGAGGCCGAAGGCGGTGGTGATGAGCGCCTCGGAGATACCGGCGGACACCGAGGCGAGGCCGCCCGAGCCCGAGGAGGCCATCAGCTGGAAGGCGGTGATGATGCCGAGCACCGTGCCGAGGAGGCCGATGAACGGCGCCGTCGAGGCCACGGTGGCGAGGCCGCCCAGGCCGCGGCGGAGATCGGCCGTCACGCGCAGGGTGGCGCGCTCGATGGCCCGGTTGATCGCCTCGACCAGGTCGAAGTCGCCGACGTCGTGGGGGCCCTTGTTGTTGAGCGCGTCACGGCCCTTGTTGTACTCGGAGATGCCGAGTCCGAGCACGCGAGGGATGTGCCCGTACTTCAAGGTAGAGGCGATCTGCGCGGCCTCCACCATCTGGTGTCCGGGCAGCAGGTCGCGGAGCTTCTCCGCGTACTTGCGGCTCTGCTCGCGCGCACGGGCGAACGAGAAGAGACGCTCGGCCATGATCGAGAGCGAGTAGATCGACTCGGCGCCGAGGGCGAAGACGACCATCTTCGCCGGCACTCCCATCGAGTGCCACATCTCAAGTAGACTAAACCCGCCAGTAGCTTCGGTTGCCATGTGAGTGCGTCCTCCGGAACTTTGCTAGCCTGCCTTGAAGGTGAACGGCTGGATGATCTTGACGGGGATCGGCTTGGACCCCTGCAGCGAAGGCGAATACGGGCAGCCGAGGAGCCAGGTCTTGACGGCTTCGAAGAGGATCGGCGGCGCGTTGGGGTTCTTCAGCACCACTTCGCCGACGTGCCCATCGGAGTGGACCACGAACTCTACCAGCACGAGGCCGGTGATGCCCATCTGGCGCGCCTGCTCCGGCGCGACCGGCTTCTGCGGCCGGCACTCGGCGGTGGGACGTGGAGGCGTCATGCCCGAGCCGAGCAGCTGCGGAGGCCCCTCCTCGCCGCCGAGGGTGCCACCGACGACCCCGCCGAGCACGCCTCCCACCACACCACCGGCCACGCCGCCTTCGACGCCGCCCTCGACGCCGTCATCAGGGGAGTCGTCCACCTCCTCCTTGACCGGCTCGGGCGGCGGCTCTTCCTTGGGCGGCTCCTTCGGCTGGACGATCTGGTTCGGCGTCACCTTGGGGGTGATCGGCTTCTTCTCGACCGGCTTCGGCGTCGACTTCTTCTTGGCAGCCGGCGGCGGGGGAGGTGGAGGCGGGGGCGCCTTGAAGACCACCGTCACCGGCTCCTCGGCCGGCAGGGCGGCCTTGATCGCCGACGCCATCAGCGCGAGGACGATCACACCACCGTGAATGATCAGCGAGACGGCGAACGACGACAGCTTCTTGCCAGCAGTCTTCGTCTCACTGGTGATGCCGTCAAACATGGAACCCTCTGACAGCGCACCCTGTTGCGGACTCTCCCGCTGCAGGTCGCACGCCACGCGTCAAGGTGGAGCAGGCGAAAAGGCGGCGGAATCTACACACGACCTACACCCATGTCAACGGTCCACGGGCGGCGAAGATCTACGCGGTCCGCCCCCTTGGAAAGGGGTGCCTGCCGGGTGCGGCGATTCGCCCTCCGAGGCAAGCCCAAGGTCTGACCTGGCGTCGGCCAGCAAACAAAAAACCTCGCGTCGTTGACAGGTCCGTACTTGGCCTCGCGACGAGGAAACGGCCTGGGATCGCGTTCGGCGCGCACACAAGACTACACGTTGACAGCGCCAACCGATTGACACGGCGCTTGACTCCTCTTGCGGCGCTGCCCTATAACCCGCGACTTCGTGATGTACGTCATGGGACGATGGTGTGACCTTTTGAATGCCCCCGCAGCACGCTGGCACGGCCACCCGCCTGCCAGTCCCAATCGCCGCGGTGCCGCACCTTGCTCAGCTTCGGGTACCCTCTCGGGAGGTAGCATGAAGTTTCGTGGGATCGTGAGTCTCTTGGCTGCTGGCGCGGCGAGCGTTTCGCTCGCAAGCCCGGCTCTGGCGCAGACGACCGGCGGTCTGTCCGGCCAGATCATCGACGCAAACACCCAAGCCCCCGTGGCCGAGGCGGTGGTCATCGCGACCTCTCCTTCGCTGCAGGGCGAGCAGACGGCCGTGACGGACTCTACCGGCACGTTCGAGATCACCCTGTTGCCGTCGGGTGTCTACACCATCAACGTGCAGCGCGACGGCTACAACGCGTTCACCCAGAGCGGCCTCACGATCCGCCTCGACAAGACCATCAAGGTCAAGCTCCAGCTCGTCCCTGACTCCGTCAAGGGCGAGGCGGTCGAGATCACCGTCTCCAAGCCGGTGATCGCCACCTCCAGCGCCCAGACAGGCTCGTCCATCTCCAAGGAGCAGATGAACCTGATCCCGTACGGCCGCTCGACCCGTAACTTCGAGGCCGTCGTGACCTCGGTGCCGGGCGCCCACGGCGACAGCTACGGCATCGCGCTGAACGGCGCGGGCTCACCCGAGACCGCCTACATCATCGACGGCGTGCAGGTGAACGACCCGGCGGTCGGCACCCAGGGCACCACCCTCCTCCAAGACTTCGTGCAGGAGGTCGACGTCAAGACCGGCGGCTACCAGGCCGAGTACGGCCGCGCCACGGGCGGCATCGTCAACGTCGTCACCAAGTCGGGCGGCAACGAGTTCCACGGCTCGGTGTTCCTCAACTGGTCGCCCTTCGAGGCCGAGCGCAAGCAGGTCGGTGCCGGCGGTCTCGCCATCGCCTCGCAGACCAAGCAGCGCTACAACCTCGACTTCGGCGTCGAGATCGGTGGCCCGATCCTCAAGGACAAGCTCTGGTTCTTCGCAGGCTTCGCCCCGCAGATCACTTCGCTGAACCGTGATCGCGTCATCCAGGCCCGCATCGATGACGGCACGGGACGGCCGGTGATCGACCCCACCACCAACGCGCCGCAGACCAAGGAAATCAACCGCCAGACCTACACGAACACCACCACCGCCTACCAGTTCACGGGCAAGCTGACCTACCTCGTCAACGAGAACCACAACGTCGCGCTCGCCATCTACGGCAACCCGTCTACCTCCACGGGCGCCCAGGGCGTCGGCTCGTTCAACGAAGGCCACTTCCTGTACGACACCCAGAACGGCTCCACTGACGCCTCGCTCCGGTACTCAGGCAAGCTGCTCAACAAGTCGATGCTGGTGGAGGCGACGCTCGCTTTCCATCACCAGTTTGGCCGGGCCGACGGTGGCAACACGATCGTCAACTCGGTCCAGGGCATCTCGGCTGAGACGCTGAAGGATACCCCCTCGATCCGTTACCGGACGCCGCTCGCGGCCGGCCAGCCTACGCTGAACATCCTGTCGTCCTACTTCGACGACGGCATGATCCCGGCCGGGCAGAAGGACCCCTCGGTCGCTGCAGCTTGCGCGATCGCAGGCAACGGCTTCAACCCCTGCCCCGTCAACAACTACTCGACCGGCGGTCTCGGATTCGTCGATAGCTCGACCCTCAATCGCTACGCGGGCATCTTGAAGCTGTCGAACTTCGCCGAACTGGCGGGGCATCACCAGTTCAAGTACGGCATCGACGTCTCGCAGGACACCTACGACCAGTCGAAGTTCTACACGGGCGGCCAGGCCTTCGACGCGCGTCCGTCGGGCGTCAACCCGGTCGACCAGTACCGGGGCATCCGCGGCTACGGCAAGGGCGACCCGCTCCGCCCGGGCTTCCCGCTCTTCGCGCCGGCCGGCACCGACGGCGGTATCCGTATCCAGGGCTCGACCCTCAACAGCTCTACCAAGAACGTCTCGATGGCCTTCTTTGCCCAGGACACCTGGAACATCCTCGACAAGGTCGTCCTCGACATCGGCGTTCGTGGTGAGTCGCAGAAGATGTACGCGGATGCGAACTCTGTCGACACCAACGGCAACTTGAACACCAAGCCGGGTATCGAGCTCACCAACTTCATGCCCCGCATCGGCCTCATCTATGACTGGACCGGCCGAGGTCTGTCGAAGGTGTACGCCTCCTTCGGACGGTTCTATGAGTACGTGCCGCTCGACCTCGCCGACCGCTCGCTCTCCGGCGAGCCGACGGTCTACTACTCGACCAACGCCGCGAACTGCACCAACCCCAAGGACCCCCGCACCTGCGCCATCATCGCGAACGGTCGGCCGATCTCGGGCCGTACGTACGACATCACCCCTGGCGCGGCCAACACGTCGGTCTCGCCCGACCTCAAGGGCCAGTACGCTGACGAATACCAGACGGGCGCCCAGTACCAGGTCTACCGGGACATCTCGATCGGCGTCGATTACGTGCGCAAGCAGCTCGGTCGCGTCATCGAGGACATGTCGGTGGATGACGGCAACACCTACTTCCTCTCGAACCCTGGTGAGCCCTGCTCGCAGGCCTCGATCGCCGCTGGCACCTGCGGCCAGTACGGCACGACCGCCACCGGCGTCCGGGTCAACGAGCCGCCTCCGGTTCGCATCTACGACGGCGTCACCCTCTCGGTGAACAAGGCGTTCGCTGACAACTACCTGGTGACGGCGAGCTACACCTGGTCGTCCTACCGCGGCAACTACCCGGGCCTCTTCCGCTCGGAGAACGGCCAGCTCGACCCGAACATCCTCTCGGAGTACGACCTCCTCTCGCTGCTGCCGAACAAGAATGGTCCGCTCCCCGGCGATGTGCCGAACTCGTTCAAGGTCGATGGTGCCTACGTCTACGAACTCGACGCGAAGACCACCCTCAACTTCGGAGGTAACTTCCGCGCCGACCAGGGCACGCCGCTGAACTACCTCGGCGCGCACCCCCTGTACGGCGCCTCCGAGGCGTTCATCCTGCCTCGGGGCTCGGCGGGCCGCCTGCCGTGGGTCTGGGGCGTCAACCTGCGCGCCAGCGCTGCGTACAAGCTGAGCAAGGACTACTCGCTCGGCCTGTCTCTGGACATGTTCAACGTCACGAACAACCGCCAGACGACCAACGTGAGCCAGGACTTCACGTTCGATGCGGTCTCGCCGATCGTCAACGGGACCAAGGCCGACCTCGCCTACCTCAAGAACACCTCGGGCGCCCCGGTGATCGTAAACCCGTTGTTTGGCCAACCGGTAAACGGGGCCGCCGCCGCCTACCAGCTCCCCTTCTCGGCCCGTGTCGGCGCGAAGCTGAGCTTCTAAGGTCCGCGCGGGGAGGCCGGTCCATCCGGGCCGGCCTCTCCGCTCCCCTTCCCCCCTTTTCTTCAAAAGACTTCAGGAGATACTTCCAAATGCGTCTCAAGAACGCCACGGGCCTCTACGGTCCGCTTCTCGCAGCAGCCCTCGCCGCCGCCTCTGGCGGTTGCGCCACCGATGTCATCCCCCAGCCTGATGACTTCAAGGCAGCGCCCACCATCAAGGCCATCTACGCGACCGACTTCGCGCAGGCCTACAACAACGACTTCGTCTACCTGGGCTTCGAGCCCATGAGCGACGTCATGATCTACTCCGCCTCGGAGCCGGCTCGCACGGGCAAGGCACCGGCCTCGTACGGCGGGTTCCGTATCGAGTTCAGCCAGCCCCTCGCCGCTGCGACCATCGCCAACAACAGCGACATCGCCAGCGTCAACAAGACGATCTTGTCCTCGTTCTGCTCGCCGGTCACCGGTGGCGCGTCCATCACCCTCGTCGACGTGGACGACCCGGCTATCGGCACCGTCGCGGCGTCGATTTGCTACGACCCGGCCTCGGCGCTTGGCTCGTTCCCGAACGTGATCGTCATCCCGGGCGCGGGCGGCGCCTACACGGCCGGCGCGAACCCGTTCACCTGCAACTCGTTCAAGAACGAGTCGGGCGCCTCGGACGCGACCGCGGGCAACCCCCTCAAGCCGAACCACAAGTACGCGCTGAAGTTCGACATCGCCCGCGTCATCGGCGGCCCGTCGGGCAAGCCCGTCACGATCCCCTCCGACGCCGGCTGGGCCAGCGGCGCCTTCAGCTTCACCACCGACGACTTCAGCCTGATGGCGGTCGGCTACCAGGACCAGAACACGGGCTACTTCGTGTGGCTCGACAAGCCCAACAAGGGCTTCATGAAGGACCTCGACCCGGTGGGCGCGGCGAACTTCGTGATCCCGGCTGACGACACGCCACTGCTGTTCTTCTTCAGCAGCCAGGTGAGCGATGCTCCGGATGCGTCGGTCACCCGCGCGGACGGCTCGAAAAACGACGGCGGCTGCTCCGACTTTGGCGATGCCAACTCGCGCATCGTCGGCTGCGCGGCGGGCCTCTTCTGGGAGTCGAAGGGCTCCTACAAGGTCACCCTCCCCGTCACCACCGTGGGCGCCACGGGCACCAAGCTGGCGGCCGAGGCCTCCTACACCATCAAGGCCGGGGTCGCTTCTCCCCGCGTGCGCGTCGTGACCCCCGGCGACGCCACCGTGGCCAACTCGATCTTCACCAAGAGCGTCTCGCTGCTCGTGCAGGAGCCGGTCGACAAGGCCATCCTCGCGGGCGTGGTCGTCAAAAAGGCCGGTACGGTCGTCCCGGGCACCGCCGCAATCGACGATGGCACCAACAACCAGTGGGTGCGCTACACCTTCACGGCCGGCACCGTCCTCGACCCGAACACCACCTACACGGTCGAGGGCAAGGGCATGAAGGTCGCCGCGGCCACGCCGAACGCGGGCGCGACCATCGCCGACTTCACGTCCACCTTCA
>JAYWAO010000344.1:0-4507 GCA_043782365.1 Deltaproteobacteria bacterium
GCGTCGTCCCCCGGAAGAGATGTGACCAATCATCAGGGCATGCCCGGCGCTCCTGCTGGTGCGCGAAGCTGAATGGCCCTCCAAGTTCCGGGAGTAGGAATAACCGGACAGCCTGTAGCGAGTGCAGCCCAGCGTCGTCGCTGTCGCTCGTGGCAGCAGGTACGCCTCGGGGCTGGCGGTGCGCTGCCCTGCCTTGCCGGGCTCCTGCGCCGGGAGCAGCTTGAGCCTCAGCGCCCCCACCACCGCGCGGGCGATCTCGTCCTGCACGGTGAAGATGTCGGTGAGCTTGCGGTCGTAGGTCTCCGACCAGAGGTGATAGCCGTCGCTGGCGTTGATCAGCTGCGTGGTGATGCGGACCTGGTCGCCCGACTTGCGCACGCTCCCCTCGAGGACGGTGGCGACTCCGAGCTCGCGCCCGATCTCGCTCATCTTCACGTTCTTGCCCTTGAAGGCGAAGGCCGAGGTGCGGGCGGCGACGCGCAGGCCCGGCACCTTGGCGAGCAGGTTGAGCAGCTCCTCGGCGAGGCCGTCGGCGAAGTACTCCTGGTCCTTGGCCGGGCTCATGTCGACCAGCGGCAGCACGGCGATCGAGGGGGCCGCGCGGATGTCGGAGGCCGGCGGCGCGGCGTCGAGCGCGGCCTTGAGCTGCTCGTCGCTCCCCGCGCCCGCTGCCGCGCGAGGCGCGGGCCGTAGCGCGAAGTACCAGACCAAGCCCGGGGTGGCGCCGAGCAGGCCGACGGCGGCGAGCACGGCGAACAGGCGGAGGCCAGACAGGCTGCGCGCGGGCCGGGCCCCCTCGGCGTGGCCCGGCTTTGCGCCGAGGTTCTCGTCGAAGATCCAGGCGATCCCGACAACGACGGGAAAGCCGAGCGCCAGCGCCACCACGATGTAGGTAAGCACGGCGTCGGGCCAGTGGAGGCCGTGCATGATTGGCTCGGCGATCTGTAATACGGCGAAGGCCACCACCCCATAGGCGACCAGCGCGCGGCAAACGCCACCACGCCGTAGGCGACCACCGCGCGGAAGACGCGCCGCTGCTGGAGCTCTGCCAACACCGATGGCCGGACGGGCTCCACGGCGCGAACCTAGCACGCGTGGGGGTCTGCCCACCGCGCACGCGCAAGAGTGGTTGCGCAATGGGCGCTGCGGAAGGAACCGGCCGCCCGCTATCAGCAGAGCGTGCTGGGAATGAAGCGCGACGTCGAACGCTTCCTTCGCGGCGGCCTCCACTTCCCCTCGCGGACGTTCGAGGCTTCAGAGGTGGTAGGCTCGGAACCCTGGAGGCCGAGTTGGCGGAAGAGTTCTTACAGGACATGGAAACCGGCCGTCCTCAGGAACGTCCATGAGCACCGCAAAGCGCCTGCACTACAGTTATGACGACTATCTCTCCCTCCTGGAGCAAAGCTCCTTCAAGCTCGAGTACTGCGACGGCGTCATCTACGCGATGGCCGGCGGAACGCCGACGCACGCGGCGCTGGCCGCGGCGATGATCGGCGTGCTGCGGCAAGCGGTCAAGCCCTCGTGCCTCGTCTTCAGCTCGGACTTGAAGCTGCGCATCGAGTCCTCCGACCTTTCGACCTTCCCCGATGCCTCCGTGGTCTGCGGTCCGCAGAAGGTCTCGGCCCGCGATGCCAACGCGCTAACCAATCCGGCCATCGTGGTCGAGGTGACCAGCCGCTCCACCGAGGACTACGATCGCGGAGACAAGCTCAGCCACTACAAGCAGCTCGCCTCGCTTCGTGTCGTGCTCTTCGTCTCCCATCGCGCCCGCGCCATCACCGTGGTGCAGCGGACCTCCTCCGGTTGGGAGGAGAAGGAAGTCCGCGGAGGCGAGCGGGTCGACACCGCGGAAGTGGCGTTCCCCGTCGACGACATCTACGCGGGCATAGGACTCGACCTGGCGTAGCTGACCCCGGTCCACCGTCCGGCGCAATCGAGGAGCAGCGGGCGTCGATGGCGTGACGCTCGCGGTGGTGGAGCAGCATGGCGTTCCGCGGCTGCTGGAAGAGCTGCAGCACGCGCTCCAAGCAGGAACGTATCGCCCACAGCCAGTGCTGCGGCGGTACATCCCGAAGGTGAACGGCAAGCAGCGGCCGCTCGGCATTCCGACGGTGAGAGACCGGTCGCGCAGGGAGCTCTGCGAACACCGATGGCCGGGCGGGCTCCACGGCGCGAACCTGGCACGCGTGAGGCTCTGCCCACCGTCGAGCAGCTCTCCTGGTGCCGTGGCTCGGCGGAGAGGTAAGGTGTGGAGCCCATGCGCGACACCTCACCGCGGCAACAGCAAGTGTATTACTCGCGGCTCGCCGCCCTCGGAGAAGAGGGGCGCGGCCGCCTGGTCGGGCGCCTCACCTCCGGCGTCCGGCGGCTCGCGGAGCTGGGGATCCGGCAGCGCTTTCCAAACGCCTCGACCGAGGAGGTGCGCGCCCGGCTGGCGGTGCGACTGTATGGACGGGCGGCTGCCCTGCGTCTGGCCGGCGTGGTGCCCGACGATGCCATCTGACGATCCGGGCCCGGCCGATGTGCTCGACGTCGCCGTCCGGGTGGCGCGGGCCCTCTCTCTTGCCAGTGCACGCCACGTCCTGGTCGGCAGCCTCGCGAGCTCGTTGCAGGGCGATCCGCGTTCTACGAACGACGTCGACTTTCTCACCGACTTGAAGGTCGCGCAGGTCTCGCGCCTCGCCGCCGCGCTGGGTGAGGAGTTCGACGTCGATGAGGCGGCGCTCGCTGAAGCAATCCGCAGCGGCGGCTCCTGGAACGTCTACTTCCTGCCCTGGATGCTGAAGATCGACCTCTTCGCCGCTGGCGCGAGCGCGACGAACGCGCTGCGCCTGCAGAGAGCGGTCGAGAGCGCCGTCGGCGGCGGCGCCTTGAGGGTCCTCCGAGCGGACGACGTGGTGTTGAGCAAGCTCTCCTGGTTCCGCGACGGCGGCGGCGTCTCCGACCAGCAGTGGCGAGATGTGCTCGGCGTGTTGCGCGTCAGCGGGGCGCAGATCGATCGCGACTATCTGCAGCAACAGGCGCAGCGATTGGGGCTCGAAGAACTCCTGCGGCGCGCGCTCTCCGAGAGCGCAGCGAGCTGAGGCCCCCGCGGGCCAGTGTCACGCCTCAATCGACCGGCAGGTGCAGCGCCTCGAGCAGCGCCCGCCAGCGCGGGTCGCCGTGCAAGCCGCGCAGCGCGGGGTCGCCTTTGGTGTAGATGAGCCCGGCGTCGTGTTGCACGCGCGCCCGCTCCAGCGAGGCGAAGGCCTGGTCGTTGTCTCCGAGCCAGGCCTGGACCTCGGCGATCTGGTAGATGGCGTACTTCGCGCTCATCTCCGCCAGCAGGCGCCGCACCTCCTCCTCGTGCCCGAGGTGGTGGTGGGCCATTGCTTCGCCGGCGAGGCGGAAGGTCTCGCTGGTGGAGCGGTGCGCGGCGGCGAGCGCCTCCGCGGGCTTCTTCTCGAGCAGCAGCTCGAGGCAGAGCCAGAAGGCGGTGCTGCTCTGCTCCGGGCTCAGCTCCAGCGAGCGCTCGAGCGCGGCCCTGGCCGGCCCCAGCTCGCCGAGCATCACCAGCGTGATCCCCAGCTGCCGCCAGGCGCTCGGGCTGATCGGGTCCCGCTCGGTCTGCTTGCGGATCAGGACCCCTGCCTCCGCCAGCCGTCGATCTGCAGGGCGCCAAACGCGGCCAGGCCGTAGGCGATCACCGCGCGGAAGACGCGGCGGCGCTGCAGCTCTTCTAGCAGCGAGGGCGGCTGGTCTGCCATGGTCAGCGCACCTGCCCGGGGTCGAACCCGGCCGTGCGCATCAGCCGCTGCCAGCGCGGGTCCTGGTGGTAGCGCGCGAGCAGCGGGCTTCGCAGCAGGGAGATCTTGAATTCGCCTCTCCGTCTCTTCGGACCGAACTGCTCTTCGTGATCGAGGATGTAGTTCTGGGCAGGCTCGAAGTTGGACGGCAGCAGCCAGAGCAGGAAATCCATCTGGTCCTCGCTGAGCTCCTTGCGAGCCGCGTCCCACCGGCCGGGCTCGCGGGCAACCCGCAGGGCGACCTCGATGACCTTCTTGGGTTGTCCTAAATCCCTTGTGGGTGACAGCGGTCAAACTGGCAGCGTGATCTCAATGGCCGAACAGCATAGGAAGACCATTGCGATTAATGCAGCAGCTGAATGGAATCCGTAAGCCCGATGCTTGATGACGCCGATCTTGTTGTTGATACCTTCGAGCCTCCCGTTGGAGACTCCCAGTGTGATGGCGGCGAGGATCCCCCCGCTGTGCTTACGGAGCGTGCGGGCGAGCTTGACGAATGGCTCCAGCCGAGAGCGGCTGGCCCAGGCGATGAACGCCTCGAGGTGCCGCTCTGCTGCCTTGGGGCCGCAGCGGTACATGGCCCTCAGCTCCTCTTTCATCAGGTAAGCGCGGTAGACGCGGCTTGCCTCCACAACCTCGACCCCGAGGCGTACCTCCGCGACCTCTTCCGCCTCCTCGCGCACTGGCCGAAGGACCGCTACCTCGAACTCGCTCCCAAGTAT
>JAYWAO010000345.1:0-4506 GCA_043782365.1 Deltaproteobacteria bacterium
GTCATCTTGAAGACCCCGTCCCAGCCCTCGCCCGGAGGGTGCGCGGCCATCTCGTCGCAGCGGCCCGCGAAGAGGCTGGAGGGCCCGTCGCCGGGCGCCAGCTCCAGGCACTTTTCGAAGGAGAGCTTCGCGGTGCTGAACCGCTGCGCGCGGTAGAGCGCGAGCCCCTCGCCGTAGACGCCGATCACCGCCGCGTCGGCCTCGGTGGCCACGCCGCGCCCGCGCAGCTCGTAGAGCCGGATCGGCTCGTGCTTGCCCTTCACGGTGATCAGGTCGAGCTCGCGCACGCTGAGGCAGTCGGGCCCGCCGGCCCTGCGCGCCGAGAGCAGCGTCGCCTCGGAGATGAGGATGTGCGTCCCGTACTCCTTGTTGGTGCCTTCGAGGCGGGAGGCGAGGTTCACGTTGTCCCCCATCACCGTGTAGTTGAAGCGCTGGAGGGAGCCCATGTTCCCGACCACCATCGGGCCGCTGTTGAGGCCGATGCCGATGTCGACGAACGGCACGTCGGGGTCCTCGATGCGCCACTTCTCGCGCATCCGGCCGAGCGCCTCCATCATCTCCAGCGCCGCCTCGCAGGCGTCGAGCGCGTTCTTCGGGTTGTCGAGGGGCGCGCCGAAGAAGGCCATCACCGCGTCGCCGATGTACTTGTCGAGGGTGCCCGCCTTGGCGAAGACGATGTCGGTCATCGGCGTCAGGTAGTCGTTGAGCAGGTGCACCAGCGCCTGCGGCGAGAGCTTCTCGGAGATGGTCGTGAAGCCGCGGATGTCGGAGAACATCACGGTGAGGTCCTTCTCGTCGCCGCCCAGCTGCAGCTTCTCGGGCTGGCCGAGCATCTGCTCCATCACGTCCGGGTTCAGGTAGAGCTGGAACGCCTTGCGCAGCTGCCGCTTGTCCTTCTCCTCGGTGGCGTAGCGGAAGACGGTGACCAGCACGAACATCGAGCCCATCTCCACCAGCGGCAGCGCGGCGAAGACGTCGATGCCGGCGCGGAAGAACAACGTCGAGGCGCCCCAGATGACGGCGCTGGCGAGCAGCACGGTGGGCAGCGAGAGGCCGACGCGCACCCGGGCGAAGACGAAGGCGAAGACCAGCGCCATCAAGAGTAATACTACCGCCTCGATGGCCGCGGTGATGACGTCGCGCCGGAGGAAGTTGTGCGAGAGCATGGTCTCGATGGCGTTGGCGTGGATCTCGACGCCGGCGGTGATCTTCTCGAAGGGGGTGACCCGCTGGTCGTAGGTGCCCTGCGCGGTGGCGGCGACCAGCACCAGCTTGCCCTTGAGCGCGCCCGCGGGCGTGCGGCCGTCCATGATGTCAGCGATCGAGTAGTTCGAGAACGTCCGGTCTCCGCCGTAGTAGTTGATCCGCATCAGCCCGCGCGGGTCGGTGGGGACGAAGAGCTTGTCGTCGAACCAGAAGCCGTCGATGACGCCGCGGCCCGCGTCGTCCGCCACCACCGGGGTGATGCGGGCTGGCGTCACGCCGAGCGCGTCGGCGACCATCATCGCGTCGAGCGACGGCAGGTACTTGCCCTTCACCTTCAGCGCGATGGCGGTGTTGCGGATGACGCCGTCCTGGTCGGGCAGCGTGTTGAAGAAGCCGAACATCGAGGCCGCCGCGGCGATCGGCGCGAGCGGGGCTGAGATCGAAGGGTAGTCCTTGAGCTGGTCGTCCTTGGTGGGCTTGCTGCGGGTGAGGCCGCCGTCGGTCTCGCGGAACTCGGGGGGGGCGATGAAGCCACGGCTCATCCGGGCGAGGTTGGCGTCGACGTCCTGGGGCTTGAACGACTTCATCTCGGGCGCGGTGAGCGCGACCACGCCCAGCACCACCTTGCCGCTCCTCTTCACCGCGGCTGCCAGCACCTGATCGGGGTCGAGCCCCTGCAGCTCTTGGTCGAGCTCGGCGGCGTAGCCCTCGTGCAGCTTCTCGAGCTCGTCGAACTCCTGCTTGCTGGTGGCGAGCTTCTGGTGGCCGTCGGAGAGGCGGCCCTTGGCGGTCTTGTAGATGGGCTCGGCCCCCGGCGCGATCTTGCGCTGGAGCGCATCGAGCGCGGAGGCGGCGCCGGAGATGTCGGACTCGGCCTCGCTGAAGCGGTCGACCGCGGCCTTGCCCTTGCCCTCGGCGAGCGAGAGGTCGGAGAAGCGCCGGCGGAACCGCTTGGCCCCGGCGAACTGCGCGCCGAGGTCCTGGTCGGAGAAGCTCATGTCGAAGCCGATCACCGTCGCGCCCTCGTCGGTGAGCTTTTCGATCAGGCCCGCGATCACCCGCCGGTCCCAGGGGAAGCGGCCGTACTTGGCGATCGCCGCTTCGTCCACCGCGGCGACCACCACCCGCCCGCTGGTAGGCACCCTACCGCGCTGGTGGAACTGCACGTCCTTCAGCGCGTGCTCCAGCTTGGTGAGCACCGGGATCTCACCGCGCCCGGCCAGTTGCCAGACGTACACCAGCGCGAAGCAGAGCCCCGTCGCGAGGCCGATGCGGAAGGCGGTGAGCTTCTTGACCCAGCGCAGCACGCTGTTCATGGCGGACGAGCCCCCGGTGGCGGGATATCAATCGAACGGCAGGGTTCGACCTTACAACGACGCTCGCCGTGCTACGATCTTCCCGTGATCCCCTTCTCGCCGGGCGACCTGCTGTGCGACCGGTTCGAGGTGCTGCGCCCCCTCGGCGCGGGCGGGCTGGCGGAGGTCTTCGCCGCGCGCGACCGGCTGGCGGGGGCTGAGGTGGCGGTGAAGGCGCTCCACACGCACCTCTCGGGCGACGCCAGGCTCTGCGAGCGGTTCCGGCGCGAGCTGGCGGTGACCCGCGCGCTCAGCCACCCGGGGATCGTGCGGGTGTTCGATCTGTATGAACACGCAGGGCGCCCCTTCTTTACCATGGAGCTGCTCCGCGGGCGCACGCTGGGCGAGCGGCTCGAGCAGGGGCTGCCGCCCGACGGCGAGGCGCGGGAGATCGCGCGGCAGGTCGCGCAGGCGCTGCAGGCCGCCCACCGCGCCGGCGTGGTGCACCGGGACCTCAAGCCGCTCAACATCTTCCTCGTCGACCCCGGAGGAGACCCCGCGAATCCCTCTGTGAACCCGGGCTCACTGCGAGTGAAGCTGCTCGACTTCGGGCTCGCCCGCGTGGCCGGCGCCGCGCGGCTCACCGCGCAGAGCACGGTGCTGGGCACGCCCGCGTACCTCGCGCCGGAGATCCTCACCGGCAAGGGCTGCGACGCGCGGGCCGATCTCTACGCGCTCGGCGCGGTGCTCTTCGAGCTCTTCACGGGCGAGCGGGCGTTCGCCGCGGCCGACCCGTTCGAGGTGATCCGCCGCAAAGGCCAGCCGCCACCCTCGCCGAGGGCGCGCCGCAAGGAGGTCTCGGAGGCCGACGATCTCCTGGTGCGCCGCGCCCTCGAGCCCGACCCGGAGCGGCGCTTCCTCGACGCGGGGCAGGTCCTCTCGGCGCTCGCCGGCAAGCCGCCGCCCGCGCCGATGGCCCCGCCGCCCGCGCTCACCGCCGGCGCGCTCGACGTGGTGCTCCATCACGGCGTGCTCGCCGACAAGGCGCCGGTGGAAGACGTGCTGCGCGCGGTGGGCTCGCCGGCGGGCTCGGGCTGGCGCGCGCGGCTGCGGCTGGCGGGCGAGGCAGTGCTGGTCTCGAAGGCGAGCCGCGAGACGGCGGAGGCGATCGCCGCCCTTTGCCAGGAGCGCGGGCTGGCGGTGGCGCTGCAGCCCGCCTCGGAGCGCAGCCCGCTGCGCGAGCGGGTGGCGGGCCTCGCGGCGCCGATTGGCGGCGTCACGGGCCTCGCGGCCGGAGGCGCCTACAGCGCGATGCTCTTCTCGATGATGGGGGCAGGCGCGCTGGGCCCGAGCGCGCTCTTCGCCGGCACGGTGGGCGCGGGGTTCGGCCTCTTGATCGGCGCGGTCTCGTGGACCCTCGCGGGCCTCGGCGAAGCGCCGCCGCTGCGCGCGCTGCCCGCGGGCGACCCGGGGGTGCGCAGGCTGCTGGAGGGGATCCTGCGCCGGACCGCGCGGCTGGAGGCCCGGCGCGCGGAGCTCCCGGGCGGCCACCAGGTGTTCTACGGCCCGCTCTTGGAGACCGCGGAGCGGCTCCGCGCCGCCGCGCTCGAGCTCGGCGAATCGGCCGCCGCCATGCCCGATCCGCTGGCGATGGGCGACGAAGGCGCCGCGCTCTCCGCGGGGAACGCCGCCGCGCGCGACGCGACGGTGGCGCGCCTCCTGGAGATCGCCGCCGCCCTCGATGAGGCGCTCGCCACGCTCGAGCCCGGGAACGACCCGGGTCCGGAGCAGGAGCAGGCGCTCGCGCGCTTGCAGGCGGAGGTGCAGTTCGCGCGGGCGGCGCTGCCGCGGATCGAGCGGGCGCGGCGCGGGGAAGAGACGCCGCTGCCAGCCTGATCCTAGTACCGCGCGCCGAAAGAGTCTCCCCCATCTGCTCGGTCTGCAGCTACCTCGCTACTATGGGCCGCACTCCGGGAGCCCCGGCAAATGCCGGGGCTAGAAAAAC
>JAYWAO010000346.1:0-12396 GCA_043782365.1 Deltaproteobacteria bacterium
GTAGTGGTGGCCGTTCACCAGCGCTGCGCCCGTCGACGAGTGGTCGACGACCGTCGTCCCCGGAGTGCTCGGCGAGGCGACCACACCTGCGCCCGAGAAGGGGTCGCTCGAGGTGCCCGCGTCAGAGGTGCCCGCGTCAGAGGTGCCCGCGTCAGAGGTGCCCGCGTCAGAGGTGCCCGCGTCAAAGGTGCCCGCGTCAGAGGTGCCCGCGTCAGAGGTGCCCGCATCGCTGTCGCCAGCATCCGAGGCGCCTGCGTCAGTGCCGCCGCCCTGCGGGGAGGGAGCCTCGACCACGAAGATCTCGTAGTGGCTGATGGAGTCCTTGGTGTTGCCGGCAGCCCAGGAGATGCGCAGGAGCCCGTCGCCCGCCGCCACGCTGACGGAGGCCGGGGCGCTGGGTTTCTGCATCGCGTACTGCAGCGACGCGCTGGCCACCTCGCTGTAGCTCCCCGAGCTGGTGCTGGCGTTGTAGTACCCGACGCAGAGCAGGGACGAGCCGGGGCTCGCCGACGAGGAGGTGGAGCTGGCGCACGTGTCGGTGCCGAGGAAGTCGACGAGCCCGATCGGGCTGGTGGTGCCCGTCAGCGCGCTGGTCACCACGTAGGTCTGCTCGCCGGTCGTCGCGGGGGCGGTGCATCCCGACGTCTGGGTTTCCCAAATCTTGAGGCTCGTGCCGGTGACGTAGACGTTGGTCCCGGTGACGGCGCTCAGGTCCCAGGAGAAGCTGATCTTGGTGCCGGCGTCGCAGCCGGCGCGCCCGAACTTGTAGACGGCACCGGCGGTCTGGCCGGCCACCTTGACCACGCCGCCCGCGGCCTGCGCAGGAGACGCCGCGAGCAGCAGGGCGAGCGCGGCGAGGGCCATTCCTCCCAGCGGGGAGGCGCGGCGCGGTGAGGCAGGTCGCGAGAGGGTTCGCATCGTCGGCGGCAAGATAGCAAGGCACGCGCCAGCGCGGGGGAGGCAATCCCGCTCGCGGGCGGGAGCGCCAGCCCGCGGTCCGGGGGACAATCTGTCGGCCCCGGATGCGCGGCGCTGACTTTTTGTCAATTCGCCAGGGCCCGAAGCGAGGGCAGCGAGGCCGGGTGGTTGGCGACCAGCGCCTCGGCGATCTGCACCGCGTTGGTGGCGGCGCCCTTGCGGAGGTTGTCGCTGACCACGAAGATCGACAGGCCGCATGGATCCGACAGGTCCTGCCGGATGCGGCCCACCAGCGTCGCGTCGTCGCCCGCGCCGAGCAGGGGCATCGGGTAGACGTGCGACTTGAGGTCGTCGACCACCTTGATCCCCGGCGCCTTGGAGAGGACCGCGCGCGCCTCCTCGACCGAGACCGGCCGGCTGAAGCGGCAGGTGACCACCTCGCTGTGGCAGTAGAAGACCGGCACGCGCACGCAGGTGGGGGTCACGAGCAGGTTTGGCAGGCCCATGATCTTGCGGGTCTCGTTGACGAGCTTCATCTCCTCGTCGGTGTAGCCGTTGCCCGAGTCGACGCCGATCTCCGGGAGCACGTTGAAGGCGATCCGGTGGGGGAACTTCGAGGGGATGATCTCGCCGAAGTTGAGCAGCGCGCGCGTCTGCGAGTCGAGCTCGTCGATGCCCTTCTGGCCCGCGCCCGAGACTGACTGGTAGGTGGCGACGTTCACCGAGAGGAGCCCGGCCGCGTCGTGCAGGGGCTTGAGCGCCACCACCATCTGGATGGTCGAGCAGTTCGGGTTGGCGATGATGCGGCGGCCGCCATCTTTCACGGCGAGCGCGATGTCGCCCGGGTTCACCTCGGGGACCACCAGCGGGATGGTCGGGTCCATCCGGAACGCCGAGGAGTTGTCGATCACCACCGCACCCGCGCGGGCGGCGAACGGGGCGAACTCCTTGGAGACGGTGGAGCCGGGCGAGAAGAGCGCGATGTCGACGCCGTTGAACGAGTCGGGCCCGAGCTTCAGCACCTTGACGGGGCCGTCCTGGAACTCGATCTCCGTGCCCGCGCTGCGCTCGGAGGCCAGCGGGATGAGCTCGTCCACGGGGAAGTCGCGCTCCTCGAGGACCTTCAGCATCTCCCGGCCGACCGCGCCGGTCGCGCCGGCCACCGCCACCTTCAGCTTCCGCATCGGATCTCCTCGAGCAGGCTTCCCGTGCGCGAGGCGCGCGCGAGGCGCACGGTTCTCCCGCCAGCGACGCGAGACGTCAAGGCCGGTCGTCAACACCGCTAAAGCGAGGGAACGGGGCGAGCAGCGCCCACCCCGCCGCCTGGGCGACCTGCTGCCAGCCCGGCGCAGGCGGCGTTCCCTCGGGGACCAGCGCGGCGACCACCGGCCTCCCCTCACGCTGCTGCGGGTCGCTGGGCAGGGCCGTGACGGGCCAGGGGATGCGCTCCGTCTCGTCGGCCACCGCCGCGAGCAAAGCCACGTCTGGCGCGGGCGCGAGCACCAGCACGTCTCCACGAGGCAGCGCCTGGAGCGGCTCTGCGAGCCCCGCGCCGAGGGGGCACGGAGGCCGCGCCAGCAGCCGGCCCAGCCCGAGCTGGTTTGCGCCCGTGGCCGCGAGCGCGAGGGTCAAGAGCGACACCGTCACCAGGTCGAGCCTGCCGAGCGTCCGCGGCCTGCCCGCCCACGCGCGGAGCCGGTCGAGCAGCGGACCCAGCGCAGCGCCGCCGAGCAGCGCCAGGAGCGGGAACGCGACGTAGACGTGGTTGCCCCACTTGCGCGCGGGCAGCGAGAGCGCGAGCAGGAGGAGCGCCGACGCGAGCGCCGTGGCCCGCAGCGCGCGCGGATCCGCGCCCGGGGCCTGCTGCTGGGTGGCCGGCGTCCGCAGCGAGAGCATCGCCGCGCCCAGCGCGAAGGGCAGCCCGGGCCAGAAGCGGCCGAGCACCACGCGCGGAACGAAGAACGTCGACGAGACGCCGTCGTGCCGCGCGCCCACCGCGCTGTCGCGGAGCTGGCGGAGCGCGTAGCCCTCCCAAAAGCCCTGGTGGAGCGCGAGGGCGTCGAGGGCGAGAAAGAGTATGACAGGCGTGGCCGCCAGGAGCGCCACCAGGGCGGTCTGGGCGAGGCGCAGCGCCATCAGTCGCGTGGTGCCGCCTGAAGTCCGCTCCGCGAGCGCCCTGCCCGCTCCAGCACAGCAGAGCGGCGCGAGGCCGAACGGGCCCTTCACCAGGCACGCCAGCGCGCCGAAGAGCGCAGCCCAGGCGAGGTCGCGCTTCGCTGGCGGCCGCACCAAGAGCGGCACCGCGGCCGCGGTCGCGAGCAAGAGCAGCGGCGGCTCCAGGAGCAGCCGCCCGCCGTAGCGCCAGAACGATTCGGTCAGCGCCAGGAGCAGCGCGGCGGCGAGCCCGGCGCTCCCTCCGAAGGCCCTCCGGCCCGCGCGCAGCAGCACTCCGAGCGTGCCCAGCGAGAACACCGCGTGGAGCAGATCGGCGGCGCCGAGCCCGCCCAAGCGCGCCGCCAGCGCCGCGGGCCAGAAGCCGAACGGCAGGTGCTCGCGGAAGGCCGGCCAGTAGCCGGGCAGGAAGCGCAACCCGAGCCACGCGCGGTCGTCTGCGAGGTGCTGCACCAGCACGCGGTAGGCCTGCGCGTCGACGTCGTCGACATGCACACCGCGCGTCCAGCGGAGGAGCGAGAGCGCGAGCAGCAGCAGCGCCGCCGCCTCCAGCCTGCGCACGCGGCGATCCGGCACCGGCGGCAGCGGGGGCCGTGGCCGCAGCAGTGGAGCCGGCGAGGCCGCGGGGATGGCCACGCGCTGCTAGACCTGCCCGCCCGGGACCAGCTTGCCGACCCGGCCCTCGGCGAGCGCCTTCTCGGGCTCGCTGGGCGTGAGGTAGTCGGGGGCGAGCGCGAAGAGCGCCTGCTGGTCATAGGCGGCGCCGGTGAGCTTCGGCGCACAGAGCCGCGCGACCTCCAGCGCCGAGGGCCACGCCTGCGCGCCCTCGGCTTCGAACGCGCCCGCCGCCAGCCCGAGCGTCTCCAGCGGCGCCCGGTTGCTGCGCGCGCCAGGCCCCACCAGGAGCGGGTCTGCGAGCCCGGCGAGCCACGCGGGGAGCTGCGCGGCCTGCACCACCGCGTCGGGCCGCAGGCGGGCGCCGTGCTCGTCGAAGGCAGCGAGGAAGAGCTCTCCGCGGCGCGCCTCCAGCGCCGCGACCACCGTCCGGCCCGTGCGGGGCGCGGCTGCGCGCGCGAGCGACTCCAGGCTCGACGCGCCCGCCAGCGGCTTCTTCAGCGCGTACGCGAGCCCCTTCATCGCCGCCAGCCCCACCCGCAGGCCGGTGAACGAGCCCGGGCCGAGGCCCACCGCGAGCGCGTCCACCTGCTGCAGCGTCTTGCCCGCTTCGGCGCAGAGCGCAGCGAGCGCCTCGGGGAGGAGATCTCCCGCCTTGGCCGGCGGCAGGTGCAGCGCCTGCGCGAGCGGGCGCACTTCTCCGCCGGCGGACTCCACCAGCGCGCAAGACGTCGCAGGCGAAGCGGTATCGAGAGAGAGGATCAGCACGGGCGCCCAGATCGCACGCCCGAGCGCCGCGGGCAAGCGCGCCCCGCGCTCAGCTCACTCGACGAACTTCCGCATCACGTCGTTGCCGAGCGCGAAGAGCATCAGGCCCAGCACGAAGACGAGGCCCATGGTGTTGGCCACCTCGCGGAACCGCAGCGAGAGCGGCCGCCGGATCACCCCCTCGATCAGCGCCGAGAGCAGGTGGAACCCGTCGAGCACCGGGATGGGCAGCAGGTTCATCAGGCCGAGGTTCAGGCTGATCCAGCCCATCAGGAGGAAGAACGGCGCGAGCCCGAAGTCGGCCATCTTGCGGGTGACGTCGGCCATCATCAGCGGGCCGCCGATCGCCTGCGTGGAGAGCTTCCCGGTGACCATCCGCGCGATGCCGAGCAGCATCTGCTTGCCCTTGTCGATCGTGTCCCCCACCGAGCGCGAGGCCGCCTCGCCGAAGGGATAGGCGAAGGTCACCCAGGCGTCGTCGCCGCCGCGCAGCATGCTGCGCTCAGGGAACGCGCCCAGCTCGGGGAACAGCTTCCGCACGCCGGCGTCGTCGCGGCCCGGCCGCATGACCTGCGCCACCTCGACGTCGTGCACGGCGCCGTCGCGGAGCACCTTGAAGTGCAGCGGCGCGGGGCCCGCGGCCTGCCGCGCATGCTCGACCTCGTCGTCCCACCAGATCACCGGCTTGCCCTGCACCTCGAGCACGCGGTCGCCGCGGCGCAGGCCGGCCTTCTCGGCGGCGCTCTCGGGCTGCACGTGCGCGATGCTGTTGTCGCTCGACGCGAGCCCGAGCAGCGCCTCGACCTCGGCCGGCAGGGCGGCGCGACCGAGCGCGGGGATGACCAACTGCCCGGTGAGCTTCTGCGCTTCCACCTGCGCGTGGTCCTGCGGGCGCCGCTCGAGCTTGGTCCCGGCGGGCGGGAGCGGCGCGGGCGGCGGCTTGCGCTCGAAGGCGATCTCCGCCGGCTCGGCGCTGCCTCCGGGCGCGCGAGAGAGGCGGGCCGCGAGCAGGTCGAGCAGCTGCTCGTAGCTCTTCACCTCATCGGCGCCGACCTTGGTGAGCGTGTCGAACTGCTGCAGCCCCGCCTTGGCGGCCGCCGTCCCGGGCCCGAGCACCGCGACCTGCGCCGTGCGCGACGCCGCCGAGATGCCGATGCGCCCGCTGCGCAGCACGCCGAGCGGGCTGTCCTCCTCGACCAGCACGGGCTGCACCGAGAGGGTCTTCTCCTCGGCGCCGCGCTGCACGCGCAGGCTGAGCGCGCGGTTCCACACCGCGGAGACCCTCTCTTGCAGCTCGGTGAAGCCGCGCACGGGGGCGCCGTCCACCGAGAGGAACCGGTCGCCGTGCCGCAGCCCGCCCTGCGCTGCCGGGGAGCCCGGCTTGACGAAGCCCACCACCGGCGCGGGCTCGGAGTGCGGGATCAAGTGTAATACCAAAGTGACGACCAGGGCGAGCAGGAAGTTCGCGCCCGGCCCGGCGAAGGCGATCGCCCCGCGCGCCAGCGGCGAGGCCTCGAGGAAGCCGCGGCCCTTGTCCTCGGGCTTCACCACCTCGCCCGGGTTGTCGCCGGAGAACTTCACGTAGCCGCCGAAGGGCAGGAGCGACCAGCGGTACTCGGTCTCGCCGATGGTGAACCCGAAGATCTTCGGGCCGAACCCGAGCGAGAACTTCTCCGCCTTCACGCCGAACGCCTTGGCGACCAGCAGGTGGCCCATCTCGTGAACGAACACCACCACGCTGATGAGCGCGGCGAACTCGCCCAGCGTGATGAGGCCGGAGAGCAGGTACTCACCGGCGCCAGCCAGCGTGGGCAGGGCCATCGAGAGGAGGGTCATGGGGATCAGTGTAGTGCCGGGCGGGCGCGTGGCAAGGCGCGCAACAAGCCGCACGATGGAGACCTACGCGGGGATCTCTGAGATCTGATCCGATTCGCCCTGGGCTACTTCCCCAGCAGCCACCGCGCGCAGAGGAGCACGAAGGGCGCCGTGAAGATCAGCGCGTCGAGCCGGTCGAGCATGCCGCCGTGCCCCGGGAGCAGCTTTCCAGAGTCCTTCGCGCCGTAGGCCCGCTTCATCGCCGACTCGGAGAGGTCTCCCAGCGGCCCGAGGATGCTCGCCCCCAGGCCGATCACCGCGCCACCCCAGAGGGGCAGGCCGGGCAGGCCCAGCTTGAAGGTGAGCAGGCCCCAGAAGACCGAGAACGCCATGCCGCCGATGGCCCCCTCCACCGTCTTGCTCGGCGAGATGCGCGGGTAGAGCTTGTGCTTGCCGAAGGCGCGGCCCGCGAAGTAGCCGCCGGTGTCGTTCGCCCAGGTGACGGCGAGCGCGAGGAAGATCCAGACCCCGCCGCTCGGCAGCTGCCGCAGCTTCACCAGGGCCGAGAGCATCAGGCCGCCGTAGACCGCGCCCAGCACCGCGAGGCCCACCCGGCGCGGCACCAGCGCGACCTCGGGCTCGAAGAAGAGCGCGTCGATGCAGGCGGCGGCCACCAGCACCACCAGGACGATCTCCACCGAGAGGAAGCCCAGCGGCGCGTGGTGGAGGAGCGGGAGGAGGAAGGCCGCGCCCGTGGAGGCGATCACCGCGCCCGAGATCGGCGCGGCCCCGTGCTCCGGGCCCTGCAGCGGGAGCTGGTTCAGCTCGAACGCGCAGGCGGCGGCGGCCACCGAGATGAGCAGCGCGAAGGGCAGCTCTCCCTTCCACACCAGCCACAGCACCGCCGGCAGCAGCACCACCGCCGTGCCCGCGCGCAGGAGGAGGTTCTTGTTCTTCTCCTGCGCCTTCGCCTTCACCTGCTCGGGGCTGTCCGGAGCTGCGCCGAGGTCTTCCCGAACCTCCGCTCCCGCCTCTGGAAGTCGTCCAGCGCCACCAGCAGGTCCTGTTCGCCGAAGTCGGGCCACAGTGTCTCCGTGAGGTGGAGCTCGGCGTAGGCGAGCTGCCAGAGGAGGAAGTTCGAGACGCGGATCTCACCGCTCGTGCGAACCACCAGTTCGAGCGGCGGGAGGCCCGCCGTCCAGAGCCTGTCTTCTACCGCCGCAGCGTCGATGTCGTCTTCGCGCAGCGCGCCGCGGGCGACGTCCGCGGCCACTTGCCGGGCCATGTGGACGATCTCCTCGCGGCCACCGTAGCTGAGCGCCAGGGTCAGCGTCATCTGCGTGTTGGCCTGCGAGAGGTCGCGCAGCCGGTCGAGCGGCTCGCGCACCCGCGCCGGCAGCCGATCGAGCTGGCCGATGGCGTGGAGCTTGATGCCGTTGTCCATGATCTCGGCCTCCTCGCCCGCGAGGTAGTCGCGCAGGAGGTCCATCAGGCCTTCGACCTCGGTGGGCGGCCGCTCCCAGTTCTGCGCCGAGAAGGCGTAGAGCGTGAGCGCGGGCAGCCCGAGCTTGCGGGAGGCGCGGGTGACGGCGCGCACCGAGTCGCTGCCCTTGCGGTGCCCCTCCAGCCGCGGCAGGCCCCGGGTCTGCGCCCAGCGGCCGTTGCCGTCCATGATGATGCCGACGTGGCGCGGCAGCGGTCGCGCGGAGACGTCGGCGCGGAGGCGGACGAGGTCGATCACGGCGCGCACCATAGCAACCCCCCGGGCTCTTCCGGGGCCAAAACGTGCATCGGCTGCTTCTCTCTGCTTAAGCTCCACCGGATGCGCGGCTGGTTCGGACCATTCCGCTTGGACAGGCAGGTCGGGCGCGGCGGCTTCGGGGCCGTGTGGCGCGCGGTCGATTCGCGCACGGGCGCGACCGTGGCGCTGAAGATCCTGCCCCCCGGCGGCGACCCCAAGCAGGCCGAGCGCACCCGCCGCGAGTTCTCCGAGCTTCGCCAGATCCGCCACCCCAACCTGGTGCGCCTCCTCGACGCCGGCGAGGCCGGCGGGACCCACTGGCTCTCGATGGAGTTCATCGAGGGGATGGGCGTGCGCGAGTGGCTCACCGTCGCCGGAAGGCCCGTGCCGCTGGAGCCCGACGAGGGCGAGGTGACCTCCGAGGGCGTCGATCTGGACGCGCTCTACGACGAGCCCGACTCGGGCGCGCTGCTCGCCGCCGCCAAGGCCCGCCGCTTCCTCACGCTCTCGGGGCTCGACCAGGAGCTGCCGCCGGACCGGCAGCAGGAGCTGAACGCGGCCGGGAGGCTCCTGGCGCTCTGCGAAGCGCTGGCGCAGATCGCCGACGGGCTCGCCGTCGTCCACGCGGCCGGCCTCGTCCACCGCGACGTCAAGCCCGGCAACATCCTGGTGGACTCCGCCCGCAAGGCGGTGCTGGTGGACTTCGGCCTGCTCAAGCGGGTCAGCGAGCAGGAGAGCGTCTCGGGCAACGTGGTGGGCACCTACCGCTACATGGCGCCCGAGCAGGCGCGCGGCGAGCGGGTGGACCTGCGAGCCGACCTCTACTCGCTCGGCGCCACCCTCTACGAGCTGCTCGCGGGCCGCCCGCCGTTCCCGCACACCGCGCAGTTCGCGCTGATGGAGGCGGTGGTGGGCGAGATGCCCACGGAGATCCCGGCGATCAACCCGGGCGCGCCGATCGCCCTCTGCGCGCTTGCGCACCGGCTCCTGTCGAAGGCGCCGCAGAGCAGGCCCGGGTCGGCGGCCGAGGTCTCGGCGATGCTGCGGGCGCAGGGCCTGCGCGTGCTCCCGGGCGTTCCTCCGTTCAGCGCGGCGCTCACCCGACCGTCCGTTTGACGGCGCGCCTGCGCGGTGATCTTGTGGCTAGGGTCCGCGACGCCCGGCGGGCAGAGGAGTGACCACGGATGAAGGCCAGCTCGACGCAGCGGCTGCAGTCCCTCGCACAGACGCCCCCGTTCGACTGGCCCGAGGACGCGCGGCCGCTGCTCCTCGGCGTGCTGCGTGATCGCGGCGCCACCGAGGACGACCGGATCCTCGCCGCAGAGCTGTCGGGCTGCACGGTGGTGCACGACGACGAGGTGGCGCGCGCGCTGCTCACCATCGCCGGGAGCGACCGCGAGGCGGTGCTGCTCCGCTCGCGCGCGGTGATCGCGCTCGGGCCCGGGCTGGAGCTGTGCGAGACGCTCGGCTTCGACGATCCCGACGACCTTCCGCTCCAGCCCGCCACCTTCGACGACGTGCAGCAGACGCTGCGCACGCTCTACGTGGACGCGGACATCCCGAAGCTGCTGCGGCGCAAGGCATTGGAGGCGTCGGTGCGGGCGCCCC
Organism: Deltaproteobacteria bacterium; assembly: GCA_043782365.1. Lineage (GTDB taxonomy): Bacteria > Myxococcota > Myxococcia > Myxococcales > 40CM-4-68-19 > CAIWCD01. Next base: position 9,638 of record JAYWAO010000346.1, read on the forward strand.
AGGGGTGGCACCCGGAGGCGGTCCGCGCGGCCTTCGCGAGCGCCGACGAGGAGTGGCGGCTGACCGCGGTCTTCGGCATGCGCTTCGTCGAAGGGTTCGAGCAGGAGATCCTCCGGTCGCTTACGAGCCCGAGCGAGGACGTGCAGGCCGAGGCGATGTTCGGCGTGGCGGCCTGGGGGCTCGAGGCGGCGTGGCCGCAGGTGCTGGGCGTCGTCCAGGCGAAGGTGACCGAGCGCCTGCTCTTGCTGGCCGCGATCGAAGCGGTCGGCGCGCTGCGCCCCGCCGAGGCGGAGGAGCTGCTGGCGCCGCTGGCGCAGCTGGGGGACGAGGAGATCGACGAGGCGGTGGCGGAGGCGGTGGCGATGCAGGAGTTCGATGAGGAGGGGGATGAGAAGGGACTCGACGGCGACGGGCCGGTGGGCGGGCCGCTGAACTGAATGCGTTCAGCCGTTCTGCGCCCTGACCTGACCGGGCTCCGGTCCGGCTACGAGCCTCGGCTGCAGGCGCCGACTTCCCTCTCGCGGCCTCCATTGACAAGAAAAGTTGTCGCAGATAGCGTCAGCTCATGCTCGACATCCAGGTCATCGATGATCCGGCGGCCGCAACGGTGGCCTTGGAGCCGATCCGCAGCCGGCTCCTCTCCGAGCTGGCTGCGCCCGCTTCGGCGGCGACTCTGGCTTCGCGGGTCGGCCTCGCCCGGCAGAAGGTCAACTATCACCTGCACGCGCTCGAAGCGCACGGCCTCGTGCGGCTGGCCGAGGAGCGCAAGTGGGGCGGGCTGACCGAGCGCCTGCTCGTCGCGACGGCCGCTTCCTACATCGTCTCGCCGAGCGCCTTGGGCCCGATCGCCGTCGATCCCGAGCGGGAGGTCGATCGGCTGTCCGCGAGCTACCTCATCGCTTTGGGCGCGCGGGTGGTTCGCGAGGTGGGCGCGCTCGTCCGCCGTGCGCGCGAGGCGGGCAAGGGCCTCGCGACCCTGGCGGTGGACACGGAGGTCCGCTTCCGGTCGCCGACGGAGCGGGCAGCGTTCAGCCACGAGCTCACCGAGGCCGTCGCGAGGCTCGTTTCGAAATACCACGATGAATCGGCCCCCGGCGGCCGCGCGCATCGCCTGGTGATCGTGGCCCACCCACTACCGAAGAAGTCCGAACCCAAGGAGCGATCATGAGCGTGAAGAAGGAAGCCTCTGGACGCCGTTCCGTTCAGGTCGAAGTCGAGCTCCCCGGAACACCGGAGGAGGTCTGGCAGGCCATCGCGACGGGGCCGGGCGTATCGTCTTGGTTCGTGCCGACGGAGTTCGAGGAGAGCGACGGAAAGCCCGTCGCGGTGACGTCAGATTTCGGTCCAGGCATGCTGGCCCGTTCTGTCGTGACGGCCTGGGATCCGCCGCGGAGGTTCGCCGCCCAGGGTGCAGGCTGGGGTGGCTCGCCGCCCATCGCCACCGAGTGGAGCGTCGAGGCGCGCGCCGGTGGCAGGTGCGTCGTCCGCGTGGTGCACAGCCAAGTCCGGATGACCCAGGCGGAGACGCAAACATTTCGCCCCTGACGGGCTTCTTCACCAACCCGGCGACGGGCTTCAGCTTCGAGCAACCCATGCGCGCTCCCGGTCGACCTGCGCGGGGATCGGTCCGCGCGGCGTGGTGCGCGCCGCGGTGCAAGCGCCGGGGCTTGGGCATCGTCGAGCGCCCGCTTGCCCGCGCAGCCCAAACCGCGCGTCAGAAGCCCGCTGCCAGCCGCCCTCGACCTTGGCCCCGCCGCACCCGGTCGGCCACTCAAGTGTATGACTCCAAACGGCCCGCTCGCCCGGAGAGCCGCGCGAGCGGCGCGCCCCTGCCGGGCTGGTCGGCGTGGGCGGCGCTGGCGCGGAACCTCGCGCTGTACCCGGTGGTGCTGGCGCATGGCTTCCGGCGGTTGGTGCCGTTCGGGTAGCGACAGCACGCGCGACCGCTGGTCACCTCAGACTTCAATCAAGTCCACGTGCACATCAGCGGCGAGTGCCAGCTGGCGGAGATCCTGCGGGTCAGAAGTGAGGATCGAATCTCCATCGACGGCCAGCAGCACCACCGCCGCGTCGATCACGTCCTTGGTGCGCGCGCGCCCGAGCAGGGCTCCTGCGCGGCGACCGAGCGTCTCGTCGAGCGGCACGACTCGCAACGTGGGCAGCAGCGCTGCCAGCGGCGCTTGCTTGCCCGCTCCCCCTCGCCAAACCTGACCGATGACACCCCCGTGTGTGACCGGTGCGCGCCCCAGGAGTTGCTCACCCTTGAGGAGCGCCAGTGCTTCGCGATCGGACCGCTCCAGGGCGATGAGCGCCCCCGCGTCGAGGACCAGCATCACGCGCTCCGGCGGCGCTTGCGAACGGTGATGGCCCGCGCGCGCGCGTTTCGCTGCGCTCGAGCGATCTCCTCGGACGTGATCTCTCCGTGCTTGGCCTCGTACGCGCTGATGTACGCCGCGAGCGCTTCGAGCCGCTGCTCGTGCTCGAGCTTGAGACGGAGGGCGTCGTTGACCCAGGCGCTCAAGGTGGGCGCGCGGCCGCGGGCGACCGCATCCTCGGCGGCGGAGAGCAGGCTGGCGTCGACGGATGCGCTCAGGCGTTGGCGGAGGCTCATACAAGCAGCATACGTTCCTACCACGAACGTGGCAAGGCCCGCTCCCTCGCTCGGGTGCAGTTCCACGCGATCGGGGCCAACGACAAATCCTCACCGCCGTCGCCGTCAACGTCCATGTCAACGTCTCATGGTCGGTCCACACCCCGGG
>JAYWAO010000347.1:0-4502 GCA_043782365.1 Deltaproteobacteria bacterium
GCCGAGGGGCCTTCGTGTGCAGAGGATCCCAGAAGGTCCCAGGGGGTCGGCAGCGGGTTCGGCAGCGGGTTCGGGGCCGGAGAAGATCGCCCGATCAGGGGGCTCGCGCTCTAGGCGAGGATGCGGGCCTGGCCCAGCGGTGTCTCCGGCTCCGCCTCCGGGAGCAGCTTGAGCCGGGACTCGGCCACCAGCTCGGAGAGCGTCTTCCGGGCGAGCGGCTCGTTGCCGAAGGTGACCGCCAGCTCGAGCCTGCGCAGCCCCCCGATGAGCACCACCCGCGACGGGAGCTGGATGCGGCCCACTTTGATCTTCGGATGCGGCGTGTGGTCGAAGCCCTCGTCGTCGAGGAGCAGCTCCTCGTGGAGCTTCTCGCCGGGGCGCGTCCCGGTGAACTCGATCTTGATGTCCTTTCCGGGGCGCAGGCCGGACAGCTCGATGAGGTCGCGCGCGAGGTCGACGATCTTCACCGCCTTGCCCATGTCGAGCAGATAGACATCGCCCGTGCTGCCGAGCGCGGCGGCCTGCAGCACCAGCTGCGCTGCCTCGGGGATGGTCATGAAGAAGCGGGTCATCTCCGGGTGCGTGACCGTCACGGCCTGCCGCCGGGCGATCTGCTCCTTGAAGATGGGCACCACGCTGCCGGCGCTGCCGAGCACGTTGCCGAACCGCACGGCGACGAAGCGCGTCTTGCTGCCGTGCGCCTGCCGCTGGACGACCATCTCGGCGGCGCGCTTGGTGGCCCCCATCACCGAGGAGGGGCGCACCCCCTTGTCGGTCGAGATGAGGACGAACGCCTGCGCCTGGTAGCGGTGGGCTGCCTCGGCGAGCACCTGCGTCCCGAAGATGTTGTTCTTCACCGCCTGGCAGACGTTGGCCTCCATCATCGGCACGTGCTTGTGCGCGGCGGCGTGGAGCACCACTTCGGGGCGGAAGCGCCGGAAGATGTCCTCCACCCGGCGGTCGTCGCCGACGTCTCCGACGAGCGGGCTGAGAGAGACTGCGGGGAACGCCGCCTCCAGCTCCCGGTGCAGGAAGAAGAGCCCGTTCTCGTTGGTGTCGAGGAGCAGCAGCGACCGGGCGCCGAACCCGAGCGCCTGCCTGCACAGCTCGCTGCCGATCGACCCGGCGGCGCCCGTCACCAGCACGCTGCGGCCCCGGAGCAGCTGCTCCACCAGGGTGAAGTCGAGCTTGACCGGCTCGCGGCCGAGCAGGTCCTCGATGGAGATCTCGCGCAGCGCGACCGAGCCTTCGGGCCCTCCGGCCAGACGCTGCTGGAGCGCCGGCAAGTGGCGCGGCAGGACGCCCAGCGAGAGGCAGAGCCGGCCGAGGGTCCGCATCCGCGCGGGGTCGAACCCTTCGCAGAAGATCACCACTTGCACTTCGCGCACCTGGATCCACTCGCGCAGCGTCGCCTCGTCGCAGCGGCCCACCACCTTGACGCCGCCGATCAGCTCGCCCTGCTCGTCGGGATCGTCGTCGAGCAGACCGACCACGCGGTAGCCGGGCTTCCGCAGGAGACGCAGGTCGCGCAGCAGGCAGATGGCGCCGTCGGCAGAGCCCACCAGCAGCGTGGAGATGGGGCGGTCGAGCAGCGGCCCCCACTCGCTGAGCGCGCGGATGAAGATGCGCGCCCCGGTGACCAGCCCGATGGCGAGGATCCACTCGCCGACCAGCACCGAGCGGGGCAGCCGGGGCTGCAGGAGCATCCCGCCGACGGCGAAGGCCGCCGATCCCAGCGAGGTGGCGAGCAGCAGGCGGCCGAAGTCGGGTAGCCCGAAGTGCCGCCAGAGCCCCCTGAAGAGGTCGAAGTAGAGAAAGCTGCAGAAGCGGGCCGCCAGCAGCAGCGCCAGCAGGGGCCCGAGGCTGCCATAGTGGGAGGGCACGTTTCCGTCGAAGCGCAGCGCCAGCGCCAGCGGCATGGCCGCGGCCCACAGCGCCAGGTGGACCGCTACCGCAGTGGCTCTCCTGAGCCTGCGGTTGCGGAGGACTCCATCGAAGAACGCGGACGCAGCCTCGCTGGACGGCGAGCGCGACCCTGTCGAGCGTGCCTCTTCTTCCGGATTTTTGCTCGTCAACTTACCCCCCCGCTACAAACCCATCCCTAACACCACAGGGGCACCCAGGCCTACAGCCTTGTCGGCGCACTCACCTACGGCCTTGAGGTGATATCTACCCCTGATGGGCGGGTGCAGGGGCGTTGTTGCCATTGGTGCGGCGAGGTGACACGCCCTCTCCTGACCGTTCGCGGATCGCCCCGCCGGCTCGGGGCCGCGGTCGTCTTGGCGGCGCTCGGGTGGGCCCTGGCAAGCCCGGTCCAGGCGGCGACCCCCGACGACCCGGCCCCAGCCCTCGCGAGCAGAGCCATCCTCGACGACGCCGAGTGGGACGCGCTCTTCGATGGAGTGGCCACCGGACGCGTCGCCGATCCGCTCGGCGGCGTGCGCAGCTTGACGCCGCGCGAGCTCGGCGCGCTGCTCGCCCCGGGCCTTCCGCCGCCCGTGGGGCCCTGGTTCGCCCCGGCCGCGCGCGCCGCGCTCTTCGCCAGCGGCGCGGCCGAGTACGACCGCGGCTACTCGCAGCCGCTCCACCCGCTGCAGGTCGCGGGCGGCCTCGCGCTCTCGTGTGAGTTCCAGGCGGGACGGCCCTGCGGCGACGGGGCGAGCGGCGGGCTCGAGCTCGACTCGGCCGCCGGCTACTCTTCCTGGCTGACAGCCGGGAGCCGCGTCCGCGCCTGGGGCGGCTCTGTCGCCGGCGCCCCGGGGCTGGAGGTGGACCGCCTGTTCCTCCGCTTCGACCTGGGCCCCGTCTGGCTGCAGGCAGGGCGCGACGCGGTCGCCGTCGGCCCCTCGCTCCGCTCGCAGACGATGCTCTCCACCCACGCGACGCCGCTCGACGGTGTGCAGGCCGGGCTGCGGCCGCTGGCGCTCACCCCCTGGCTGCGCGCCTCGCTCTTCTACACGCTCGACCGGCTGCGAGACCCGCAGACCTTCTCGGGGACGTTGATCGACCTCGCGCGCCTGCAGCTCGACCTGTTCGACGTGGTGCAGCTAGGAGGCTCGCGCATCCTGCAGCTGGGCGGCGATGGCGCACCCCCGGTCGGCGGCCTCTGGGGCTTCGTCGAGGAGCACTTCGGGCGCTCGTACGGCGGCGGGATCGCCGAGAACAACCGGCTCGCGCTCGACGCGGCCGTGCGCGTCCCGGCGCTGGGCCTGCGCGTCTATGGGGAGCTCGCCTTCGAGGACACCCACGACCCGCTCCTCAACGCCGTCGAGTGGGAGGCCGACCACCTGCTGGGCGTGGAGGTGCGCGCGGGCCTGCCTGCGCCGCTGCGCAGGTTCGCCGTCGAGTACCTGCGCACGAGCTGGATCTCGCAGGTGCACGGGACGTTCACCACCGGGATGACCAACGCCGGGCGCACCCTCGGCTCGCCGCTCGGGCCCGACGCGCAGTCGCTCTGGGCCCGGGCGGACCTCGCGCTGGGCGCCGCGGAGGTGTCGCCCTGGTTCGAGTGGGTGCGCTGCTTCAGCGACGTGATCGGCGAGACGCAGGCGGCCGGAAACTTCCTGGTGCAGCGCGGGCCGCAGGAGCACCGGCAGCGCGCGGGCGCGGACCTGCGCTTCTCCGCGCTGGGCCTCTCCTGGAGCGGAGGCGTCTTCGCAGAGCGGGTGGCCGGGGCGGGGTTCGTGCCCGGGGAGACCCGGCTGGGGCTCGGTGGGCGGCTGGTGGTGAGCGCTAGCCCGCGGGGCTAAGGCGGGCCAGGCCCAGGCCAAGGCCCTGTCATCGGTGGTTCTCCACCCCCGAAGGACAGCACGCACACCGCCCCCACAGGCCTTCACCACCCGCGGGCCGCCCCCTTGCGGGAACAGCGGCCCGCTCAGTGGGCGAACAGCGCGTCTGCCCGGGCGCAGGTCACGGCCGCACGCAGCCACCGGTCGAGCGTCGAGAGGTCAGAGCAGCCCAGGATGCGCGCTCGCTGGTCGGCGGAAACGCCGAGAGCACGCGCCTCGAGGATGGTGAGGATATCTTCAGCCTTGCCCGCGGCCAGACCCTCAGCCTTGCCCTCGGCCTTGCCCTCGGCCTTGCCGACGGAGTGCCCGCGCCGGGCGCCCTCCTCGATCAACCGCTCTCCTACAGTTGTCATCGCTGCCTCGCTGGCGGGAACCGCCTGGACGATCGCTTTTCGTAGCTTCTCGAACGACAACTCTCCCGCGATGATCATAACGTAGCGCAGGAGCGTGGCGAAGTCTTCGGGGCTCCCGGTGGCCAGCCGGCCAACCTCGCCGGCCCAGGCGCCGCCGTGGGCGTCCAATCGTGCGGGGACCCGAGCGTCCCGCAGCGCCCAGAGGACCAGTTTCGGGAACGGCTCGAGCGGCCGCTCCGCCAGCGCGGCGTCGCTCTGCAGACCCAGATCGTCGATGAGCAGCTCGAGGTCGGGGAGATACCGGGTGAAGGCCGGCGCCGCGCCGTCGAGCAGCTCCTGCATCCGCCGCGGGCCGGTCCAG
>JAYWAO010000348.1:0-12391 GCA_043782365.1 Deltaproteobacteria bacterium
GCAGACCGGCCTTGCCCAGCGCGGCCGCGAGCGTCCAGGTGCCGTGGACGATGGCCCGCTTGAAGCCAAACGGGCGGGCCAGGAGCGCGTGCTGGTGGATCGGGTTGAGGTCCTGCGCGACGGCAGCGTACCGGCGGCCGAGCGGCTCGGGGGCGTCGAGCATTCCGCGTTCGGTCCACGCTGGCCCCGGGTCTGCACTCGGTGCTGGGCGGGGCCCGTCGGGCTTCTTCTCACGCGACGGCGCGAGCGCGGTGGTCTCTGCGCGCCAGACAACCTTGCCTGCGAGCGACGCCTCGGTGACGAGGCCGAAGGTCATGCCCCTCTTGGCCTCTTTCGCCTCGGAGGTGAAGGCGCGCAGCGAGTAGTGCGAGTCCGCCGGCAGCGGCCCGGTCTGGCGCACGCTCTGCCCCACATGCACGATGCCCAGCGCGCGGAAGGGAAAGGCCGGGTCGGCGAGCAGCGAGAGGTGGAGCGGGGCTGCCGCAAGCTGCAGCGCGAGCGGCGGGAGGGCCGCGGTGGCAGCGCCCCCGAGCCCGGTGATGGCGCGGTAGGCAGCGAGCCAGAGCGGATCGAGGCGGGCTTCGGGGAGCGCGCGCTCCAGCAGCGGAAAGCGCGCCGGGTCGGCGAGGCCCGGGCGGCGGCGCAGGAGCAGGGCAGCGTAGTCGCGCGCCGCAGAGCGCGGGGCGTCGCGGGGTGCTGCGTAGAGAAGCGCTCGCATCGGTCTCGTGTAACACACCAAGCGCGCGCGGTGCCCGGCGTCTAGCGGGCCGCGAACCGGCGCTCCGAGAGCAACTGCTCCCTCCGGAGCTCCCAGAAGACGGCCTGCCGCACTGCCTTGGAGGCTGGCCCGTGGTGGCGCGGGTCCATCTCGCGGGACTCCAGCACCACGCCGGCTGTGCCGCGCGCGAGGTGCGCGTTCTCCCGCAGGTCGGGCTTCTCCACCCAGGCCCAGCGCGGGAGCACCACGCCGCGCGGCGGCGGCCCGACCCTGCGGCGCAGCTGCGCGGCCATCCAGCGATAGGCCGGCAGCTTGTGCGGATCGACGTGGCGCACCCCGGCCCGGAGCGGCCAGCGCGCGCGGTCGTAGTGCTCTGCCGAGCGGACGGTCCAGAGGCTCAACGCGCCTAGCAACCCCCGATCAGCCTGTTGATGATCGTGCGGCAGGTGCTGTTCTGCTTCACCGTGTCGGGGATCAGGGTGACCTGCTTGCCGGCCTTCATCACAACGTGATGCTTCGTCCCCTTGGACCCGTTGATCACCGTGCAGCCGTTCTTGCTGCCGGCGCTGCGGAGGGTGGCGGCATTGCAGTCGCCCGGGAAGCTGAGGGCGAGCGCGGCGGGGGCGGAGAGCACGGCGCAGAGGGCGGCACAGAGGGCGAGGCGCATCGGGATGGCTCCTGGTGAAGTAGGGAAGAGAGGGGTCTTTTGTACCTGCGCAACGGCGGCCGTGGTCATCGGTCCGTGGAGCTTCACGGAGCGAGGAGCCGGCTCCCCGGCAGGCGCGCGGCCAGCTTGTCGAAGGTGATCAGCGTCCGCCCTTCGCCTCGGTACTGCTGGTGGATCAGGCGATCGACGAATCCCGGCTTGGCGCGCGCGAGGCCGGGTGTCCGCAGCACCTCGCTTGCCGCGGGGTCGCCGTCGACCCGCGGGTCGTCGAGCAGGCCCCCGAGTTGTTGGAGCGCGACTGCGAGCGGCACTTCATAGTGGTGCTGCAGCACCAAGAAGGCCTCGGACACGACCAGACCGGAGACGTGCGCCCTGACGCCGTTCGCCGCGCATTCTGCGAGGAAGTCCCAGGCGCGCATGGCCTGCTCCTCCGGCTCTCCCACCAGAAGCCGGATCACCACGGAGGTGTCGAAACCGACGCTCACTTCGGCCTCGCGGCGCCGCGACCGCGCGCCACGCTCTTGCGCATCGAGGCGAGGTCGTGGTGTCCGCCGGCGTTCTTGGCGTAGGCGCGCAGGCTGCCGAACCAGGCGGGCTTCTTGGTGGTCGGGCTCGCGACCGGGGCGGGCGGCTGCTCGCGCAGGACGAAGCGGACCCCGTCGGCCACCAGGTCCTTCACCTTGCGGCCCCGCTCAGCGGCGGCGACCTTGAGCCGGTGGTAGAGCGCGTCGTCGAGCTCGATGGTGGCTTTCATGGAAGCAAGGTAGCTGGGAAACCAGCTTTCCGCCATCCCGCGACCTGTTCCCCGGGCCGGAGCACTGGTGGGCTGACGAGGGTCCGCACGGCCGATCGCAGGAGGACGGCACCAGGAAGCAGCCCTCAGCTAGCGAGGTGACCCGGCGTCGTCTTCAGCACGCCGCGCGAGAGCGAGACGTGGAGCACCTTCCACGCTTGCTGCTCCTGCTCGCTGGAGTCGCGGAAGAGTGCGATGGCGTCCGGCTCCGCGCAGATGAAGATCACTTGCTTCACCCTCTTCACCAACCGGAGCAAGCGCGTCCCGGAGGCGGCTCCGCGCGGTAACTCCACGCAAAAGAGGCCGCGGATCATCGTCGCCGGGCCGTTGGGCAGACCCTGCAAACCGACCACTTCGCCGGCCCGCTCGTCGACGCCGATCTCGAAGAGCGGAGCTGTCTGTCCCTCGAGCACGCCCCGCAAGACCCGCGAACCCGTGCGGCCGAGCACAACCTGGAGGACCGCTCGCAGCCCGCGCCGTCGCGCAAGGCCGATGCGCAGGCAGATGTCCCGGCCGTCCACGCGCGCCTCGAGCCTCGCCCCGCCTCCGGAGACGAGCGACGGAAGGGTCGCAGGCCCGATCGGTCCCGACCGGCTCCACGCCGAGGTGTACATGTACGCCGACTGCTCTTCGATGCGCAGGAAGCCGAGCGCAGCGTGCAGGGACGCTCTGCAGCGCTCGTCGGGGCAGATCAGGATCGTCCGCGCCGCGAGCCCGTCGAGCAGCCCGCTCTCGATGCCGTCCCAGCCGACAATCTGCAGGCTCTCGATCACCCCCGACTCTACTCTGGCCCGCAGGGCCGGGAAGCGGTAAAGACAACCCCCTTTCCAACTCCGGGGTCCTTCCCCGGCCGGCCTCCGCGGCGCTGCGCGGACCTGGGCCAAGACGCAGCGCCTGCGAGGCCACCCATGAGCGCCACCGAAGTCGCCGCCACCGATCCCGCCGCCGAAGCCTACGTCCCGCCCGAGGAGTCCGAGGGCGCAGCCGACGGAGCCGAATCCGCCGAAGGCGCCGGCTCCGGCCCGCGCGAGAACACCATCGTCTCCGCCACCGTCGTCCGCTTCGACGAGGCCGCCAAGACCGTCGTGGTCGACTTCGGGTGGACCGCGCCCGGCACCGTGCCGCTCGCCGACTTCGCCAAGAACGAGGCCGGCGGCCCCGCCGTGAAGATCGGCGACAAGGTCGAGATCCTCGTCGAGCAGCTGTTCGACGACGGCAAGTCGGTCCTCTCCAAGGAGAAGGCCGAGAAGGTCCGCATCTGGGACGCCATCACCGAGAAGTGCAAGAAGGGCGGCCCCGTCGAGGGCACCGTGGTCGCGCGGGTCACCGGCGGCTACTCGGTGGACATCGGCGTGCGCGCCTTCCTGCCCTCTTCCCAAGCCGACCTGCGGCGCACCGCCGACCCCGAGGGCCTCGTCGGCGAGAAGTTCGTCTTCGGCGTCTCGCAGTTCGACAAGCGGCGCGGCACCATCGTGCTCTCCCGGCGCGCGCTCTTGGAGAAGGAGCTGAAGGCGAAGAAGGCCGAGACGATGGCCCGGCTCGCCGAGGGCGCGGTGCTCACCGGTTCGGTAAAGACCATTACCGACTTCGGCGCCTTCATCGACCTCGGCGGCATCGACGGCCTGCTCCACGTCAGCGACCTCTCCTGGTCGCGGGTCGGGCACGCCAAGGAAGTCCTCGAAGTGGGCCAGGACGTCACCGTCAAGGTGATCAAGTACGACGCCGAGAAGGGCAAGATCGGCCTCTCCCTGAAGGCGCTGCAGGAGGACCCGTGGGCCACCGCCGCCGCGCGGTTCCCGGTGGGCGCCAAGGTGAAGGGCAAGGTCTCCGGGCTCGCCGACTTCGGCGCCTTCATCGCCCTCGAAGCGGGGCTCGAGGGGCTCGTCCACGTCTCGCAGCTCTCGTGGACGAAGCACGTCAAGCACCCGTCGCACGAGCTCAAGCAGGGCCAGGAGGTCGAGGCGGTGGTGCTCGATCTCGACACCAAGGCGCGAAGGCTCTCGCTCAGCCTGCGGGCGCTGCAAGAGAACCCGTGGGCCACGCTCGAGGAGCGCTACCCGATCGGCGCGACCGTCAAGGGCCGGGTGAAGAACGTCACCGACTTCGGCGTCTTCCTCGGCGTCGAGGAGGGCATCGACGGCCTCGTGCACGTCGGCGACCTCTCCTGGGAGCGGGTCAAGCACCCGGGCGAGCTCTACAAGAAGGGCGACGAGGTCGAGGCGGTCGTCCTCAACATCGACGTCGAGACCGAGCGGTTCTCGCTGGGCATCAAGCAGCTCAAGGGCGACCCGTGGGGCGACCTGCTCCACCAGCACCCGATCGGCAGCAAGCTGAAGGGCCGGGTCACGCGGGTGGTCGACTTCGGCGCCTTCCTCGAGATCGAGAAGGGCATCGAAGGCCTCATCCACGTCAGCGAGCTGCGCGAGGAGCGCGTCGAGAACCCGAACGAGGTCGTCAAGGTCGGCGACGAGCTCGAGGTGCAGGTGCTCGACATCGACCCGCATGAGCGCAAGGCCTCGCTCTCGGTGCGCGCGCTGCTGCGCCACGGCGACGACTACCGCGACTTCATGAACCGCGACGTCGGCCGCGCTTCGCTGGGCGAGGTCTTCGGCGACAAGCTGAAGAAGTAGCGCACCGGCCCGCGCGGGCGGGCATCCGTCCAGGCCTGACACAAAACGCAAGGGCCGGCGGTCTCGCTGGCCCTCGCTTCGTCTGGGAGACCCACTTGATCCTCTTCTATGTGCCCGCCACCCGCGCGACCCGCCCCCGCTGGATGCTCGAGGAGCTGGCGGTCCCCTACCAGCTGCAGCGGCTCGATCCGAAGAAGGGCGAGAACCGGACGCCCGAGTACCTCGCCATCAACCCCAGCGGGAAGGTCCCCTCGCTGGTGGACGGCGAGGTGAAGATCTTCGAGTCGGCTGCCATCGTGATGTACCTGGCCGACAAGTACCCGGAGAAGGGCCTCGCGCCCGCGCCAGGAGCGGCCTCGCGGGCCCTGTACAACCAGTGGATGTCGTACGCGATCACCACGCTCGAGCAGCCCGCCGCCGAGTACGGCTACCACACGTCGCTGCGCAACGAAGGCCTGCGCCTGCCCGCGCTGGCCGAGGAGGCGAAGAAGAACTTCGCCCGCGCGGTGCTCCCGGCCGAGCAGCAGCTGGGGAGGACGCAGTACATCCTCGGCGAGTCGTTCAGCGCCGCCGACGTGATGCTCGGCGGCACGCTTTCGTGGGCCCGCAGCCTCAAGCTGCTCGAGGGCTGTCCGAACACGCTCGCCTACGTGGCGCGGCTGGTGGAGCGGCCTGCGTACCAGAAGATGCGCGCGGACTAGCCGAGGGCAGTCGTCGATGAAGACGACGGAGGCGGGGCCAGAGCCAACCCGACCCCTCGATTCGGTAATCGAAGCCGGGCCTACTTCTTCTCGATGGCGGCCGGGTTCGCCGCGGGAGCGCCCGGGGCAGGGGCCGCAGCGGGGCCGAGGCTGGCGGTCGTCTTGCGCCGGGTGACGATGGCGAGCACGCCGCCGAGCAAGAGGCCGAGCGCCAGGCTCGAGAGCTGCATCTGCAGCATCGACGTCGCGGCCCACTCCACCACCGGGGCGCAGCTCAACCGGTCCTGGATCGGCGGCGCCGACCACCAGCGCAGGAGCGCGGGCGCCCGCCAGGAGGTGAGGATCAGGAGCACGAGCGCGGTGGGACCGGCAAAGAGGGAGAAGCGGCGGAGGGCGTTGAGCATGATGAGCCGAGTCTAGCAGGACCGAGGCGGGCTCGCGCTCTCCTGGCGGTGCAGGCGTGCGCTCCGGCTACCTGCACGCCATTCGCGTCGCCTCGTGCCGGAAGGCGAACATCTTCTCCAGCTTCCGCCGGACGAACCAGCCGCCGCCGAGCGCGCCCAGGGGGCCGAGCGGGAGCGCGTAGTCCACCTCGTCGCGCAGCACCGTCCCGCCCGAGGCGTGCGGCAGGAAGCGGTGGGTGTGGACCCAGCGGGCGAAGGGGCCGCGCCGCTGCACGTCCTCGAAGAGCACGTCCTTCTGGTAGCGGGTGTGCTCGGCCTCCCACTCGACCCAGAGCGGGCCGATGCGCGTCGCCAGGACCACGCGCGTGCCTGGCTGGAGCGAGCTGCCGCGCAGCACCACCCGCGCCTCTTCCCAGGGCGGGATCAGCGACTCCAGCGCGCCGGGCGACTCGTGGAAGGCGAAGACGCGGGCGACCGGCGCGGGGATCAGGCTCTCGTGGACGAAGAGGGGCACTCAAAGAGTGATGCCGCGGGCGGCCAGTTGACTCACGCCGCACCCGAAGCGACTGCTGCCGTCATGTCCCCCGACGCGCTCGACCGCGCCTGCCAGACCCCGCACGAGGCGGGCCCCGCAGAGCTCGCGCGCACCCACCCCTCGGTGCGGGCGCTGTTCCTGGAGAACGCGCTGGCGCCGCTCTTCCTCACCCGCGGGCTGCGCAAGCTGGCGCTCACGGGGGCTGCGCGCGCCGCGGCTCCTGCCATCGCGGCGCAGCTCTGGGAGCTGGCAAACGGCGCGGGCGGCCTGCCGGCGCAGCTGGAGCTGGCCGCAGCGGGGGAGCCGTGAACAAGCCAGGGCTCCTGCGCCGCCGCCTCGTCGAGCCGCTCCTCGGGCAGCTCAAGCAGGGCGTGACCCCCGCGAAGCTGGCGTGGAGCCTCGCGCTCGGCCTGGGGCTCGGCTGCTGCCCCGTGCTCGGCAGCACCACGCTCCTCTGCTTCCTGGCAGCGCTCGCCTTCAAGCTCAACCAGCCCGCCATCCAGCTGGTGAACTACCTCGCCTACCCGCTCCAGCTGGGGCTGCTCATCCCGTTCCTGCAGGCCGGGCAGCGGCTCTTCGGCGAGCCGCCCCTGCCGCTCACGCTCGACCGCCTGCAGGGCGAGCTGCAGGCTGGCGCGCTGCCCGTGATCGTCCGCTACGCTGGGGCGACGGCCCGGGGTGTGGTGGTGTGGGCGCTGGTGGTCCCGCTGGCCGTGGTCGCGCTGCGGTTCGCGCTCGCGCCCCTGCTCGGGCGGCTGCTGTCCCGCGCCGCCGGCGGAGCCCCGTCCGGCGAGCCTTGACATTTGAGAGCGCCGCCTCTAGGTTGCGCCGCTTTCCGCGGACCCGAGCTCGGGTCTGCAGGCCATCTGGCCGTCGCAGCTGCAGAGAGAACTCCCGTGAAGCCGCTCACCATCCACGTCGACGACATCCTCACCGCCGCACAGCCGTGGGATCACGCGCTGCCGCGCGAGGAGCTCGACGAGATGCTCGGCGGCGACCTGCCCAGCGAGTTCCACGCGGGCGGCGCGGCGATAGTGGCGGCGAAGCTCACCCGGATGGGCCGCAAGGTGCTGGTGCAGGCGGCCTTCACGGTGCCGCTTTCGGGCGTCTGCAAGCGGTGCCTGAAGGACGTCGCCCTCGACGAGCCCGTCGACCTGACGCTCACGTTCAACCCGCGCTCCGCCGACGATGGCGGGCCGCGCACCCGCCCGGAAGGCGACGCCACGGCCGAGAAGCTCGCCCCCCAGAAGCACAAGGGCAAGCGCGACCCCGCCGACCCGGGCCGCGACCGGGGCGACACCGAGACCGCCGGTTCGTTCGAGCCGCAGCTGGCGGACGAAGAGACCTACACCAGCAAGTCCATCGATCTCTGGCCGTTCGTGCGAGAGCAGATCCTCCTCGCCGCGCCGCCGTCTCCGCTGTGCAGCGAGGGCTGCAAGGGGCTCTGTCCGGAGTGCGGGCAGGACCTCAACCTGGCCGATTGCGGCCACCGCCAAGTCGTGACTGATCCACGCTGGGAGGCCCTGAAGGCCATCCAGCTCAAGCAAGACCAACCGAAGCATCGTAAGGAGTAGGAAGATGGGCGTCCCGAAGAAGCGCATGAGCCGCCAGAAGCGCGACAGCCGCCGCGCCCACTGGAAGGCGACGGCACCGAACGTTTCGACCTGCAAAAACTGTGGCGCACCGGTGCTCTCGCACCGCGCCTGCCCTGCCTGTGGGCACTATGGGGGCAAGGCCGTGATGAAGGGCTCGGCTGAGTAGTCAGTTGAAGGAACGGCCCGGCGGTACCGTGAAAGCGGGCCGCGCCGCCAGCTCGAGGTCGCCGCGCGCCTGCCCTGTCGCGGGCGCGCGTCCTCGTGGCCGGGTCGCGCCGTGATCGCGCTGGATGCAATGGGGGGAGACTTCGCCCCCGCCTCCGCCGTCGAAGGGGCCCTGCGCGCCAGGCGCGAGCGGGGTCTCGACGTACTGCTGGTGGGCGACGCCGCACGGCTGGAGGCCGAGGTGCGCCGAGTCGGCGCGTCCAAGGCCGAGCTGCCCGTCCACCACGCCTCGCAGGCGGTGGAGATGGGCGAGCACCCCGGCCATGCGATGCGTCGCAAGAAGGACAACTCGATCCGCGTCTGCTTCGACCTGGTGAAGGCCGGGCAGGTCGAAGGCATGCTCTCGGCCGGCAACTCGGGCGCGGTGCTGGCCGGAGGCCTGTTCGTGCTCGGCAGGCTCGAGGGCGTCGAGCGGCCCTGCATCGGCGGCTCGCTGCCTTCGCTCGGCGGCGCCCACCGTGTGCAGCAGCGTGTGGTGCTGGTGGACATGGGCGCCAACGTGGCCTGCAAGCCGATCCACCTGGTGCAGTTCGCGCTGATGGGCGAGGTCTTCACCCGGCGCGTCTTCAAGGTGGACAAGCCGCGGGTGGGCGTGGTCGCCAACGGCGAGGAGGAGGGCAAGGGCACCGACCTCACGCGCGCCGTCGCGGCCGCGCTGCGCAAGCCCGAATCGGGCATCCAGTTCACGGGCTATGTCGAGGGGAAGGACATCTTCTCCGGCCAGTTCGACCTCGCGGTCACCGACGGCTTCACCGGAAATGTATTACTCAAGACCGCCGAGGGGGCCGTCTGGGCCTTCGAGCAGCTGCTCCGGCGTGAGGTGGCCGCGTCGCCCCGGGCCAAGCTGGGCGTGCTCCTGCTGCGCCCCGCCCTGCGCGCGGTGAAGCAGCGGGTCGACTACGACGAGATCGGCGGCGCGCCGCTCCTGGGCGTCAACGGTACGGGGCTGATCGCGCACGGCCGGTCGGGGCCGAAGGCGATCTTGAACGGGCTCTCGCAGACGCAGCTGATCGCGCGGCTGAAGATGGAGCCGGAGCTCTCGGCGGCGGCGCAGCGGGCGCACGGGCTGGTGGCGGCCGAGGCCAGGCCCACCCCTTTGGCCTCGTAGCCTGCGCCCGGCTACTTCCCCGCGGCGCAGTCGTCGACCGCGGCGACCAGCGCCGGCAGCGCGCCGTTGGCCTTCGAGAGGTCCGGTGCTCCACTCGCACCGGGCGGGGGCAAAGACGTCAGTCTCAGACACTAAGAGCCTATCAGCCTGGCATTCCCCGCAAGCGATGCAACCGTGCCCAGGGGCGGCGCCGGGCGGGCCGCTGCGGCTGCACCTCACCACGGCGCGGCCTTGCGAGCGCGTCTTGCGGGCCCAGTCCTCCTTGCCTTCCAGCGCTCTCCGTGTACCCTGCGCACCCTTCCGAAGTGCCCTGCGCAACATAGGAGCGCCCGATGGTCCGCACCCGCATCCTCGGCTCAGGCTCGTACCTCCCGGCCGAGAGGATCACCAACGACGACCTGGTGAAGAAGCTGGGCATCGAGACCAGCGACGCCTGGATCCGCGAGCGCACGGGCATCGGCGCGCGCCACCGGGCCGCCCCGGGCGAGGCGACCAGCGACATGGCGGCCGCCGCCGCCCGCAAGGCGCTGGAGATGTCCGGCACCAAGGCGGAGGAGCTCGACTTCGTCATCGTCGGCACCGTCACGCCCGACATGCCGTTCCCCTCCTGCGCGGCCTTCGTGCAGGCGAAGATCGGCGCCACCAAGGCGGCCTGCTTCGACGTCAGCGCGGCCTGCGCGGGCTCGCTCTACGCCATCTCCATCGCCGACGGCTACATCCGCAGCGGCCAGGCGAAGCGGGTGCTGGTGATCGGCGCAGAGCTGCTCACCCGCATCACCGACTGGACCGACCGCTCCACCTGCGTGCTCTTCGGCGACGCCGCGGGCGCGCTGGTGCTGGGCCCCGAGGACCGCCCGGGCCACGAGGGCCACGGCATCCTCTCCACCCACCTCTACACCGACGGCACCCAGACGGGGATCCTCTGCATCAAGGGCGGCGGCTCGGCCCACCCGTTCGACGCCGAGGTGCTGGCGCAGCGCTCGATGCTGGTCCACATGAACGGCCGCGAGGTCTATAAGATCGCCGTCCGCTCGCTCGAGTCTGCCAGCCGCCACGCGCTCGAGGTGAATGGCAAGACGGTCGCCGACGTCACCCACGTGGTGGCCCACCAGGCGAACATGCGGATCCTAGAGCACGTGATGAAGCGGCTGGAGATCCCCATGTCCAAGTGCCACGTGAACATCGAGAGCGTGGGGAACACCTCGTCGGCGTCGGTGCCGCTCACGCTCGACCAGGCGAGCCGGGCCGGGGCCCTGAAGGACGGCGATCTCATCCTCATGATGGCGATCGGCGGCGGCATGACCTGGGGCAGCGCCCTGGTCCGCTGGTAGCCCTGGCTGGTCCGTCTTTCGCTCTGCAGCTCTACCGAAGGAGTCTCCACCGATGGCGGTCGCGTTCGTCTTTCCGGGGCAGGGTTCGCAGGCCGTCGGGATGGGGCAGGCGTTGGCGAGGGCCTTCCCCACCGCCCGCGCCGCGCTCGAGGAGGCCGATGCCGCCCTCGGGGGAGGGCTCTTGCAGCTGCTCGCCGCGGGTCCCGAGGACGAGCTCAAGCAGACCCGCAACACGCAGCCCGCCATCCTGGCCGTCTCGGTAGCGGCTTGGCGCGCGTTCGTCGAGGCCCTGGGGCCGAAGGCGCTCGAGGTCGGGTTCCCCGCTGCCTACGCCGGCCACTCCCTCGGCGAGTGGTCTGCCCTGGTCGCCGCGGGCTCGCTCTCGCTGACCGACGCGGTGCGGGCGGTGCGCGCGCGCGGAGGCTTCATGCAGGACGCCGTGCCCCCGGGGGAGGGCGCGATGGCGGTCATCCTCGGGCTCGCGCCTGCAGAGGTCGCCGCTGCCTGCGCCGAGGCCTCTGCCGCGGAGGGCAAGGTGGTCTCGGCCGCCAACTACAACAGCCCCGAGCAGACGGTGGTGGCCGGCGCCGCGCCTGCGGTCGAGCGCGCGGTCGCCCTCTGCAAGGCCCGCGGGGCCAAGCGGGCGATGCCGCTGCCGGTGAGCGCGCCCTTCCACTGCGCGCTGATGGCCCCTGTGCAGCCCCGGCTCGACCAGGTGCTCCTCGGCATCGAGATCAAGGCGCCGCGCGCGCCGGTCTGGGCGAACGTGACCGCCGCGCCCAACGCCGATCCCGCCCGGATCGCCGCGCTGCTGATCGAGCAGGTGGTCGCGCCCGTGCGCTGGACCGAGACCATCGAGGGCATGGCCAGGGCCGGCATCGACACGCTGGTCGAGCTGGGCAATGGCAAGGTGCTGGCGGGCCTCGCCAAGCGGATCGACAAGTCGATCAAGACCTACTCCATCGAGGACGAGGCCAGCCTCCGGGCCTGCGTCGCAGCGCTGACCACCGCCTCCGCGGCGCCGCAAGGAGCCGCCCAGTGAAGCGCTCGCGCACGCCCCACCTGGCCTTGCTCGCGGCAGTGGTCTGGGGCCTCGCGGTGTTCGCAGCCTGCGCGCCGGTCGGCCCCAAGCGCGCGGCCGTCGGCGAGGCCTGCGAGAAGCCCAAGGACTGCGTCTACGGCACCGAGTGCCGGGCCAAGGCCTGCCAGTTCATCACCTTCGGCGATTGCGAGGGCGAGACCAACGCGGCCGGCGCGCCCACCTGCCTGAGCGGCCAGAAGTGCCGCGACGGCAGGTGCACGGTGCAGTGCACGGGCCCGGCCGAGTGCAAGGAAGGCCAGACCTGCCGGATCGGCGTCTGCGCCAAGGGGGGCAAGGACCTGCGCCAGTGCCAGGACAACCGCGACTGCCCCTGGCCAGAGAGCTGCTACTACGGCCAGTGCGTCACCAGGACCGACGCGTTCCGCTGCCAGTCGGACCTCGACTGTGGTGTAGGGTATCGGTGCGCCAACGGTAGGTGTATCTAGAGGGTTGTCATCATTGTTCCCGCGACTCCTCGTCGCCTGACGCGTCCGGTCTTGTCCCGGGCGCGCCCTGTGTTACAAGGCCGCGGGTTTTTCATCCTGTTCAAGGGTCTCCACGATCCAGGAGCAAAGCGCATGTCCGTCGAGGCGAAGGTCAAGA